>NZ_JBHVFU010000004.1:139621-561007 GCF_042801455.1 Streptomyces sp. NPDC057565 | reverse complement strand
TTCTTCCGTCCCTGCGGCTTCGCCCGGTCCTTACGGATCTCGAAATCCATCGCACCCCTTGAACTGGGGTGTTGCGACGACCACTAGAACCCAAGGTCCACTTCGGGGGCTCCTTCATGTCAGCCGCCCGCCAGGGCCTGCTCGGTGATCGAGATCTTCGGACCACGGACGAAGGACTCACCGATGGAGCATCGTGGTGCAGCAGACTTACCTCCGACGGCGGTCTCAGGGGCCGGTGAAACTCGCGCTCTGGTCAGCGCAAAGGATCACGCCAAGGCTGCCGCTCCCGCCCGCCGGACATCCTCTTGCGCGGTCAAGTTCGGGATGCTGTTCGACCGCTGCGGACAAGCCGTCGCGTCAGCACGTGGGCCCAGGCTGTGGCTGCCGCAGCAAGTGCCAGGCCCTGCACGGCATCGCGGGGGCGTGCGGGACGCAGGACCCCCGCGTCGTAGTCAGCCGCGAGCCCAGAGCGGCAGCCTGCCGGCACCGCTCGGCGGATCAAGGGCTGAAGCTACACAAACGATCACGCGACAGCGAACTGCGCCATCAAGAACAAGCTAAGCGCGATGGGGGCGTGGAGCATGGCACGGCTTGAAGCACCGGACACCCCCGTGAACGGTGACGGCGCGGATCGGACCCTGACCTACTGGGTGCGCAGGAATGCGACGAAGCCCGCCCACGCGCTGCGGCGTACGGCTATGTGCGGCCCGCGGGGCTGCTTGGAGTCCCGTACACCAATCGCTGCATGCAGGTCCGCGACCTCGACGCACTCGCCGCCTGCGCCGTTGCTGTAGCTGCTCTTCCGCCACTGCGAGACTGTGGGAGGCAGTTTCATCGTGAGTGTTCCTCCATAGCGGAACGGATCAGAGCAGCTGATCTCTGCGGGCTCAGAGCGAGGGCCCTGAGATGGTCGAAAGCTCGGGTGTAGACACTGACATCTGCTGGGAGTTCCAGATAGATCGAGTCGGTGAGACCCTCTCTGTACACCACATCAGGGTCCTCCTGCTCGGGGAAGCCGAGCACGGTGAACGGCCCGGTCGTGGGGTACGCCCCGGCGTCGTACGGCAGTACTTGCACCGTGACGTTCGTCAGCCTCGACATCTTCAGAATACGTTCGAGCTGGGCCGTCATGACCTCTCGACTGCCCATCACATGCATGAGCGCGCTCTGGTGGATCACGGACCAGAAGTCCGGTCCGTCCGCAGCCGACAGCAACTGTTGGCGACGCATGCGGACATCGACGAGGCGCTGGATTTCCTCGTGGGGGAGGTCGGGCGTGACGCGGCTCATTTCAGTGGCGTACTCGGGCGTCTGCAGCAGGCCGGGCACGAACTCTCCCTGGTAGGTGCGCATGCTGCAGGCAGCTTGTTCCAAACCCACGTACACCGAGAACCACGAAGGCACCGCGTCGCCGTGGGCGTGCCACCAGCCCTTGGTCTTCGATTCTTTCGCGAGGGACTTCAACAGGTCGCGCAGCTCGTCGGGCGTCCCGTAGAAGCGGCAAAGAGCCTCCACGTCCGAGGGCTGCACCCGGCCCTGGCCGGTCTCCAGGCGGTTGACCTTGGAGCCGCTCCAGTCGAGTTCCTTGCCGACCTGGTTGCAGGTCAGGCCGCTCTCGTCGCGGAGCTTCTTGAGCTCGATCGCCAGTCGACGGCGACGTGCCGTGGGTGAACCGGACAACTCAACTCCCCTTTTTGTAACGGAGTTTCCATCCCATCGGATTGGACGGCGGCCGCCAATCACCCGAAGGAGCGAATCTCGCCGTGCACATTGCACGAAGGGATCGGCACTTGGCATCCTCAATGCGGGACAACTGTGAGTCACTGTTCTTCACGATGGGTGAAGTCCGCGGGCTCGCTCCGGTGAAAGGCGTGCGCTCGTGACGAACAGGATCGACGGCTGCATGACGCGAAACCCCTGGGAGCTGCCCTTCCTGGCGGAGCCCGAAGAGGTTGCCGGACTGAGACGCGTCATGCGGCTGCACCTGCGGCTGTGGGGGCTGCCGGACGTGATCGAGGCCGCCGAGATCTGCGTGAGCGAGCTGGTGGCGAATGTGATTCGGCATATCGGCGCGGGAACGCCGTGCACGCTTCTGGTCGAGATGCGGGATACGTATCTGCGCATTGGTCTCCGCGACCCTGACACCCGGGCCCTGCCGACGCTCCTTTCGGTCGGCCCGGACGCCGAGAGGGGGCGCGGGATGGCGCTGATGGATGCTGTGTCGGAACGGTGGGGCGTGATCCTGGGTGCGGATTCCAAGCTCGTCTGGTGCGACCTGGTCACCCGACTCGCCTCGTCCGCCGGCCACGTCGACGACCCGAGGGTCGCCAAGGGCGAGGCGCGCCTGACCCTCTACGCGGGAGGTGTGACGCCGGGCCCCGGGATGGGGCGGATCCGTGCGGCGTTCCAGCAGGAGGCGGCGATCGACCTGATCGCCGACCTCCTCCACTGGCTACGGGCCCACGGCTACGACCCGGACGAGGCGCTGGACCTGGCCCAGTCGCACTTCGAGGCTGAGCTGAGCCAGGCCGTATGACAGCGCGATCAGAGCATCAGTGCCTCGCTGAAGAATCCGATCGACGGATCCTCCGGAGTCCCGATCAGCAGGGCACGGTCGAGAAGGCCGTTGTTGTGCTCGCAGCTGGTCTCGGGCAGCAGGACGCAGGCGTGGCAGGCGGCGAGGTTGATGCCGCCCACCCCGCTGCCCTCGGACTCGACGCACAGGGGGTCCGCCGAGCACCACTGGGCTCTGATCAGGGCCGAGCGCAGCGTGGGCTCCAAGCGGTCGGGTTCCCCCTGGGCGACCAGCCCGCCGAGGCTTCCGGCGGAGTCGCTGGTCGCCGTGCAGATGAGCATGCCCGCCATGGAGTCGTCCGCGTAGAGTCGCTCCCGCAACGAGGCAGCCGGGTAACCGCCGTCCAGACTCCACTCGTTGATCAGCGCGTGCGCCAAAGTGTGCAGCAGCACCATGCGGGCACTTGCCGGCGAATCGGGCACGGACTGTGGGTGCTGGGCGCGTTCCCGGAGCATGCGCAGGTGGTTGTTCCGGATCCGTTCGACCCGTGCGGCGACCGCAACGCTCTCCGCCCAGGAATCGAGTCGCCGCTCGTCGAGCCGGAGGAAGACGCCTTCGCCTTGCACCTCCATGGCAGGCAACCAGTCCATGGGGGCCACGGATAGCGCGGCCTCATGGACGTCGGTGCGCGTCTCCGGGGTGTCGACCCGGGAGAACGCTTTGAGCGCCCGGACCTCACGAAGTCGCTTGACCAGCATCGGGCCCGCGAGCCCGTACGGAGCGAGAGAAGAGGCGGACGAGCGAGGCGGTTCACAGACGAACTGGTCCTCGCGGTCCGTCTCGCTTTCCGGGCGTCCGGTGATCAGCCGCTCGTACTCCTGCTTCCGCAATGTCACGTAGGCGTGGTCGTGGCCCTCCTCCTGATCGGGTCCCGCATCCTCGTGGTTCTCCGCGTCGAGGAGTGCGATGACCCTCTCGGCAGAGAATTCGTAGTTCTCCTGCAGTGTGAGGGCCTTGAGATAGATCTCTATTCCGTCGGCGTTCAGCTCGCGGAGAGCATCCCAGTGGGGTTCGAGACGGGAGATGTCGCCGTCGCTCCACGGGGGGATCGACAGAGCCGTCTTCACGATGGGCTGCCACGCGACGGACGAACCACGCTGGAGAGTGCGAGGACTCTCGGCGCAGGACTCGGTCGGCGCATCCTTCAGCCAGGGGCGCAGGCCGCTGCAGAAGACCTTCAGGTCGGACAGAGCGGAGCGGCGGAACGCCCCCTCCATGGACACTTCCGGAATCCCGCACGTGCAGGAGATCAGGACCGAGCGGAGGGACGCGGTCTTGCCACTGGTACGCAGCCGCATCTCACCGCCGCAGAAGCCGGAGTCGGCCTCCTGTCGGTTCTTGCGGTGCGCCCACTTCCAGTAGGGGAAGTCTGCGATGTGGCCCTTGGCGCATGCCATGACGAAACGCGAAGGGACGAGTTCCTCGTCGCAGTCCCCGCACTCGTTCTTCCCTGGCGGCGAGTTGAACCGGCGCACATGCTGAAGGGCATTACAGGTCGGGCACGAATGCCACAGAGGGAAACGGCGGACGTGCACGCCGTCCTTGCTGGTGTCGTCCGACGCCGGGGGTAGGCGGAACGCCTTCACGCCGAGCACGCGGGCCAGCCGGTGCTCATGGATGGTGGGTGCCTCGCTGATGTTCCACGAGTCGATACCGGTCACTATGAACGACTCGTTGTCCACAGCGACCATCGAACCGACGCCGTAGGTCGTGATCATCTGTGCGCGACGTACCGAACCGCGGCGCGGGTAGCTGCGCTCGGGCGTGCCGGTCCGACGGCGTCGGGCGGGGGGCGGGGTCATCGGGTTGCCTCCATGAAGAGCGCGGACTCGGCATCGACATCGCGCAGGCTCCACAGGGTGGGCCACGCATCCTCGTTCTCGTCGTCGAACCCGCACAACAGCGACGGCGTACGCCTGCCGCGCTTGGGCTCGTAGAGGAGGCCACCGTTGGCTGCGGCTGCCGCCTCCCACCAGTCGACGAATTCGTCGAACGCCTCGGCGGTCGCACGGTATTCGTCGGGGTCGACCGCTTGGACCCGGGCAAGGAGCGCCGTCCTGACGCGGTCCTCCAGCTCATCACGGAATTCGTCGATCCGACCGGCTCCGTCGTTGGGACGTGCCGCAGGGATCAGGATCCGGGCGAGAGCGACGACGACGGCGTGCAGACCTCGCTCGCGGGCGCGGGACGAGAAGGGCGTCACACTGGTCGACTCGACTTCGCGGTACAGCGCCGAGTGGAAGTGCTGGAAACTCTCGTAGTGCGAACGGTCGCGGGAGCGGGACGAGTTGAGCATCACGGCCACCAGACCGGGATGGCGTCGACCCACTCGGCTGGTCGCCTGGATGTACTCGGCCGTGGTCTGCGGCTGACCCATGACGGCCATCAACCCGAGCCGGTCCACGTCGACACCGACGGAGATCATGTTGGTGGCCAGTAGAACATCCACGACATCGGGATGTGGCAGCCGCTTCTCGATCTGCTTCAGTCGCTTCGGAACCTCGCTGGAATTGGCCCGGCTGGTCAGCTCCGTCTGTTCCACCACGGTTCGCTTCTCACAGGCGTCCCGTTCGGCCAGGTAGCCGAGGTAGGCGTCGACGTCGTCGTGAACCTGGAGCTCGGCGGCCGCCAGCAGCCGGAGGCTGTTGAAGTAGCCGACGAGGGTCCAGTACGCGTCGCGCACGTCATCGTCGGTGCCTGCACGGGCCGCCTGATGGAGCAGGTTGGCGTACGTGCGGATGAGCAGCGTGGACTGGCTGGTGCTGGGGGTGAGAAGACCGACGTACTGGCGGCTGGCCTTCCGTTCCTTCGGTGTCTCCACGGCGAACCAGGAGTCCCTGGCGTCGATTCCCGCCGGCGGGAACTGCGAGACCTTGCGGGCGAACAGCTTCTTGCCCTGCTCCGAGGCTCTGCGGATGGTAGCGGTGGAGGCGATGACCTTCGGGCCGTCGGCCAGCAGGTCGACAGCTGTCTCGTACAGGCCGGTGAGCGTGCCGAGTGGTCCCGAGATGAGGTGCAGCTCGTCCTGGACGATCAGCTCGGGTGGCGGTGTACCGTCGGAGCGGTCCCGGTTGAAGAGGGCGGCCGTCTGCTCCCGCCACGGCATGGCGGCGAACTTGTCGACCGTGGCGATCACCAACGTCGGCCGGGCGTCGTAGACCGCCTCATCGACCAGGTGGACCGGCAGTCCGTCGTGGAAGTCGCACCAGGTGTCCGGACACCGGACATGCATCCGCTTCGCGTCCTCGTCGACCTCGTACTGGTATGCGTCGAGGCGGGTGCCGCACCATGGGCAGGCGTGCAGCTGGACGGGGTTCTTCTCCTGGAGTTCCTTCTCCTTGC
This sequence comes from Streptomyces sp. NPDC057565, assembly GCF_042801455.1. Classification (NCBI taxonomy): domain Bacteria; kingdom Bacillati; phylum Actinomycetota; class Actinomycetes; order Kitasatosporales; family Streptomycetaceae; genus Streptomyces; species Streptomyces sp. NPDC057565. The sequence goes on along the minus strand of NZ_JBHVFU010000004.1, from coordinate 555,090 downwards.
GCAGCTCGTTCAGGCTTTCCTGGGCCACCGAGAGCTTGTTGGGCGTGGCGGACTGGCCGACCCACATGCCGATGGAGATGGGCTCGGTGCCCAGAGCCTGCTCGTCACCGAGGCGGATGCGTTCCATGGCGCAGATCAGGGCCGCGGCACGCTCGAACTGCTGCAGGGTGAGCAGACGCAGCGTGTAGCGCATGAGGACGGTGACGCCTGCGCCGCGCTCCTTGAGGCGGATGCGACGCAGAAACGTCGTGAAGGCGATCAGACCGAGATAGGCCTCCGTCTTGCCACCACCAGTGGGGAACCAGAGCAGGTCCGCGATCTCCCGGTCCTTGTGGTGCGGGTCCACTATCCCCTCGAGGCACAGCAGCATGAAGGAGATCTGGAACGGACGCCACCGCCCCGCGGACTCGTCCGGCGTTCCGTTCCGTCCGTTCTTCACCCACTCACTACGGGAGCGCTGCTGCGCCATCGCACGATTGGCGAGACGGAACGCCCGCATCGCGTCGGAGTCGTTTCCGAGAACCCTGATGCCGCGGCGTATGCGACCGAGCGCCGTGCGGCATTGCTCGACCTGCTCGCGTGCCGGCGGTTCGTAGGGCGTGCCGAGAAAAGCCTCGGTCTCCGCCTCCTTGCGGTCGATCCATTCCGCGTATCCGGCCATCAGCTCATTGAGCGCTGCCAGGACCTCGCTCTCCGGTCGGGTCGCCAGGCCGTGCATCGTGAGGGCCGAGTCGTCGATGTCCGGGTTGGAGTCCGTCAGCAGCACGTCATGAGCAGGGACGAACTCGGTCCGCACGGTGGCGATGGCGGCGCGCGCGTTGTTCGGCGCATCGACGGGCGGAGGTGTCCAGTCCCAGTCGGCCGCGCAGCCGTGGCCCATGGCGAAGGTCGGCGCATGCCGGTGGAGCAGTCTGCTCGCCGCCACCTCCGGGTCGTCGGCACGACGCTCGGCGGGCCTCTCCACGAAGGCGGGCGCGCCGGACGGGGTGGTCACGGTGAGTCGGGGCTGGTAGAGACAGAAGGCGTCCTGCAGCTCCCGTTCCCCGACCCGGTGAGTATTGATCAGGGTCACGGTCACGGTCACGGTCACGGTCCCACTCCGTATGGCCGGGGGGCGTACGAGGACCTCGATCCGTACGCCGTCGTCCAACGGGTCGGGCCGGTGCCTGTACGGAGCGGTCACGTCGATCGTGACAGGGGGCAGAGCCAGGACCCGGCGACGCCAGTGCTCCTTCTGTTCGGAGACCGTACGGGCCTCTGCCCGCTTGGCGGCCACGGGGCGTCCTTCCGGATCGACCGGATCGTAGACCGCGGCCTCCGTGCGCACCACGATCGCCGACGAGACGGACGGGTCGACGGCGAACGTCAGACCCATGGACGAGGGGCGTCGGTCGCCGACCAACGGGACACCGAAGTCCGGCACCGCCTCCTCGACATCCCTGCCACCCCTGACGAGGGGCATGTCGTCCAGGCCCTCGTTCTCGGCCGTGTCCTCCCCGAAAGCCTGCTCGGCCTCGTCGCCCGAAGGACGCGGGAACAGCACACCGATCGGATAGGTCGTGATCGGCGGATCCTGCGTCAGTACCTCGTCGGGAGCCCCGGGGCCGAGCAGATCCCTGCGGAGCTGTGCGACGAGTCCGTCGCGTACCGCGTAGTGGGCCGCGTGGGCGTTCGATCCGTCCGTCATCGGTCGATGTCTTCCTGTTTGGTCTTCTCGGCTCGCCTGTACCGGCCGAGTCCTGACATGCGTGGCACTGTCCAGATGCCCTGATCCCCCAGCCCGGCGCGGGCCCCGGACGCCACACTGCCGGCGACGCTCTCCAGACAGTCCACCCTGAAGCCCCTGATCTCCACGGGCCATCTGATGTCCCATCCTCTATTGATCTTCAGGGAGGTATGGAGCTCCTTGCGGAACTGTTCCGACGCGACCGCCACCGGACGGTCCCCGTGGAAGACGATGTACGGGGGACTCTGATCCACCGCAACGGTCATCTGGTGCTGGCACCGGAGAACGAGCGGATCGCCGGGAGACACCGACGAGGCCAGATAGTCCTGTACGGCTCCGGCATCGTCCGTGAACCCGTCCGTGCCGGGCGGGTGCTCGCGACACACGTCGCGTCCCGAGGCGGCGATGCCGTCGCGGATGTACGACTTCCATCCCCCGAGGTACAAGCGGCCGGTGGCCCGGTCCCGCCGGACAAGAGCGGTCTCCGGTGCCGCGATCCGGAACAGGTCGTCCCGGGGACGGGTCATCGCGACATAGAGCGAGCGTGCCTCCGCCGCCGGGTCGATGTGGGTGTGTTGCTTGCGCAGCTCCGCCAACGACGTCGGTTCGACGACGATCACGCGGTCGAACTCCAGCCCTTTGGCCCGGTGGACGGTCGACACCACCAGATCGGCGGGCTCGACGGCTGCCAGGTCGTCCGGGAAGCGTCCGTCGGCGACCAACCGCCGCACGGCCGACACGTCGAGGAGCCCACGCGGGGCGCGTGCCGCCCCCCGCAGGGATCGCCAGACCCTTGCCCGATCACCCACCGGGGACACCGGGCTCCCGTCTAGCAGCGCTTGGAAGCGTTCCTCGGTCAGGGTGGTGGAACCGGTCCGGCGGAGCACGGAGGAAACCCATGCCGGGACTGGGCGGTCCTGCAGCCCACGCTGCATCCGGTGCCGCACCCCGAGGGAGAACAGCGTGTCGGACAGCACCAGGGCCTGTCGGTTGTCCCGGCAGAGGATCGCGCAGGTGCCTGGATAGTCCTGGAGTGAGCCGATGGTGAACGGAGCCTCCAGAACTCCGAAGTCGGGGCACGAGCGCAGGAGGTCGATCAGCTTCCGGTGGTAGCCCTCGCCGGCCGCGTCGGACTCGGCCGACTCGGAGGGCAGCCGTTGAAGCGCACCGCCGAGGGCCAGCGCAGTGCGCGCCTCGTCGGTGCGGGCCCGGAAGTTGTTGGAGAGGTGCAGCTCGACCAGGTCGTCCATGTAGGACGCGCGCAACCAGTCGAAGAAGTAGTTCGTCTCGGCGGCGCGGGCGTCCTCGTCCGACACCTGGAACCCGAAGATGGCCTGCGCCCCGTCGCCCACCACCGTGAAACCGCAGCCGTCTTGGAAGCGGTCGAGCAGTGTCTCCACCATGTCTCGACGGTCGCCGACCAGGTCCTGGACTTCGTCGATCACCACATGGGCCGGTGCTCCCTGCTCCATGGCCTCGACGGCTCCGCGAAGGATGGCCTCCGTGGTCTCCCTGATCCGTTCGTCGAAGCGGAGGCTGCCCCAGTCCCGGTCCGGCTGCTCGCTCCGCAGCACCGAGTACGCCCAGGAGTCGAAGGTCTGGACTCTGACCCGACGAGCCTCGCGCGCGTGCAGCGCTATCCGGTCGCGCAGCTCCCGCACCGCGGCCCTGGAGAAGCTCAGGACCAGGATCTCGCGCGCCTCGAGAGCCTCGTCGTCATCGCCCATGAGAGCGTCGAGGCGGCGCACCAGGGTGTGCGTCTTGCCCGCTCCCGCCCCTGCGGTGACCAGAAGCCGGGCGTCCCACGGCTGGTCGACGACGGCCTGCTGCTCCTCGGTCAGCGGCGGGCTGTTCCGGTACGCGTCACTCACTTCGCCCTCCACAAGTGCTCGAACTGCGTGAAGGCGAGAGCCTTGTCGTAGTTGGTGATGTTGTCCCGGACATTGAGGATCAGGCAGGTTTCCTTGCCTCCGTTGCCGGGGCCGCGCAGACCACGACCGATCATCTGCTGGTAGACGTTCGGACTGTAGGTGGGGCGGGTGATGACGACGGCCCGGGTGGCCGGGGCGTCGAAGCCCTGGGTCAGGACGCCGTAGTTGGTGAGGATCCGGATCCGGCCCCGCCTGAAGTCGTCGATGCTCTTTCTGCGCTCACCCGTCGACGTGGCCGAGTCCACCGAAGCAGCCGTGATGTTCCGGTCCTTGAGCTTCGCGGCGAGGAACTTGGCATGAGTGACCGACGTGGCGAAGACCAGCACCGGCCAGTCGTCCGGCATGGAGGCGATTTCCTCCAGGATGCGCTTGTTCCGGTCCTGGTCGTCGGCGAGACGCTGTTCGGCGGCCTTCGACAGCAGGCTCATCTGATCGGCCCGCTCCTTCTCCACGTTGGTCAGTTCGATCGTGCCTCCCAGGAGCTCCCGGTGCGTGACCCTCGCCAGCATGCCTAGTTCCTGGAGTTCCGCGTAGGGGTCTCCCGAGGTGAAGATCCCGTCGTCGAGCCGTTGCGTGCCGAACCTCCGGACCAGGCGCCTGGTCTCCTCGTCGTTGGTATTGCGGAAGGGAGTGGCGGTGAGGCCGAGCAGGTGGCGTCGGGTCTCGTGCGCCGTCAGCCCGAGGTGGGAGAGGATCTCCGTGTACTGCGGTGAGATGGCGACGTGCGCCTCGTCCACGATGACCAGGCAGGCGCTGCGAAGCCAGGCGTATCCGTCGGTGCCCAGGCAGTTGCGGAGCTTCGCGTCCGTCGCGACCACGAGGTGGGGACGGCCGCCGACCGGTCCCGCCTCATTGGTCGTCCAGAGCCTGCTGATGGTCAGCGGACTCTCGGCCCCCACCTTCGACCAGACGAAACTCCAGCTCTGGACGGCCTGCTCACAGAGTTCCTCGGTCTGTGCGATCCAGAGAATGGGACCGTCGAGGTCGCCCACCTGCTTGATCCATCGGATGACGGCTTCTGCCGCGACACGTGTCTTTCCCGCACCTGTGGGCAGGGAGAGCATCCCGCGCTGCGGGGTGAACCTGTCGAGCATGGCGAAGACCTTCGCCGCGAGCCGTTCCTGGTAGTCGTGCAGACGGGGAAATGCCGTGGGGCCGGAGACCTCGACCCGTGGGGGCAACGAAGGCGTCCGGGTGCCGGCGAAGGAGTCGGGGAAGCCGAACTCGGAGACGAACTTCACCGCGGGCGACGAACCGGTGAAGTTCGACGGCGCGTGGCTGGGGTAGGCCGCCAGAAGGTCCCTGGCGTGCATCTGCAGGACGCCGTCACCATGTGCGTTGTAGGCCAGACCGGCGATCCGGCGGGGAGAAGGTTCGGTGCCCCCCAATTCGGCGCGTTCGCTCTCCAGCAGACCCGGTGGCAGACCCGCGCGGAGCGCGGTCGCGCCGATGAGTAGTTCCAGCTTCTCCTCGACGCTCTCTGCCTCGCGGACCCGGCGTAGGGAAGCCTGCAACTCCTGGTCCGCCTCCTGTCGTTCCTGCGCCTCGAGGACTGCTTGGCATCCTGCTTCCTTCAGCCCCCATCGAAGTTCGCGGTCCACGGCCATCAGCGCGGCGAGCCGGTCCGCGGGTTCGAGGACGAGCACGGTGGCGCCCTGGAGGGCGCTGGTGAGAGGCGTGGCCCTCGTGCCCTGTGGCGTACGGGTCAGTTCCTCCAACTCCGAGCAGCGCAAGAGGCGGTGGTTGCTGACCGCATTTCCCATGCGCTGGCGGAGCGTGGGGAATTCGTCGTGCAGGAGGGTGGGCTCGCCGGCCCCGACGTGGCGGGTCTCCTTGGTGATGACATCGGCGTAGCGCAACATCCCCCACGTCTTGACCAGCAACGCCGCGTCCTCCGTGCCACCTGCGAACAGGGCGGGGATTTGCTCGGCGCGAAGCGCCCGAAATTCGGCCTCGGTGGCGGCCACGGCGATCTCGTTGTCCTCGCGCGCGCTCCACTCCGAGCCGACCCGGCAGCGGGTGAGCTCGCCCTCGGGGAAGTCCACTTCGAGCCGGGTCAGCATCACATAGGTGCGTCCGACGAAGACGTCGTCGTCACTGCTTCCGAGTTGTTCGAGCAGTCGGTCCCACTGGTTCGGCGGAACATCGTCGACCAGGACCGGAAGGTGGAGTTTGCGCGCCTTCTCCGCGCTGATGTCTGCCACGGGCAGTACATCGGCGTAGGAGCGGAGTTGTGGACCCACAGCACTGGCGATCGGCACGATGCCCTGAGAGGTGGGGACTCTTCCGTGTCGACGGAGCATCCAACGCAGAGGCGAGTGGATCATCTTGCGCGTCGCCGCCTGGGTGCCGAACTGCAGGGTCCAGGTGTCGATGACGCTGTCGTCGGGTAGTGCCTTGACGAAGGCGGCCCTGCCCTCTTCCGACAGCCGTTCCAGGAGGTGCAGCGGACCTCCGACGGGGGATCCCTCCAGCTTGAGCCGGGTGATGGCGGGGCGGCTGGCACTGCTGCTCAATGTCCTGCAGTAGCTGTCATAGATGGCGGTGCGGTATTCGTCGAACCAACCCTCGTCATTGGGCCGGTGACCGGAGGTCGGTCGCTCGCGCAGACCGAACTCATGGAAGACCATTCTGTCGTCGGAATGGAAGTCCAGATCCACGGCCACCGAACCGTCACGGGAACCGTCGCCGGGAACGACCGGTCCCGGGAGCAGGCAGTCCCGCATGCGGTGGAAGCGGCCGTCGGCGGTCCGAACGAACAATGTCGCCAACGGATCCGGCACACGGGAACTCACCTCACCACTGACCTGGCTGCCTCCCGCGGTGTGGAACAGCTCCCAGAAACGGCTCCAGTCCAGCGGACCGTAGTTGTCGAAACCCTGCTCAAGGACGCCGATGAACCGGCCCCGGGGAGTAGCCTCACGAATGCCGATCTCGCCGAGATCGCTGATCAGGGACTCGTCATCGGACAGCTTCCGATCGATATACGTCGTTCCGTCGCGGAGCCCGTCCTGGACCGGCCGGCGGAAGACCTTACCGACGACGGCGGGCACCATCCCGCTCTCTTCGGTCAGCACGATCCGTGCCGAGCGCGCCTCGGCGGCGAACGGGGACGCTTCACGGATCATCGAGGCGAGGATGCGGATCGCGATGGCAGAGGCCTCGGCCGTGCCGTCGACGACGAGCGCCTCCAGCCATTCCCGCACTGTCGCGCGACGCTGCTTGGTCTCGTCGAGGATGTGGCCCACTTTGCCGGCGCGGAACTCGGCTGCCTCCACCGAGGGATGGATCCAGTCCGAGGGCCGGCCCGGATAGGCGTTCCACATGCGGAGCCAGTCGAGCTTGAGCGGAACCTTGTTGTGCGGTGCTGGGTGAATCCGGATGTCCCGGGGAATCTGCAGGACGCCGTCCTGGTCGGGGAGGGAGGGGCGTTGCGCCGCCAATCGCCAGATCTGTTCGGTCAGATACTTGTCCGCCCAGTTCAGAGTCTCCGACTCCTTGGTGCGGCCGGGGAGCAGGGGGAGATACGCCCCGGGGTCCTCGGCAGGTGCGAGATGCGGCAGCGAGTCGATCACCAGACGAGCCGCGATCTGGATGATCTCCTGGTTGAACGGGCTGGAGTCCAGGAGGTTCTGTCGGTCCTCGTTTGTCTTCCATGCGCCGTTGAGAGCGCCCCTCAGGGTCATCGGGTACTTGGTCGGGAAAAACGACCAGAACTCCCCCCGACCCCTGGGGGTGGTGAGCACGGTGTCACCCGTGTATTCGGGAACGGCCCACGAGATGTCGATCGTCCCCCGGTCGTGCATCTCTCCGGCACTGGCCCTGGCCTCCGCAGTGGGGCTGTGGGCGTGGGTGAAGACCCTCCATGCCGAGTGCGACTCGGGCCGACCCGTGCGCGTTTCGTGGATCGTGTGCCGAAAGCCTTCGTGGTCGACCGTGATCTCACGGCGGATCGTTGGCATGGAACGGGTGTCCTCCAGGATCACCGTCCCCACGTGGTGGGAGAAGAGCTGGAACCGGGCGGGGAACTCCCTCTGCACGTCGTCTTTGTTCATGGAAGCGTGCATGTCATGACCGAGTCGTTCGGTCGCGCCCGGCAACAGCGGAAGCCGAACCACGGTGGTTGCCCAGCCGAGCAGCGTATCGAGGACGGAATCCGCCATGCGCTCCTTTGCTGCGTCCAGCGGGCGGGCCATGCGCAGAACCGGCGCCTCGAAGGCCTCCTCGGTGGAGCTGCCCCGCGCCTTCCTGATCTCCTCGTGCGACCACACACGGTCGAATCCGAACGAGCCGGAGATGCTGAAGAATTGGGGGGTGTCCGTGATGGCCAGGATCGATTTCACGCCGACGCCGAATCGACCGATCTGGCCCCCGCGCTTCTTCGAGACGCTCATCCGGAGAATGGTCTCGGCGCCCTCCGGTGTGACGGGCGTTCCTTCGTTCGCGCAGTAGAGGTGCGTGTTCGTGAGAACAACATGCACCTTCCCGCCGGGTGAGGCGGCGATCTCGTCGGCAGCATTCTGTACGAGTTCGAACAACTGGCGGTCCCCATAACCGCCTTGGGTTATTCGACGCTCACCGTTGGCATGCTCCAGAATCAGTCCGGGATCCACGCGGTAGGTCTCCAGGACGCGCGTCGACTGCTCGACGATCTTCTGGATGACGGGCGAGTCGCCCGAACTGCCCGTCACGTGCTTGTAGTTCAAAGTGATCCCATTCCATGGCCGTGATGAGAACGCGGGAGGAGGGCCGAGGCCGGCCGCTGCGAAGCGCGACCGGCCATCAAGCGAGCGGTAGGCGTGGAGACTGACGGCGTGTCCGTTCAGTGCGGCTTGAGGATGATGACGAACACGACGGTCGGGGGCGTGCGGCGGTACCTGCGCAGCGCGCGATCCATGTTGGGCGGGCGGGTGGTCACGATCACCCGGGGGCGGCGAGGGGAGCGTCGGACGCGGCGGCGCGGCGCATCGCCGCGCGAAGAAGGGGGCGTGGACGTGTCCTGCGACGGAGTGGCTTCTGCCGCACTGCGCTCAGTATCACGCCTGCGACGGAGGCTGTTGATGAGGGGGCGCGTCGCGCCGATGGAGTCGAGGAACTCGGACCTCAGGGCCGGGTCGTCGATGGCGTCGTACGCGCGGACGATGTCGAACTCGTCGTCGGGCATGGCTGTACCCCTGCTCTCGTGTGTTTGTGCATGTCGAATCCGGCGGTACCGAAAATGGCGCACGTACAGAAGGGCTGAATACACACGAGGTGGGGGGTGTGAATTCCGCAGAGCGGTATAATTGTTCGCCGTGTTGAGTTGCGAGTAAATCACACTCTATTCCGTCGATTCAAGAAATGGGGTCGCGAATTCGACGAAACATGCAATGAAGTGTATTTATTGGTGTTCGGGTACGCAAAACCAGGCACCTATTATCCGGGCGCCGGTCCAGGGGAATCGTTTCCCCCGTTCGATTCAAGCATCAACTCCCGTGTGATGCAAGGGCGTTGGTTGTGCACTTGTTGCGCCATGCAAGCGGTATGAAACGGGTGAAGCGTACATACTGCACACCTCTGTCATTCTTCGCTTCTGCGACGCATCGAGACATTCTTTTTCTGAAGTGACAGGAAACTTCTGCGGCTCCGGACGTGGTGTCAATCAAAATTGTCGCCCCGGCCCAGGTGTCAAATGGGCGGTGTACGGTTGCCCCGTGAGCAGTGCGGCAGTTGGGGAGTGGTGACATTGGACGGCGGCATGGATTTCGGTCCCTGGCTCGCGCGACAGCTCAAACAATCGGGCCTGAGCCAGGCTGAGCTGGCTCAGCGCATCGGGCTGACGCGAGCGGCGGTATCGGCCTGGATCACCGGGCGGGCGACCCCCCGCGAAGAGACGATCAACAAGATCGCCGAGGCGCTCGGTACGGACCTGGGGACAATTCACACCCGTACCGCGGACACCCTGGCCGGCCTGCCGATCTCCTGGTACCACCGTCCCGGACACGCCGACGGAGGACGCGAGTTCGGGAACGCGGCGGCCTTTGCTTTCGAGGCGGACGTCGGCGTCCTTGCGCGCGAGGCGACCCAGAACAGCCTGGACGAACGCCTCGACCTCGCACAGCCGGTCCGGGTGCGCTACACGCTGCATGAACTGTCGGGCGAGGCACTGGCCCGCTTCCGGGACGAGATCCGCTGGGACGACCTCCTTCCGCACTACGAGGCGGCCGCCGAGCAGGACCAGAAGGTCGGACGGATGGTCGCTGCCGGATTGCGCGACATGTACGAGCGCGATCGACTGGTCCTCCTCCGCATCGACGACTACAACGCCTCCGGGCTGACCGGCGACGACTACGAGACGGGTCGGTTCGCCGCCGTCGTGCGCCGCCAGCTCGACAGCCAGAAGTCGATCAGCGGTGCCGGTGGCTCGTACGGTCTCGGCAAGGCCACTCTCTGGGCGACGAGTCGACTCGGCCTGGTCCTCATGAACTCCACCCTGTCGGAGCCGCACGAAGGTCGGACCGAACGACGACTCATCGGCCGACTCGACCTGCCCTGGCGCGAGGTGGGAGGAAAGTCCTGGGCCGGACCCGCCTGGTTCGGTCGGCCGGACCCCGACGCGGACAGCGTGGACGTCGCCCGCTCGTGGTGGGCCGACGAGGAGAGTGTCGGGCGTCTTCATCTGTCGCGAGAGAGCGCCGAGCCCGGCACGTCGTTCCTGATCGTCGGTGCCCACGACGTGGCGAGCCTCGCCGAAGGGACCGAGAGCGAAGGCGTCGAGGACGACGACAGCGTGCATCGGATGCACAACCGACTCCTGGATGCCCTTGGTCGGAACTTCTGGGCGGCCATGACCGGCGGAGAAGCGCAACGGCCATTGCTGGAGGCCTCCGTGCGGACGCTCCGCAACGGAGTTGAGCTCATCCCCGAGACCCGGGTCGACCCCCGTGTCACCCAACCATCGCGGACACGTGCGCTGCAGGCGTTCCTGGACGGCACGACCGTGGAGCGGCTGACCGAGTCCGGACAGGTCGCCATGACAACCGTGCCGCTCGGCGTGCCGGCACTCGCGGGACGCGGGAACGGCGGTGAACACAGGGCGGTCGTTCTGGTCACCGAGGCCGAGGACGCCGACGGGAAGCCGAACGGGGTGACGACCATGCGGGGCAACCGCATGACCGTCAGGGTCGCTTGGGTACCCGGCCTGCCTGTCGGGACCAACCCCTTCCATGCAGTGCTGCTTGCCGGCCACGCGGCGGGCGAGGGCGCCCCCTTCGCGGACGAGGCCGAGGCATTCCTGCGGGCCTCCGAACCGCCCGAGCATGACAAGTGGGGGCAGACGGAGGAACTGCGGATGCTGTACTCGCCGTCCGCGTACCGTCGGATCACCGGACTCACCACCCAGACGAACAAAGCCGTGCGTGACCTCGTCGCGTTGCCCACCAAGAAGCGCAACGGCGGCTCGGAGCGGCTGCGCAAGCGCCTGGCCGTGGGAGGTCGGAAGGTGACCCGGCCGACGACGGCGGCGGGTCCGCCGACATTGGAGGAGCTCGACGCCCAGATCAACGGCGACGGCGCGTGGTGCGTCACGGCCGAGGTGAAGATCCCCGCCGGGGGCGACTCGTGGCGCCCCGCACCGGTGGCCAAACTGGATGTGCGCTCGGGGCCCCGACCAGTCCTGGCTTGGTCCGAGCTCGTCGCCGTGCACAACTGTGAAGTGGTCGGCGGCACCATCCACTTCGCGCCCGGCGCGCGCAACGCGACCTTCCGAGGAACCACCGACGTATCCACGCATCCGGTAAGGGCCGTGTTCAGCGGCCTCGTCGTGGAACTCCGTACCGACAAGGGGGGCCAGGCGTGAGGGTCTATCCGTACAAGCGACTTCCCGGCGTGGTGTCCCTACGGGTTGACGCCGTTGAACTGCGGGGGCCGGGCGAGATCCGGGAACCCCTCGACACCACTGCGTTCTCGGCCATCGAGCAGGTGGTCGCTCCGGGAGTGGCCGAGCGGGACGATTGGGAGAGCGTCCGTCTGAAACTCTCCGCCACCGTGCCGGGCAGAGCGACCGAGCCCGACGGCCCCTGGTCCGACGTGGCGGTCGTCGCCGTACTGAGCGAAGGCGCCACCAACACACGGATCACGGCCCCCCTGAAGCCCGGCGAAGAGGGTGGCCGCCAATGGACGGGCCATCTCGACCTGTGGCGTGCGGACCACTTGGACCGGGCCACGATGTCCCTCCATGTGGTCGCCACTGTCGACGGTGTGCGAGGACGCGAGATCGCCACCTCGGACAAGGACTGGATCGTCGACCTTCAGGCCGAGGCGCCCCTGCGCGAGCGGGAACTCGAAGTCGTCGAAGTCGGTTTCCGGGAAGGGCCGGAGTGGCTGCGTCGTTTCCGGGAGGTGCCCTGGATCGTCGACACGTCCGGCGACCTTCCCGTCGTTCACATGAACACCGATTTCGAAGGAGTCGCCGATCTTGTCGGCGGCAACAGCACGTCGGTCGACAACCTGGTTCGAGACCTGCTGATCGCGCAGATGTGTACGGATGTGTGGACCGCCGTCTTCCACACCGCCATCGGTGACCTGGAGATCGAGGACGACGGAACGCCGCTGTTCCCCCGCGACTGGCGTGGCGAGGTACTCCGAGAGATGCTGCCCGACGTCGTGCCCGACCGCCCCCTGGAGGAGTCTCTGCGTGAGGTCCACCGGCGGCGGACCGGAACGTCCGGTTGGACCGATCTCCAACCTCGCATCCACTACGCCGCGACGCGCAGGGCGGAAGTGCCCAAGGCCCTGATCGCCACCATCCGCGGCCTGGACCGCATCCACCGGGGGACCGACGCATGACCGACAAGCCGAACCACCTGCCCGAACGCCTGGCGTTGCTTGCGGACCTCAACGCGGCGCAGTACCTCACCGAAGGACTTCTCACCGGCAAGGAAGACGTCCCTGCCATAGCGCTCAACAAGATCACCGAACCTCTGCCGCACGCGGGGGAGAGCCGCGCCGAGCTGGAGCCGGTCCGTGATCTGATCGACGACGCCATGCACGGATTCCGCGACGGAAAGGTAACAGCTGCTGATGCTTGGCTCGCTCCTCGGCTTCACGCGACGCTGAGGCTCAGCCGCCGCGAGGCCGCAGACCGCAGGCTCTGGAACTACCTGGCCCTGGGCGTCGCCCCCGACTACGTCGTCTGGCGGCACCTGTCCGAGCCGAAGAAGGACGGGGAACTGCCGAAGGTCGCCTCCACCCGGTTTCGCGGCCCTGCGTACACCCAGGCGTTCGCCCGGCTGTGGTGGGCGGCCGAACTTTTCCGCAACGGTTCCGACTATGCGCCGGTGGCGACCGTCTGCGCGCACCAGGACATGCTCAACACCGCTCTACGGCTCGACGTGATCGACCACCGGCCGACCGCACAGGCGATCGTGCGGCTGATCACGCGCGCCACGGTGAGGACCGGCAGGGAGATCAATGCCTTGGTGGCAGCGATCAACGCGTCCGCAGCGACGCTCATGTACGACGTCGTCGCCCCGGACGCGGAACGGGACGGCAGGCCGCTGCAGGCCTGGATCGAGGCAGCCGAGTCGGCACCGGCTGTGCCGCGCAGAGCGCTTCCGGAAGGTCCGGACGAGGAGAAGACCCCGGAGACCTCGGTGGCCGTACTTGTCGACCACTTCACGGAACTCTTCGCCGAGGTCCCCGTACGCGGAAAGGCGGCCGCCGACGACACGAAGGCCAGCGAACTTTGACACCTGGGCCTTTCGAAGGCCTCAGGCGTATTCGGCCTCGTCCGTGGCCAGGCTCTCGGGCTTCCAGTCCTTCAGCAACGCATACCACTTCTCCTGCGGCGGTTCGCGCAGGAGCGCCATGCTCAGGATGTGGAGCGAGAGGCGAGGCGGGATGGCGTTGCCGATCTGCTGGGCCACGTCGGTGGATCGCCAGGGATAGGCGACGGGAAACGACTGGAGCAGCCCGGCTTCCGGGAACGTCAGGCGATCCAGCTCCTCACCGACGTCCTTCGCACCCGACTCGGCTTCCTTCAACAGGAAGAGACGGTTGCGTCGTACCTTGCCGGTGATCGTCGGTGCGGGATCCACGGAATTGCGGCGCCCCCGTTTCTTGGGGTCGCCGCCGGAGCCGTAGTTGGAGACCATGACGAATTCATGGGGACGCGTCGCATCGAGAGCGTCCCCCATGGACACCCACGGCTTGATCTCTCCGTCGCCGTGGGGGGGCGGAAACAGCGAACCGTCCTGGTGGTCGTCCTTCGCCGTCAGTCGTTCGGCGCCCTTCCTGTACCGCTGATGGGTCGCTTCCGGGAACCGAACCTTCCGGCGCTCGTTCCCCGGGTCGTACTGCGCGATCAGTACGGCACGCCGTCGCGTCTGCGGGACACCGAAGTCCTCGGAGTGCAGGACATGGGCATCAGCGGCGTAGCCGGTTCGCCTGAGGATCTCGACGTAGTGCTTCCACACCGGCAGGACTGTGGGTACCTGCTCCAGAACGATCACGTCGTACGGTCTTCCGCGCTTGAGCTTGGCTTCCATGATCCAGCGCAGCGGCTGGAGCACGAGTCCCGTGCGCTCGTCGGACATGAGGTCGGTCTCGGCCTTGACCTCTTTCCACGCTGCCTCGAAGGACGCGAGGTCTTCGTGGTCGGCCAAGCACGTGGCCAGGCGCTTCACATCGTCCAGCGCCTTGTGACCCTTCCGGTTGCCCGCGACGGAGAAGGACTGGCACGGCGGCCCGCCGGTGAGAACATTCGCGCCGATGACCTCGGGGTCGCACGGTCCGAGTTTGGCGACATCCTTCTCCACGGTGGTCAGGAGACCGGCCGCTTTCCGCGTCGCACGCGTAGGGTCGTCCCACTCGACCCCGATGCTCTTCAGGCCCATGATCGTGGCGGCGATGTCGAGGCCGCCGGGCCCTGCGAAGAGATCCACGATGTGGATCTGCGCAGGCTGAAGCGATCGATGAGGTGGGTGGGTCATGGTGTGAAAGTGTAGCCGGCGTGCGAGGCCGCTCGGCGCCGTACGTTCGAGTCCGGCGTCCACGACGTATCAGGCGCCGAGCGCGGCCGTGATGGCCTGCCCGAGTGCTTTCCCGACTGGCGGCGGAGAGGCATGACCGATCTGCCGGTACCGGGCCGTCTTCTTTCCGGCGAAGCGCCATTCCGCGGGGAATGCCTGCAGCAGCGCTGCCTGCGAGTCCGTGAGCTTGATCATGTCCAAGGAACCGTCGAACTCGGCCCCCGGGACCTCGTCGGCAAGAGCGCCCCCGTTGACCCCCATACGGGCCCACGCCTTTTTCGTCCCCGTCGGCCCGAGGTCGGCGCCACCGCGATTGTCGGAGCCGCCCACGAGGGTCGGTGCCACACTGAGCGCCCGAGCCGCCCACGCGTCGGCGCCGGTCCAACCACGAGCCGCCATGGAGCGGCGCAGCGCTCTGCCCACCGACACGTGCTCCGTGACCGTCGGCGTCGGCGGCCGGAAGGCGTCGAAGTACCGCTCCTTCAACGCGACGAGCACCCCCTGCTTGCGGTCCTGCGGTACGCCGAAGTCGGCGGCGTTGAGCACGAACCAGCCGAACCGGTATCCGAGGTGTTCCAGTTCCTTGCGGATGAACTCGCGAGCGGACTCGAACTCCGGGGCATCGACCAGTCCCGGCACGTTCTCGATGAGCAGAGCGCGCGGCTGGACGGAGTGGGTCAGAAGGACCGCAGCCTCCAGAAGGCGCAGTTCCTCCTCGGTCTCGGCCCTCGCCGCAGTCGCGCTGGACTTCACGCGCGGAAGTCCTGCCGACAGCAGGTCGACGTCGTAGGTCTCCGGATGCTCGTCCGGAACGAAATCCAGAAGGTCCATTTCCAGAACCCGCCACGTCGGCCGGTTCAGGCGAAGCGTCTCGCATGCCACTGGCTTGCTGTCCAGCAGCAGCACAGGTTCGAAGCCGGCCCCTTCAAGCCCCAGGGCTAATCCGCCGGCCCCGGCGCACACGTCGACAAACCGCAGCTTGCTCATAGATCCCCACCCCTGTGTTGTACCCGGCGCCCGCGCCGTTCCCGGTCGACGACTGCGGCCACCTGTTCGGCGACTCCGACCGCGGGAGCGTGCTCCCAGAACCGCAGCACCGTCCACCCGGCCGCGGTCAGATGCTCGGTCGTCTCCAGATCCCGTGCAATGTTCCGATCAAGCTTCTTCCGCCACCACTCGGAGTTCGCCTTCGGTTGCGTGGCGTGCTCGGGGCAACCGTGCCAGAAGCAGCCGTCGATCATCACTGCCACCTTGGACCGGGTGAAGGCGATGTCGATAGTGCGCCGGGACATGCCCGGGACCCGTTCGTTGATCCGGTAGCGATAGCCCGCGGCATGCAGCAGCTTTCGGACGGCCACCTCGGGAGCGGTGTCGCGGCTCGCCTGGCGGCTCATCCGGGCGGAGACGCCGGGGGATGAAGGCTTCGCGGTGCTCATCACTGCCAAGTCTCCTACGCCCCGCCGCTCTCGCGATCAATGATCGCGAAATCGCTCTTCCCTGAATCGATGGTCCGGAAGCGCACCAGGCCCTTCTCCCGTCCGGTAGTCGACTTCGGGGCGACCAGGGAGAAGGCCATGACCAGACGCCCGGGGTCGATCGCACCGCCCGCGGAGAGCCGGGGTTCGTCCTCGACCACGGGATACAGGACCAGGACGCCGCGTCGCTCACGGGCGAGGGACTCGACCAGCGGGTCCCCCGAGTCCTTCAGCGCGCCTGCCACCCGCAGGGCGACCCCGCGGTGCTTCGGCTCGCTGATCGCACCGAAGAGATCTCCGCGACGACGAGTTCGGTGTGCCAGGGACAGCGGACGGGAGTCGAAGATCGTCGCCTCCGTACGGCTGACCGACGTCTGCTGCGGGACGATCACGAGCCAGTCGTCGATGCCCGGGCCAGACTCCTCGACGGTGATGAGGGACTCCAGATGCGGTGAGAACTGCGAGGGAGCGAACCAACGCAGGTCGCACAGGATCTTCAGCAGCGTGTTGTGATCGACGATGCCGAGCAGGGCCTCGTAGCTGTCGCTGCGACCGTGCTCGGGGGAGGAGCAGCTCACCGTGACGGGTGTGGGGTCGAGCGAATCCAGGACGGGGCGCCAGGCCTCCGCGTTGTGCCGCAGATCCGCCGCATCCGTCGGGTACGCCGTCGGCTCCACCCACTCGCCCGGCGACCGGATCTCCACCAGCTCCGCGTTGAACATCTTGTTGCGGGCGGACGGCTTGATCCAGGACAGGTGCTGGGAGACCAGAGGCGGGATCTGGGCCGGGGTGACCTGGGGCTTGCCGTCCACCAGGGTGGCGTACCGGGTGAGTTGGGCGCGGAACGTCTCCTCGTCACGGCAGATGGCCTCGAAGGCCTCGTACAGGTCGACCGTCTTCGACTTGCCCATGGGCTCCTCGCGGCCGATGTAGAGGCGGACCAGGTCGCGGTAGCCGGGGCGGAAGCCGAACCACCGGCCCATCTGCATCAGGGTGTCGGCCTGCTGGGTCTTTCGGCGGTAGTACGTCACCGTCAGGCCCTCGACCGTGAAACCGCGGGAGAGCTTGGTGCCGCCCACCAGGATCTTCCACACGTTCGGGGTGCGGTCGAAGTCGAGGTCGGGCTGGGCGTAGTCGCGCTCGGTGTCGCCGTTGACGACGATCACCGGTGTGCCGCCGGAGTTGATCAGCTGACGGGCCCGGAAGATGTGTGGCTTCAGCTCCTCGTACGACGCGGGGGTGGGCAGTCCGTCGTCGGCGAAGCGCTGGAAGTCGGAGGCCAGCAGGGCCGACAGGCGGTCGTGCCCATCCTGGCTGGTGTACGCCGCCTCGTGCCACAGGGAGCTGATGCGCAGCGCCAGGGCTGCGTGCTCGGCCATGCGTACGGACTCGTGGACGAGCATCGTGTGGTGGCGGAACGGGCCGTCGGGGACGCCGTTGGCCGCGCGGTACAGCTTCAGGGCTCCGGTGAGCAGGAAGGCGTCCAGCGCTTCCCGGAGGCGGTCCCCCGTGTCCTCGTAGATGCCGCGGATGTGGGATTCCTCGGCGGTGCCGGTGGTGGAGTCGTCGGTCCGGTCCAGGTCGTGGAAGTCCTGCACGCCCATGTAGCCGGTCGGGCGCGGCAGCGAGATGAGGAAGTCGCGGGGAAAGATGTCCTCGCCGTCTCCCGGGTCGACGAAGACGTTGGCGAAGGGCGTCGCCGTGTAGCCGACGTACTGGGCGCGCGGGAGGAGGCCGAGCAGCTGGGAGATCTGGCCGTTGATGGCCGTACGGGCGACCTTGCCCTCCTCCCACTTCTTCGGGTCCGTGGTGTTGACCGAAGCCTGGTCGGACTCGTCGTCGATGATCAGCGCGGGGATCTCGGAGAGGAGCGGACCGATCTTCTTCAGGTCCTTGATGAGCTTGGCCAGCACGGACTTGTTCTTCTTCACGACCATCACGCGCGCGGCCGCACGGTGCAGGTTGTCCGGGGCGTGCAGCGGCTGCGTACGGACCTGCTTGTCGAATTCGAGCGCGCGGATCCCGGTGGCCAGACTCTTGTAGTCGTCGTCCCGGGTGGTGAGGCGTTCGATGTCGAAAGCGCCTCGGGTGGAGGGCCGGCCGCCGTGACTGACGAACTTCGCCGGCCAGTCCTCGTCGTCCTGGTAGTCGATGTCGATCAGGGCGTCCGGATCCGACGGGTCGGCGCCGCGCAGGATGTTCTCCTGGCCGATCAGTTCCATGTCCAGGCGGCGCTGGGTCTGGCCCCGCAGGAGGTTCAGGGTGCCGCCGAGGACGATGACGAGACGGTAGCCCGCGTCGATGGCCTTCGCCGTGACGCCGGTGAAGTTGGCGGTCTTGCCCGACTGGACATAGCCGACGACCAGGCCGCGGGCTCCGTACGCCTCGGCGCGCGTGGGGTCGGCGAGGCGCTCGACCACGGCGTGGCTCGCCTCGTCGAGGCTGGACACGGCCGCGTCCGACCAGCCCTTGCGGCGCAGCAGTTGCTCGTACGAGTTCCAGTAGAAGGAGCGGGCCGCCGCGGTGTCCCGGGAGTACCAGGAAGTCGGGGTCCTGCTGATGATCGTCGGGCCGGGCTCCTTGAAGACCGGCACCGCATGGTCGAGCGCCTTGCGCAGGTCGGCGCCGAAGCCGAGGCGGGTGTGCGTGTCCGCGCGGCGCTCGTCGGTACGGGGCGGGGCGGCGGACCAGTCGGCCTGTTCCGCCAGGTCCCAGCCGGTCAGAGTGCGATGCCAGAGCGCGGTGAGCTCGTCGCCGGGGCCCGCGGCGACGATGCGGTCCCGGAAGTGGCTCAGCTCCGTGTCGGCGGGTTCGTCGGCCTCGGTGAGTACGAAGGCCAGCTTGGTGAAGTGTTTGGGTCCGCGGCGCATCGCGGCCAGGACGTCGCCGTGCAGGTTGAACAGGTGGTCGGTCATGGTGGGGACGGCTTCCTCGGGAGGGGAGGTCGGAGGACGGTTCGGTTGCTCAGCGCGCGAGTTCGCAGCGCGCGGCCGTCACCAGGACGCTGTTCCACAGGGCGACGTTGTCGGTGTGGACGGCCCGTACCCGTTCCTTCTGGAAGATCTCGTTGACCATGAGGTAGAGCATGCTCTTGACGACCGGGGCGTCGTTCAGGCCACCGCGGCGGCCTCCGTTGAAGGCCTGCCGGTACTCCTTGTTGAGCTTGACCTCCCGCTCCTCCCGGTCGAGTTCGAAGAAGACTTCCGACGGCAGCGTGTCCCAGCGGAAGGTGATCGGGTCCTCGCCGTCCAGTTCCGGCAGTTCGTCCCGGAGGGCGCGCTTCAGCTTCGGGTCGAGGCCCTTGCCGGCCGGGATGACGGCCTTGCGGGTCGGTTCGGTGGAGCGGCGGGCCGCCTCCCGATACGTCGTCTCCGCTTCCTGGAGGTACGCGGCGAATGTGTGGCCATTGTCGGCGGCGGCCTGTTCGAGACCGCGGGCGAAGGCGGGCGTGACCGTCACGCCGTCCTTCTTCACCGTGAGGCTGAAGACATCGTTCGGTTCGGTCGGCAGGTCGACCGCGATCCGGGCCAGGGCGAGGTGGCCCTCGGCGCTGCGGGTGCTGTTCCAGCCGCCCGCCTGGACGAGCCGGTCGTTGCGGTAGATGTAGAAGCCCTGGCGTTCGGCGAGCGGACCGATGCCGCGGAAGCTGACCAGGGGTGACTTCGGGGGCCAGATGTGCGCGGTCAGCGCGAGCTCGCCGACGCCCTCGATCGGTGCGGTGTACGTGCGGGAGTAGCCGGCCCGGCCCGGCACCCGGTAACCGAACGGGTCGAGCGGCTCTACGCCGCGGTGGTCGAGCTCCTCCTTGGTCCGCACGTCCTCGACGACGATGTCGACGTTGAAGCCCTCACGGGCCAGGAAGCGGTGGAGATAGAGGCCGAGGTGGGTCTCCAGCTTCTCGATCGCGTCATTGAGGAACCGGTCGGCCTGACCCGCAGTCACGGTGTCGAAGGCCCGCACCCGGTCCCAGCGGACGATCGTGCCGTGCCATTCGACGATCCCGTCGTAGCGGTCGACGAGGTCCTGGCAGTAGCGGGGGTCGACGACGTCGCAGGTGAAGTCGGCGTGGGCGCGCGCCGTCAGCCAGCGGCGGCCGGTGGACGGACTCTTCTTGGTGCGGCTGATGACAGTCAGCGAATCGGCGTGCGAGAGGGAGGCGGCCTTGAGGCCCGCCCCGAAGTGACCGAGCGCGCTTGCCGCGTACCCCTCGCGGCCGCCGACCGTCATCGCGGTGTCCAGGGCCTCGTCGTTCATGCCGCATCCGTCGTCGACGACGAGCAGGCTGACGAGGCGGTCCTCGTCCCGGAGGAAGCTGATGACGACGTTACGGGCGCCCGCGTCGATGGAGTTGTCGATCAGGTCGGCTATGGCGGCCTCGAAGCCGTAACCCTGGTGCGTCAGCGATTCGACGTAACGGGCGGCGGGCGGAAGTCGCTTGCTGCCGGTCGTCGGGATCTCGTACTGCCAGTCGCCGGAAGGCTGATAGGGCGTCATGAAGACTTCCTCGCGCACACAGAGCTGGAACCTGCGTGGGGGAGGTGTGGCCCTGAGATCAATGGATTGAATGTGATGATATTGCAAAGGTGGGGCATTGGGGAATTGGCTGCGTAAGCGGTTATCCGTGGGTGGTTCCGCCGCGGACAGGTCCCGGGGGCGTGGCGGTCGATGGGTCAGGAGCCTCGTCGACCGGGGCGGCAACGGCGCCGATGGGGGCAGCGTATGGCGGACAGTGCGGACGTGGCCGGGGCAGTGGGGGCGCGGGGCCGTTGAGTTGCGGCTCACGGTGCGCGGCACGCATGTCGAACGGGCGACGTGAGAGCGCTCAGTACGTGGTTACGTAACGCGCCCGCGCCCGCGCTCGCTGAGGCTCTCCACTCGGCCGGCCCGGCACCGTCCGCGTCCCCGGGCGGTGAGGGCGGCTCCTGGGCCCAACCGGAATGGGTGCGAGCCGCGTACACCTTTACGTCGAGCGAGGCACTGAAGCATGCGGTGCAATGCGGGGTGCCGTTAACGAATGTGTCACCAGCCGCCGTAGGACCGGTGGCGGGTCGCTCGGTGCGTGCGGGCTGTCGGTGGCGGGTTACGGCGTCATCGTGGGACTCTATTCTGACGCGCTTTCAGTGAGAGTCGGGTGTGGTGCTGGGGTACACCTCAGCACCACACCAGGACATCAGGCTGGAGATCAGGGTCGAACCGGTGCGCAGTTCCGCGAGCAGCCTCTACGCTCGCGGTGTGAGTGAGATCCGGCTCGGCCTTGGTAGCCGGGACCTGAAGCGGAACAAGTGGGCCATTGGCGGCATGGGCGTTGTTTGCGCCGCCGTTGGGGCGGCGATCTGGTGGCTTCCGGCAAACAGGACGAGTACGCAACCGGATCCGGACCGCGGCGCGTGGCTTTTGGGGATAGCGGTCTTCTGGATCCTTCTGGCCGTCCACATGATCAATCAAGCGCGCGGAGCCACGTACCTCGCCCCGGACCACATTCGCCTGCAGAGCTTCGTGAAGCGCCACTCGATCCCTTGGAGTGAGGTCGCGCGCTTCGAAGAACGGCAGCGGCGCACCTGCGGCGGCCCGTACTGGGATGTTCGTGTGCACCGGACCAAGGGTCGTCCACTCACCATGCCCGGGCTGTTCACCAGTGGTCGGCGGGACTGGGAGTTCGACGAGAATCTGGTCAAACTCCATACGTACTGGGCGTCAGCAAAGGGCACGGGTCTCCTGCCACCCGGGTGAAAAGGTCGAGGTCCGGGCGGCCACGCATCATGCCGGACATGAGCGCGACAAGAAGCCGTAACGACGAAGCTCCCGCGAGCTTGTGGCGGCTGATGACACGTTCGTTAACGGCACCCCAATGCCCACGGACCCCTTACTACGGTGCGTTCACTCAGGTCCTGCAGTCGCAGGTGCACACCTGGCTGAAGACCGACGGAGCCGACGCCGAACAGACCGCGGCCGGTCTCGACGCGGCCCAGCGCAAGGCGCTCAGCGGCCGTTGGCGATCAGCGACGGACGTACGGCCCCGGGACGCCGGAGCCGTACCCCGTCGGTCGAGCCCTGCCGGTCGTGCGGTGCCGGTCACGCCGCCCCGTGGCACTCCCGGTAGGTCCGCCCCGACCCGCACCAGCACGCCGCGCGCCGGGCCGGCGGCCACGGGACCGCGCGGCCGCGGGCCGCGAGGGTGGTGGCGTACTGGGGGAGGAGGTTCGGGTCGGACGGCGACGCGGCCTCCGAGGCGGCGAACGCCTCGTACGACGGAACCGTGCCGGTGACGATGCCGAGGTTCGGGGTCCCTGCCGCATACAGGTCGCGGAGAGAGGCTTCCAGGCGGTTCAGGTGCTCGGGGTGGGACGGATACTCGGTGCGCAAGGTCGGGTACGCGGTCAGGAGCTCGTCGAGTTCCGCCGCCGTCCAGTGCAGGACCGCCACCGGGAACGGGCGGGACAGAGCCGTGCGATAGGTGCCCAGTTCCGCGCGGAGGCGGGCGATCTCGGCCTGGAGCTCGCCCGGGTCGGACGAGCCCAGCGACCACAGGCGCTTCGGGTCGTGAAGCTCGTCGAGCGGGACCGTGGCGCTGTGGAGGGTGTCGGCGAGCTCGTCCCAGGCATCGTGGCCGAGGCCCATCAGGCGTCGTACGCGGTGGCGCCCGAACAGCAGGGACTGGGTGGCGTAGGAGACTTCCTCGTCCGTAGCCAGGAGCAAGGTCAGCGCGGTCGAGAAGAAGTCGTGCGCCGACTCCAGCTCGTCGTGCGATTCGAGGGTCTCGGCGGCGATCCTCCAGGGGGCCGCTTCGAGTGGTCCCGCCGCGCGGAGGCCATCGATGATCGCGCGGGCCTCGGCCTCGTGACCGTACTCCCAGAGGTTCGCTGCCTTGAAGGCTTTGATCAGGGACGGGTCGACGGGATTCGCGGCGAGCAGTTCGTCGTAGAGAGTGGCGGCGCGGGGGCGCTGGTCGGCGAGTTCCAGGTGGGCCGCGGCGCGCAGGAGCATCGGCTCCCGATCGTCGGGGTACTGCGCCGCGGTGCGCAGCAGGCGCTCGGCTTCGGCGATGTGATCAGCAGGCGTGTCGGGGCGCATGAACCACACCGTACTGCTGTACGGCTACTGGGCGGAGGGTTGTTCCGGCCCTGGTGAGTTACGGGTCGTGCCCCTATCGTGCGGGCCGTGAGGGAGCGGATACCGGTCGCGGTGCAGCGGAACCCGCGGGGGCGACGCGTCGCCGCGCGTGGGCTGTGGACGGGCGCCGAGGCGGTCATGACCCTGGGTGTCGTGCTGCTGCTTCTCGTCGTCCATCAGCTGTGGTGGACCAATCGGCAGGCCAGGGCGGGAGCCGAGCACCAAGTGCGGGCCCTGGAGCAGGAGTGGGGCCGGGGCACGGACGGGGGCGGAGAGCCGGTGGGGCCCTCGGACAGTGGGGGCGGGGACGACGGCCCGGCCCCGGTGTCGCGGACCGGTGGCGGCGGGAGCGGGCGTACGACGGCCGCGGCGCGCGCGCCTCGCTGGGATCAGGCGTACGCCGTCATCCGCATCCCGCGCCTCGGGCTCGCCGCGCCGGTCGCCCAGGGCATCAGCAAGAGCGGCGTCCTCGACAAGGGGTACGTCGGGCACTACCCGCGCACCGCGCAGCCCGGCGGCGTGGGGAACTTCGCGCTCGCCGGGCACCGCAACACGCACGGCGAACCGTTCCGGTACATCAACCGGCTGCGCCGGGGCGACCGGATCACCGTCGAGACCCGGGAGCGGGTGTACACGTACGTCGTGGACAAGACGCTGTCCCGGACGTCTCCGCGGGACAGCGGGGTGATCGCCGCCGTTCCGCGCAGCAATGTGCGGCCTCACGTCGGGTACAGCGAGCCCGGTGCCTACGTGACGCTGACCACGTGCACACCCGAGTTCACCTCCCGGTACCGGCTTGTCGTATGGGGGAGGCTGACGGGAGCCAGGGCGCGGTAGTGCCCTCGCGGAACAGCGGTGCCACTACCGGACTAAGGTTGCCTGACGTGCTCAGACGTCGTCCGCAGTTGTTGTGGTTGCTGGTTCCCTATGTGCTCTACCTGGGAGCGCTGCCGTTCGTGAACCGGGTCGATCCCGTCGTACTCGGACTGCCGTTCCTCTTCGTGTGGCTGCTCGGGGCGACGCTGCTCACACCCGTCGCCGTATGGCTGACCCGACGGGGGGACCGCCGGTGAACGCCGCGGTGGCGACCTCGGTCTTCGGGGTCTTCATGGTGGTCACCGTGGGGCTCGGGCTGCTCGCCGTGCGGGGGCGGGGGAGCGGTGGCAGGGGCGGGCTCGCCGAGTGGTCCGTCGGCGGACGCAGTCTCGGGGCCGTCTTCATCTGGGTGCTGATGGCCGGCGAGGGATACACCAGCTTCAGTTATCTGGGGGCTGCCGGATGGGGCTACAACTACGGGGCGCCCGTGCTCTACGTGGTGGCCTACATGTCCTGCGGGTACGCCGTCGGGTACGTGGTCGGCCCGATGCTCTGGGCGTACGCGCGCCGGCACGGGCTCGTCGGGATCACCGACATGGTCGCGCACCGCTTCGGGCGGCCCTGGCTCGGCGCGCTCGTCGCCGTCCTCGCCACCGTCTTCCTGCTGCCGTACATCCAGCTGCAGATCACCGGCATGGGCGTCGTCGTCTCCACCATCTCGTACGGTGCCATCAGCCTGAACTGGGCGTACTTCATAGCCTTCGCCGTCACCACGGGTTTCGTCGTGGTCAGCGGGCTGCGCGGCAGCGCCTGGGTGTCCGTCCTCAAGGACGTGCTGGTGATCGCCACTCTCGGGTTTCTCGTCTTCTACGTCCCTCTGCACTACTTCGACGGGTACGGGCCCTTCCTCGACCGGCTCGTCACCGAGAAGAGCGAGTGGCTGACCTTCCCCGGGCACGGCGACAGCGGGCTCGGGCAGGCCTGGTTCATCACCACCTCGTTCCTCAACTCCCTCACCGTGGTGATCTTCCCGACCACCGTCGCCGGCTACCTCGGCGCGAAGAACGCCGACGTGCTGCGCCGCAACGCGATGTGGCTGCCGGCCTACAACGTGCTGCTCTTCGTCCCGATGCTGCTCGGCATGGCCGCCCTCTTCGTCGTGCCGGGGCTCGTCGGCGCCGAGTCCAACCTCGCGCTCTTCAAGCTCGTCGTGGACTCGCTGCCCGCCTGGGCGGTCGGCGTCATCGGGGTGGCCGCCGCGCTGTCCTCGATCGTGCCCATGGCGGTTTTCATGCTGGTCATCGGCACGATGTGGGGGCGCAGCGTGCTCTCGCTCGTGCCGCGCTGGCAGCACCGGCAGAAGGGCGCCGCCCAGACCGTCGTCGTGGCCGCGGGCGTGATCGCGCTCGTGCTCACCTACACGGCGCCGAACACGCTGGTGCGGCTCTCCCTCATCTCGTACGAGGGGATGGCGCAGTTGCTCCCCATGGTGCTGCTGGGGCTGATGTGGCGGCGGCTGACGCTGCTCGGGGCGCTGGCCGGGCTGGTCGTCGGGGTGGGAACGGTCTGCGGGTTCGTGTTCACCGAGAACGATCCGGTGTGGGGTGTGAACGCGGGCATCGTCGCGCTCGCCGCCAACCTCGTCGTCGCACTCGCGGTGACGTACGCGGGTCCGCGCGAGCACGACGAGCGGCCGGACAGCGAGGTGCTCGCGCGGGACGAGATCGGGGAGCCGGCTCTGGCGGCCTCGCCCACGACCGGGAGTGAGGCCGTTACCGTCGCGGGCGCCGGTTCCGCAGGAGCCTGACGCCGACCGCCGCCACCAGAGACAGCCCGACCGACTTCAGCGGCAGGGCGTCGGCCCGGCGTGAGCGCGGCCGTGCCCGGCTCGCGCCGCGCCGGCTCCTCCGGCCGCCGGCGACCGACGCCGTCCGACATCGGCCGACTCCCCGGGCCATCGTGTATAACGACTGGAGGGCCGAACGAGCGAGCCCACCGGACCGAGCGGGGAGGGATCGATGAGCAGCAGCATCGGCAGCCGCCTGCGCGGTGGCATCACCCGCCTGCCCCGGCCCGTCGGAATCCTGCTCTTCCTGCTCACCGAGGTCCTCCTCGCCGAGAGCGGCAGCCTCTCCGCCGCGGTCGCGCTCGCCGCCACCGCCGCCGCCGGTTCCGCGCTCGTCGTCTGTTCGGTCATCAGCGCCCGCTGCGCCGCCCCGGTGCCCCGCACCCGGGTCCGTACCGCCATGCGCGACCGCGAGAAACGCACCGCGTTCCTGCCGCAGCGCGATCCCGACGCCAAGGGCCGCAGGCGGCCCCGAGCCCCCGGCCGTGCCCTCCTGACGGCCGCGTAGGGACTTCGCACCTTCTCCGCCCGAGCACGAGCACGTGTGCTCAGGCGCGCCCCGCGCGGGTCGTCATGCCGAGCCAGATCGTTCTTCTCCCGGCACGACGAGACCCCCGGAGGGCTCATCCATGTCCACATTCATGTCCGCTTTCGCCGCCCTGGTCGGCTCCTTCGCCGATCTGCTGCACCCGCTCTTCCAGGGCGCGGCCACCGCCGCCGCGATCGTCCTCTTCACCGCGCTCGTGCGACTCGCCGTGCACCCCCTCTCGCGGGCCGCGGCGCGTGGGCAGAAGGCCCGCACCAAGCTCCAGCCGCAGATCGCCGAGTTGCGCAAGAAACACGGCAAGAACCCCGAGCGCATGCAGAAGGCGCTCATGGAGCTGCACAAGGAGGAGAAGGTCTCGCCGCTGTCCGGCTGCCTGCCCAGCCTCCTGCAGATGCCCGCCTTCTTCCTGCTGTACCACCTCTTCTCCAGCCAGAAGATCGGTGGCGACCCCAACGAGCTGCTCGGCCACGACCTCTTCGGCGCCCCGCTCGGCGAGCGCTGGCACGACGCGCTCGCGGCCGGCGGACCGTTCGGCACCCAGGGCGTCGTCTATCTCGGCCTCTTCGTGATCGTCGCCGTCGTCGCGACGTTCAACTACCGCCGTACGAAGCGCCAGCTCGCGGCCGCCCCGGCCACCCCCGCCACCGGTCCCGACGGACAGCCCGTGCCGGGCATGGGCGCGATGACGAAGCTGATGCCGCTGATGTCCTTCTTCACGCTCGTCTCGGTGGCGTACGTGCCGCTCGCCGCCGCGCTCTACATCGTCACGAGCACCACCTGGACCGCGATCGAGCGCGCCGCTCTCTACCGCGACATGCCGGCCGCCGGCGCCGCCATGGCCACCGTGGCGTAACCGGCGGGGCGAGTGCGCCGGTCCAGTGTATGAACAGGGTCTTGCGGAGTGATCCGATGTCTTGGAGGATCGGCCAAGCCTGCGATGGCCGCCACCCATTCGACGGGCCCGATCTCGACCAAGGGGAGAAAGACCGTGAAGCTGCTTCGCGTGGGTACGGCAGGTGCGGAACGACCGGCGCTGCTGGACCAGGACGGAACCCTGCGTGACCTGTCGGGAATCGTCACCGACATCGACAGCGCCCTGCTCGCCGACGAGTCCGCACTGGCGCGGGTACGGGCCGCCGCGGCCGCGCCCGGCGAGCTGCCCGCACTCGACGCCGAGGGGCTGCGGGTCGGGCCGCCGCTCGCCCGCATCGGCAAGATCGTGTGCATCGGGCTGAACTACCACGACCACGCCACCGAGACCGGCGCGGCGATTCCGGCCGAGCCGATCCTCTTCTTCAAGGCACCGGACACCGTCGTCGGACCCGAGGACACGGTGCTGGTGCCGCGCGGCAGCGTCAAGACCGACTGGGAGGTCGAGCTCGCCGTCGTCATCGGCCGCACCGCCCGTTACCTGGACTCCGCGGAGGAAGCGCTCGGCCACGTCGCCGGGTACGCGGTCGCCCACGACGTCTCCGAGCGCGAGTTCCAGATCGAGCGCGGCGGCACCTGGGACAAGGGCAAGAACTGCGAGACGTTCAACCCGCTGGGGCCGTGGCTCGTGACGGCCGACGAGGTCTCCGACCCGCAGGCGCTGCCGCTGAAGCTCTGGGTCAACGGCGAGCTGAAGCAGAACGGCACGACCGCCGACCAGATCTTCCCGGTGGGCGAGGTGGTCCGCTACCTCAGCCAGTTCATGACGCTGTACCCGGGCGATGTCATCAACACCGGTACACCGGCCGGTGTGGCCCTGGGGCAGCCGGATCCCAAGCCGTATCTGCGGGCGGGGGACGTCGTCGAGCTGGAGATCGAGGGGCTGGGGCGGCAGCGGCAGGAGCTGAAGGACGCGTAGCCGTTGCGTAAAGGTCGGAGGGGTGGCGGGCCGCTGGTGCGGCGAGCCACCCCTCCGTCGTTTCCGTCGTCTCAGCCGGAGATCGTGGTGGCGAACTGTTCCAGTGCCTCGACGACCAGCGCGTGGTCCTCCGCCTGCGGCAGTCCGGACACCGTGACCGAGCCGATCACTCCCGCGCCCTCGACCGCGATCGGGAACGAACCGCCGTGCGCGGCGTACGTGTCCAGGTCCAGCCGCGAGGAGTCCTCGAACGTCGTCCCCTTCGCCCGGAACCGGGTCCCGACCAGGTACGAGCTCTCGCCGTACCGCTCGACGACCTTGCGCTTGCGGTCGATCCACGCGTCGTTGTCAGCGCTCGAACCGGGCAGCGCGGCATGGAACAGCTGCTGGGCGCCGCGCCGGATGTCGATCGCGACCGGCGCGTGGCGCTCCCGGGCCATGGAGACGAGCAGCCCGCCGAGCGCGTACGCGTCGTCGTAACTGAAATGCGGCAGCGTCAGCCGGCGCTCCTGCGCGATGAGCTCGGAGATGGTCGGAGCGGTGGGGTTCATGCGGACTGCTCCTCGGAAGCGGTGGACAGGGTGACGGTGACGCCCTCGCGGGCCGAGCGGCGGGCGGCCTCCAGGACGTCCAGGGCCGCGGCGGCCTGCAGCGCCGTCACTGGATTCTCGCCCTTTCCGCGCACCGCGTCAGCGACCGCCGCGTAGTACGCCGGGTAGTCGCCCGGCAGGGTGCGGACCGGGGTGCCGCCACCCGTCAGCGGCGACTCGCCCGAACCGGTCCGGCCCCACAGGGTCTCGGGCTCCTCGCCCCAGCCGGAAGCGGCGGCGGACGGGCGGTGGCCCTCCCGCAGGGCGGCCTCCTGCGGGTCAAGACCGTACTTCACGTAACCGGCCCGCGAACCGAGCACGCGGAAGCGCGGCCCGAGCTGGGCGGTGGTGGCGCTGACGTACAGATGCGAGCGGACCCCGTTCGCATGGGTGATCGCGATGAACGTGTCGTCGTCGGTGACGGCGCCGGGGCGGCGAACGTCGGACTCCGCGTACACCCGCACCGCCGGGCCGAACAGCACGAGCGCCTGGTCGACGACGTGGCTGCCCAGGTCGTACAGCAGCCCGCCGATCTCCTCCGGGTCGCCCGACTCGCGCCAGCCGCCCTTGAGCTGCGGGCGCCACCGCTCGAAACGGGACTCGAAACGCTGTACGTCACCGAGCTCGCCGTCCGCGACCAGCTGGGAGAGCGTCAGGAAATCGTTGTCCCAGCGGCGGTTCTGGAAGACGGACAGCAGCAGCCCGCGCTCCTGCGCCAGCGCGGCGAGCTCGCGCGCCTCGGCGGCTGTGCCGGCGATCGGCTTGTCCACGACGACCGGCAGACCGGCTTCGAGCGCGGCGGTCGCGATCGGGACGTGGGTCTTGTTGGGGGAGGCGATCACGATCAGGTCCAGCTCGTCGGCGCGCGCCCACAGCTCCTCGGGCGACGCGGCGAACCGGACGTCGGGGAACTCGGCACGGGCCTGGGCCCGACGCTCCTCGTTCGACGTGACGACCGTGTCGAGGGCCAGTCCCTCGGTCGCGGCGATCAGCGGGGCGTGGAAGACGGAGCCCGCCAGGCCGTAGCCGACGAGTCCGACGCGGAGGGGGGAGCCGGGCGTCCGGGGTGTCGTGATGCCAGTCATGCAATCCACTTAAGCAACGCTGTTGCCAAAGTGCAAGCGAAGGAGACAATGGGGCAGTGAACATGAGTAACACCGGGGCGAACCTACCGACACTGCGCAGCCACAACGCGGCGCTCGTGCTTGACCTGCTGCGTGTCGCGGGCGAGCGGGGGATCAGCCGGCTGGAGCTGGCGGAACGGACGGGGCTCACCCCGCAGGCCGTCAGCAAGATCACCGCCCGACTGCGGGCGGAGGGCCTGGCGACCGAGGCGGGCCATCGTGCCTCCACGGGCGGCAAGCCACGCACGGTGCTGCGCCTGGTTCCGGACGCGGGACACGCGGTGGGGCTGCACCTGGACCGGGACGAACTGACGGTGGTCCTGGTCGACCTCGCGGGCGCGGTCGTGGCGAGCCGCAGGACGCCGCTGGACTTCGGCGCACCGGCGGGCGAGGTGGTCGCCGCTGCGGCCCGGGAGGTGGGCCTGGTGCTGGGTGGGCCCGGCGGGTCCGGCTCGGGCGAGGCCGCGGAAGCAGGGCCGGAAAGCTCCGGGCCCACCGCCCCCGACGTGGCCGGCTCCGGCCCGCACGCGGCCTCCCCCGTGGCTCCGCCGTCCACCGTGCTCGGGCTGGGTGTTGCCGTGCCCGGGCCGCTTGATCACCGGGGGGGTGTGCTGCATCGCGTCACCGGGTTCCCGCAGTGGGACGGGTTTCCGCTCCGGGACGCTCTCACCGCTCGCACCGGGCTGCCCGTCGTCGTCGACAAGGACACCAATGCCGCCGCTCTCGGGCTCGCCCTGCGCGCCGACGGGCCGGGGGACTTCGCGTACCTCCATCTCGGGACCGGGCTCGGTGCCGGGCTCGTGCTCGGTGGGGCCGTGCATCGCGGGGCCCGAACCGGGGCCGGTGAGTTCGGGCATCAGACCGTGCTGCTGGACGGGCCCCTGTGCAGCTGCGGTGGGCGCGGCTGTATCGAGGCGCTCTGCCTCGCCGCCGTCTCGGGCGGTGATGCCGCGGAGGCCGCGCGGGTGCTCGGGACCGGCGCCGCCAACCTGGTCGGGCTGCTCGACATCGACCGGGTGGTGCTGGGCGGTCGTACCGTCGACGCCGACCCCGATGCGTACGTCCGAGGGGTCCGGGCCGTGATCGGTGAGCGCGTCCGGCGTGACGGCATCGGTGCGGCCGTGCCGCTCGTCATGACCGCGGGCGGGGACCGGCCGGTCGCCGAGGGGGCCGCCCAGCTCGTCCTCGCCCCGCTGTTCGGGCGACTCGGCGGCGCCGGAGCGTAGGGCCGTTCGAGCGGTTCGGGTCGCCCGATCGGGCGACTCTCCCGCATGTCGGGGTGTGCCGGGTCGCGCGTGCGTGGCAGCGTCGCTGCCAAAGAGGAACTCACAAAGTGGGAGTCCGATCAGCGAGCGTGCGTGCCAGGCGTCGCGAGCCGGGCGCCCATTTTGTGAGCTCCTCCGAAACCGGTGAACTCCGGGTACGGGGCGATCCGGCCGTCTCGCGAGCAGCAAAGGGTGTCCCCCCAATGCCTCCCACGCCTCCCCCTCCCCGGCCGCGCCGCGGAATCGCCCTCGGATTGGCCGCGGCGTCCGTCGTGCTCGGCGGCGCGTCCGCCGCATCCGCCGACGCCGCCGCGGTGCCCGTCGCCGTCACCGCCGACCAGCAACCCGCCTGTGGTGACCCGACGGCGCAGGACTTCCCGATCACGACCCGGATCCGCGGTGGCCAGGAGACGTATGCGTCCGGCGGGGGATACGGCACCTGGTTCCTGGATCTGACCAATACGACGTCGAAGCCCTGTGGCTCCATCCATCCGGTTCTGGTCCTCACCGACGAGGACGAGAAGCTGACCTCCGAGCAGATCCAGCTGGAGTTCTCGGACCCGGACCGCCCCGACTTCCCGCACCGCGTCACCTGGGAGACGACCGACCGCGACGAACACATCGGCGTCTTCGGCGGCGACGGCGCCGACACGTTCGGCGGCTTCACCGTCCCTGCGGGGCGCACCGTCACCGTCCAGGTCCGGATGGCGTTCACCTCCGACACAGAACCCAATCGGATCACCGCCAAGGCCGCGATCGTCCAGCGGAAGCAGGCCGAGCCTGCCGACGGTGCCAAGAAGATGCCGGCGGGTGACGACGGGGACTGGGTCGGTGAGTCCGGCGACTACGTCTTCGACGTGGTCGAGGACGACACCAGTGATGGCGACACCAGTGGTGGCGAAGACACGGGAGGTACGGGTGATGTCGGCGGCATCAGCCGCGAGGGGGACGTGCTGCCCGAACCGCCCCTCGACAGCGCCACTCCGGGAATCGGCGACATCGGTGGGGTCGATGGTGGCGGTGACGCCGGCGGGTCCGGTGACGTGGGTGGGGTCGACGGTGGCGGCGTCGTTGGGGGGTCCGGTGACGTGGGTGGGGTCGACGGCGGCGGTGTCATCGGGGCATCGGGTGACGTGGGTGGGGTCGACGGCGGCGGTGTCATCGGGGCATCGGGTGACGTGGGCGGGGTCGACGGCGGCGGTGTCATCGGGGCATCGGGTGACGTGGGCGGGGTCGACGGCGGCGGTGACATCGGCGGATCCGGTGAAACGCCCAGCCCCAAGGGATCCGGAGAGGCGCCGTCAACCGCCCGGGATCCGCAGGACCAGCCCGAGCTCGCCAGGACCGGACCGGGGGCCGTCATCTGGGCCGAGGGTGTCGCCGCCGTGCTCTGTCTGGTCGGCGGTGTGGCCGCCGTGAGAGGGGCGCGGCGGCTCCGTCGCACCCGTCGTTGACCTGCGGGCCCCGAAACGTTCACCGGCGTTCATGTCCGTCTGCCACCATCGGGAGGTGGACTACCTGCACGACCAGGCACCTGGCGCACCGATCCGATCCGGCATCCCGGAGCACGGCCGTATCCCCAAGTACTACGCCGTGAAGGCCCATGTCTCCGCCCTCATAGAGGAGTTGGGTGAGGGTGGCATGCTGCCCACCGAGCGTGATCTCGCGGTCCGCTACGAGGTGTCGCGCGAGACCGTGCGGCAGGCGCTGCGTGAACTCCTGCTGGAGGGCCGCCTCGCCCGTCAGGGCCGTGGCACCGTCGTCGCGGGGCCCAAGCTGGAGCAGCCGCTCTCCCTCGCGAGCTACACGGAGGGCGTACGCCGCCAGGGGCGGACACCGGGCCGTCACCTCATCGGCCTGGAGCAGTTCCCCTGCCCCGCCGCACTCGCCGCCGAGACCGGCGTCGAGCGGGGCGAACCGGTCTGGCATATGGAGCGTGTGCTGCTCGCCGACGACGACCGGGTCGGCCTGGAGAGCACCTACGTCTCCGTCGCCCGCGTACCGGACCTGGACACGGAGTTCGACCCCGACTCGTCCTTCTACGCCTACCTCCACGACCGGCTCGGGATCACCTTCGGCGACGCGGACGAGCGGATCGAGACCGTGCTCGCCACCCCGCGCGAGGCGCTGCTGATCGGTACGCCGCCCGCCCTGCCCATGCTGCTGCTCCACCGCATCTCGCGGGACGCGAGCGGGCAGCCGCTGGAGCGGGTGCGCACGCTTTTCCGCGGCGACCGGTTCTCCTTCTCCGCACACCTGGGCCGCCAGGACTGAGCGATACGGCGCGGCAATCGACTTACATCGATAACGGAGATGTAACGGGTCTAGGCCAACCTTGGGTCCCAGTTCACCCTCCCGTTGCCATACCGATCCGTGCGAGTCATGCGCCGCCAGGAGCGTTGCCGTCGTGAGAGTCATCGTCGTAGGAGCCGGCGTGGTGGGAACCATGCACGCCTGGCACGCAGTGAACCGCGGCCACGAGGTCGTACAGATCGAGCGCGAGAGCGAGGCACGCGGAGCATCGCTCCGCAATTTCGGACAGATATGGGTCAGCGGCCGGGCCGGCGGCGAAGAGCTGGAGACCGCGCTGCGCGCCCGCGAACTGTGGGAGGACATCGGGGAGCAGGTGCCCGGCCTGGGCTTCCGGCCCTGCGGTTCGCTGACCCCGCTCCGCACCGAGCTGGAGATCGCCGTCGCCGAGGCGGCCGTCGCCCGCCCCGACGCCGCGGCCCGCGGCTACAAGCTGCTGACGGCCGGCGAGGCCCGCGCGATCAACCCCGCGCTCCGCGGTGACTACGTCGCCGCCCTGTGGTGCGAGCGGGACGCCGCCGTCGAGCCGCGCACGGCGCAGCTGGCACTGAAGCAGAAGCTGGAGGCGTCCGGCCGGTACACGTTCCTCGGCGGCCGAGAGGTCCGCGAGGTCGTCGGTACCGCCTCCGTCCGCGACGACCACGGCGACGTGCACACCGGCGACGCCGTCATCCTGTGCACCGGCGCCTGGCTCGGCGGCCTCGTCCGCGAGCTGGCCGGACCCGAGCTGCCCGTGCGCCGCGTCCGCCTCCAGATGATGCAGACCGACCCGCTCGGCGAAGCGCTCACCACGTCCGTCGCCGACGCCGACAGCTTCCGCTACTACCCGGCGTACCGGAGCGAGGCGCTCGACGCCCTCAACGCCGGCCAGGCCCAGGCGCCGACCGCGGCCGAGCACCGGATGCAGCTGCTGATGGTGCAGCGCAAGGACGGCGGACTGACCATCGGCGACACCCACGAGTACGAGCACCCGTTCGCGTTCGATGTCGTCGAGGAGCCGTACGAACACCTCACCCGGGTCGTCGAGTCCTTCCTCGGCCGCCCCCTGCCGAGGATCCGCCACCGCTGGGCCGGGGTCTACGCCCAGTGCACCGACACCAGCCGGGTCGTCCACCGCCAGCAGGTGCGGGACGGCGTCTGGCTGGTCACCGGGCCGGGCGGCCGCGGCATGACCTGCTCGCCCGCCATCGCCGAAACGACCGCCAACGAACTGGGCTGGTGAAGAAGTTGACCCACACCGACACGCTGAATCTCGTCGTCCTCGACATGGCCGGGACCACCGTCGCCGACGGCGGCCTCGTCGAGCAGGCCTTCGGCGCCGCCGCCCGGCGCCTCGGCGTGGCGCCCGGCTCCGCCGACCACGCCGAGAAGCTCGCCTACGTGCGCGCCACCATGGGCGAGTCCAAGATCTCCGTCTTCCGGCACCTCTTCGGCGACGAGAGCAAGGCCCAGCAGGCCAACCTCGCCTTCGAGGAGGCCTACGGGGAGCTGGTCGACGGCGGCCGCATCGCGCCGGTCCCGGGTGCCCGCGCAGCCATCGAGCGGCTCACGGGCGAAGGGCGGACCGTGGTCCTGTCCACCGGCTTCGCCCGCACCACCCAGGACGCGATCCTCGCCGCGCTCGGCTGGCGGGACCTGGTCGCCCTGACCCTCTGCCCGGCCGACGCGGGCGGCCGCGGCCGCCCCTACCCGGACATGGTCCTTGCCGCGTTCCTGCGCACCGGGGCCGTGGACGGCGTCCAGCAGATCGTTGTCGCGGGGGACACCTCGTACGACATGCTCAGCGGCGTACGCTCCGGCGCCGGGATCGTCGCCGGCGTGCTGACCGGCGCACACGACAAGGAACAGCTGCAGCGCAACGGTGCCACGCATGTACTCGGCTCGGTCGCCGAGCTGCCGGACCTCATCGCCCGGGCGGAAGCATGACCGGCGGGGCCACCCAGGGCAGCGGTATCCGGTTCGACCAGGTCAGCGTCGCGTACGGCGGGAACATCGTCCTCGACCGGCTCGACCTGACGGTGGAACCCGGCGAGGTCATGGCCCTGCTCGGGCCGTCCGGGTCCGGCAAGACCACGGCCCTGCGCGCCGTCGCCGGCTTCGTCCAGCCCGTCTCCGGGCGGATCCGGCTCGGCGACCGGGACGTCACCGGCCTGCCGCCGCACAAGCGCGGCATCGGCATGGTCGTCCAGCAGTACGCCCTGTTCCCGCACATGCGGGTCCGGGACAACGTCGCCTTCGGCCTCAAGGCCCGCAAGGTCGCGAAGGCGGAGATACCCGAGCGGGTCGCCGAAGCCCTCGAACTCGTCGGCATGGCCGCCTACACCACGCGCTACCCGCGCGAGCTCTCCGGGGGACAGCAGCAGCGCGTCGCCATCGCCCGCGCGCTCGCCATCCGCCCCGGCGTACTCCTGCTCGACGAACCGTTGTCCGCGCTCGACGCCCAGCTGCGCTCCGGGATGCTCGCCGAACTGGCGCGGCTGCACCGGGAGTTGCCGGACGTCTCCATCCTGTACGTCACGCACGATCAGGTCGAGGCGCTGACTCTCGCCGACCGGATCGCGGTCATGGACAAGGCACGGCTCCAGGACTGCGGCACCCCGCAGGAGCTGTACCGACGCCCGCGTACGGAGTTCACCGCGTCGTTCGTCGGCAACGCCAACCTGCTGCCGGTCACCGTCGCAGGCACCACCGGCGCCGTCGACTTCGCCGGGCAGGCACTCGCCGTGCCGACCGGCGAGGTGGCGGGCGGCGTCACCGCCACCCTCTGCGTCCGGCCCCACCTGGTCGGACTCGGCGACGGCCCCAACGCGCTGACCGGCACTCTCGCCGAGGTCCAGTGGCGCGGCTCCACCCACCGGCTGTACGTCGACATCCACGGCCACCGGATCAAGGCCGACCTGCGCGAACTTCGCGAGACCCCGGCGCTCGGCGACAAGGTCACCGTGCACTTCGCCGCCGAGGACGCGGTGCTGCTGCCGGCGGGCGCCGGCTTCGGGGGAGGGGTTCATGGCTAGCGCCGTGGCCGGAGACGTGTCCGCGGGTGCGTCCGGCAGCCGTCCTGTCCGCAATCGTTGGACGGGCCCCGGCAAGTTCCTCTGGGCGCTCCCGCCTGTCGCCGTCCTCGCCCTCGTCTTTCTGTACCCACTGGCCCTCGTCGTCCAGCAGTCCGTCAGCCCGGACGAGGGCGGCACCTCGCTCGCCCCGTACGGCGACGTCTTCGCCTCCGCGTCGTTCCGCTCGGCACTGACCACCACCGTCTGGCTCGCCGTCGGTTCGACGGTCGGCTGTCTGGTGCTGGGCTTCGTCCTCGCGCTGGTGATCGCCTTCGTGCCGTTTCCCGGCGGCCGGGCGGTCGCCAGGTTCATCGACGTCTTCCTCTCCTTCCCGTCCTTCCTGATCACGCTCGCCCTGCTGTTCATCTACGGCACCGTCGGCATGGCCAACGGCGTCTGGACGGATGTCACCGGGGCGGCGGACGGGCCCTTCCACTTCCTCACCACCCCGTGGGGTGTCCTCCTCGCCGAGATCACGTACTTCACCCCGTTCGTGATGCGGCCGCTGCTCGCCGCGTTCTCCCAGCTCGACACCGCGCAACTGGAGGTGGCGTCCTCCCTGGGCGCGAAGCCGGCCCGGATCGTGCGGCAGGTGATCCTCCCGGAGGCGCTCCCGGCGCTCGCCGCGGGCGGCTCCCTCGTCCTCGTGATGTGCCTCAACGAGTTCGGCATCGTGCTGTTCACCGGCGCGAAAGGTGTCACGACCCTGCCGATGCTGGTCTACGGCAAGGCGATCCTGGAGTCCGACTACCCGGCCGCCTGCGTCGTCGCCGTCGTCAACATCGCGATCTCCGTCGGTCTCTACAGCCTGTATCGGATGGTGAGCCGCCGTGTTGGTGCATAGCCGTACCGGGAAGTGGGCCACCTGGGTCGTGTTCTTCCTGCTCTTCGTCCCGCTGTTCGCGGTGCCGCTGCTGGTGATCGTTGCCGCGTCGTTCACCACCAACTGGTCCGGCGCCTTCCCGTCGGGACCGACCTCCGAGCACTACAAGGCCGCCACCAGCGGCGACTCGCTCCAAGCCCTCACCACCAGCCTGATCACCGCCGTCAGCGCCAGCCTGCTCGCCCTCACCGTCGGCTCCTGGGCCGCGCTCGCCGCCGCCTCGCTGCGACGGCGCGGACGCCGATTCCTGGACGGGCTGTTCATGCTGCCGGTCGCCGTGCCGTCCGTCGTCGTCGGTCTCGCCGTGCTCGTCGCGTTCAGCAAGCCACCGATGCTGCTCAACGGAACGCGCTGGATCGTGATCCTGGCGCACACCATTCTTGTCACGGCGTTTGCCTATCAGTCGGTTTCAGCCGCAATAGTGCGTCTTGACCCGATGTACGAACAGGCGGCGGCCAGTCTCGGCGCCCGCCCGTCCTACGTCCTGTGGCGGATCAGACTGCCGCTCCTGCTGCCCGCCCTCACCGCGGCCGCAGGGCTCTGCTTCGCCCTGTCCATGGGCGAGTTGAGCGCCACGATGATGCTCTACCCGCCCGACTGGACTCCGCTTCCGGTGCAGATCTTCGCGGCGACCGACCGCGGCTCGCTCTTCACCGGTGCCGCGGTCGCGGTGGTCCTCATGGGGACGACGCTGCTCGTGCTCCTCGGCGTCGCCCGCATTCGCACCAGGGCCTCGTACCGCTGACACCCCGATGCTTACTCACCTTCCAGGAGATACCACACCCATGCGCAAGAACTTCCTCAAGCCGGTAGCCGCCGTCACCGGCTGCCTCGCACTCGCCGCCACCCTCTCCGCCTGCGGCGGGTCCTCCTCCGCCGCCTCCGACGAGAAGGTCGTCACCGTCTACAGCGCCGACGGGCTCAAGGGCGAGAACGGCGACGGCTGGTACGACAAGGTCTTCAAGGACTTCGAGAAGAAGACCGGCATCAAGGTCAAGTACGTGGAGGGCGGTTCCGGCGAGATGGTGCAGCGCGCCGTCCGCGAGAAGTCCAACACCCAGGCCGACGTCCTCGTCACCCTTCCGCCGTTCATCCAGCAGGCCGACTCCAAGGGCCTGCTGACGGCGTACGAGCCGGCCGGCTCCGACCAGGTCGACGGTGCCGACAAGGCGTCCGACGGAAAGTGGACCTCGGTCGTCAACAACTACTTCGGGTTCGTCTACAACAAGAAGGAGCTGAAGACCGCGCCCGCCACCTGGGAGGAGCTCCTCGACGGGACGTACAAGGAGAAGATCCAGTACTCCACCCCCGGAGTCGCCGGTGACGGCACGGCCGTGCTCATCAAGGCCATGCACGACTTCGGCGGCAAGGAGCCGGCGATGGAGTACCTGAAGAAGCTCCAGGCCAACAACGTCGGCCCGTCCGCCTCCACCGGCAAGCTCGCCCCCAAGGTGGACAAGGGCGAACTCCTCGTCGCCAACGGTGACGTCCAGATGAACTACGCCCAGTCCAAGGACATGCCGAACCTCGGCATCTGGTTCCCCGCGAAGGCCGGCTCCAAGCCCACCACCTTCGCCCTGCCGTACGCGGCCGGACTGGTCGACAAGGCTCCGCACAGCGCCAACGGCAAGAAGCTGCTCGACTTCATGCTCTCCGAGCAGGCGCAGAAGGACGTCAGCGAGGTCGGCGGCGGCTTCGCCGCCCGTAAGGACGTCGAGGCCACCGATGCCAACGCGATCGCGCTGACCGGGCTGATGGACGGAGTCGAGGTCTTCGAGCCGGACTGGTCGGACATCGGCACTCACCTGGACGACTACGTCGACGCCTGGAAGGCCGCCACCGGCAGCTGAACCCCCGCTCGACGGGGCCTGGCACCGATATGGACCACCGGTGATCCGTACCGGAAAGATAACGGGTCTGGACTGAAGCTCAACTCCTCGCCGAAGCGGGGAGTTGAGCGCATGCCCGGTGGGAGTCCGGATCGGTCCGGATCGGGTACGGGACCGCCGCCGCCCCCCGCCACCTGCCCGTACCTCTAAAATCGGTGACGTCGGCGCTGCACAACGCGGTGCCGCCGGCGTCCCCGCACACGGCGTACGGCAGGAGTCCCACATGGCAGAGCGCAAGCCGATCACATCCTGGCTCACCGACATGGACGGAGTCCTCATCCACGAGGGGACGCCGATCCCCGGGGCCGACGCCTTCATCAAGCGGCTGCGGGATTCCGGGCTGCCGTTCCTGGTCCTCACCAACAATTCGATCTACACGGCGCGCGACCTGCACGCCAGGCTGGCACGCATGGGTCTCGACGTCCCGGTCGAGAACATATGGACCTCCGCACTGGCCACCGCGAAGTTCCTCGACGACCAGCGGCCGGGCGGCACCGCCTATGTCATCGGCGAGGCCGGACTCACCACCGCGCTGCACGACATCGGCTACGTCCTCACCGACCAGGAGCCGGACTACGTCGTCCTCGGCGAGACCCGGACATACAGCTTCGAGGCGCTCACCAAGGCGATCCGGCTGATCAACGGCGGCGCCCGCTTCATCTGCACCAACCCCGACGAGACCGGCCCGTCGGCCCAGGGCCCGCTGCCCGCCACCGGGGCCGTCGCCGCGCTGATCACCAAGGCCACCGGCAAGGACCCGTACTTCGCGGGCAAGCCCAACCCGCTGATGATGCGCACCGGGCTGAACGCGATC
Organism: Streptomyces sp. NPDC057565; assembly: GCF_042801455.1. NCBI lineage: Bacteria > Bacillati > Actinomycetota > Actinomycetes > Kitasatosporales > Streptomycetaceae > Streptomyces > Streptomyces sp. NPDC057565. Next base: position 514,853 of record NZ_JBHVFU010000004.1, on the reverse strand, counting down.
GGTGCCCACTCCGAGTCCAGCGCCATGATCGGCGACCGGATGGACACCGATGTGCTCGCCGGCCTGGAGGCGGGCATGCACACCTTCCTGGTGCTGACCGGTCTGACGGCCCCCGCCGACATCGACCGCTACCCGTTCCGGCCCTCCACGGTCGTCGACTCCATCGCCGACCTGGTCGACCTCGTCGACATGGGCTGAGCCCCGTGCGGGGAAGGCCGCCTGCGCGCCTTCCCCGCACCCCCTCGTTTCCCGCGAGGCGCTGACCCGCACGGCCCAGTCCCTCACCCCTGCGGATGCGAAAAGCCGCCGGACGCGTGAACCTGCCATCAGGAGGTTCACGATGCGTTCCATACCCCTCACGTTCTGTGGGGCCGCGGTGATCGCGGCGACCCTGATACCCGCTCCCGCCGCACTGGCCGACTCCGGCTCCGGCTCCGGCTCCGAGAAGGACTCGCAGTCCCACGCCACCCTCTCGGTGACCCCGTCCTCCCTCGCCCCCGGCGATGACGTGGACCTGCAGGTCGACGGCTGCAAGGGCAAGGAGGCCAAAGGGATCTCCGACGCCTTCGCCTCCGATGCGAGCTTCTCGGCCGACGACCGCGACGGGCTCGTCACCCGGGCCAGGATTCGCCCCGACGCCGCACCCGGCGCGTACGACATCTGGGTGACCTGTGACGGCGACCAGGACACCAGGGTGTCCGGCACCGTCACCGTCGTCGCAGGCGACCCTTCCGGACCGCTCGCCCCGATCGCCCCGGTCCGCGCCGGTGGCGGAGGCACCGCCGTCCTCAGCGAACAGAAGGCCGAGCAGGACGGCCCCGGCACCGCGCACGCCGTGCTCGGGCTGGCCCTGGCCGCCGTCGCGGCCGTCGCCGTAGCCCTCCGCAGCGCCCGCCGTCGCCGCACGGCCGCGGACTGAACGAGATGTCCGCCTCGAACCGCCCGGCAGGGTCCGGCCGACTGCTCACCGGAGTGGCCTGGGCCATTCTGCTCCTGGGACTGTGGCTCTGGGGCCGCGGCATCACCGACGGCTCCGGCGCCAGCTCCGCCCCGACCACCGGTGACATCGCGGCCGTCGGGCGCCCCCACGGTGTACCGCTGCCCGCGGCGCACGCCCCGATCAAGGGCGCGGCACCGGAACGCATCGAGATTCCCTCCATAGGTGTCCGGGCCCCCGTCGTCGTCCGCGGCCTGGACAAGGCGGGAGGGATCGACCCGCCACCGTTCGCGAAATCGCAGACCGTCGGCTGGTACGGCAGCGGCACCCGACCCGGCGCGGCGGGCGCAGCGCTCCTCGTCGGCCACGTCGACACCGAGACCAAACCGGCCGTCTTCTACGGACTGAGCGCGGCCCGCCCCGGCGCGAAGGTCCGGGTCGTCCGGACGGACGGCTCGGTCGCCGAATTCACCATCGACGACGTCCAGGTCTTCACCCGGAAACGCTTCGACGCCCGCAAGGCCTACGGGCCCCGCAAGGACGGCCGGGCGGAGCTGCGGCTGATCACCTGCGGCGGCAGGTTCGACCGCGCGTCGCACGAGTACAACGCCAATGTGGTCGTCTCGGCGTACCTGACCGGCGAGAAGCCGTCCGCGGGCAAGTCCGCGTAGCGGATCGTCCGGTGGACGGGTACACCTGGCCCGGCCGGCCGCCCGTTTTCCCCCCGGGGCGCCGACCGGGCCGGTCCTCGACCGCGGTGCGCGGGCTGCGGGAGAAGCCCGGCGCCGACACGGGAGGCAAAGGGGGTGTGTGGGCCACTACGCGCCACTGTAGGGCGCGCAACGGCTCACCCCCAACAGACATTTGACGATACGTCCAGAACGGGTCGCTCTCCGTCCTTCGATGTCTGGGTGTGTCAGGATGGATTCGCCCGGTCTTGTCCGGTGCCCAAGGGGGAGTGGATGTACGGCAATTACACCGGCCGGTCCGGTGCGGGGGCGGTGGCGCTGACCGTGACGCTGCTGCTCGCAGGATGTTCTTCGTCCTCGTCCTCCGGTGGCAACGAGCGCCCCGTCGCGAGCGACCCCTACTGGGTCAACCCGGACGGGAACGCGGCCCGGCAGGTCGCCGCCTACTCCGAGGCCGGAAACGACAGGAACGCCGGCCTGATCAAGAAGATCGCCCGGCAGCCGGTCGGGGAGTGGATCGGTCCTGACAACCCCGAGGCGGAGGTGCAGGGCTTCACCGAGGCGGCCCGGAAGTCCGGCCGGGAGGCGCTGCTGGTCCTCTACAACATCCCGCACCGTGACTGCGGCCAGTTCTCGAAGGGCGGCGCCGCGGACGGCGACGCGTACCGTGCCTGGCTGGAGAGCGTGGCGAAGGGCATCGGCGACCGTCGCACCACGGTGATCCTGGAGCCGGACGCGCTGTTGCACCTGATCGACGGCTGCACCCCGCAGGAGTTCCACGAGGAGCGGTACGACCTGCTCAAGGGCGCCGTGCAACGGCTGAAGCAACTGCCGCACACGCGCGTCTACATGGACGCGGGCAACGCGGGCTGGCACACCCCGGACGCGCTCTTCCGGCCGCTCCGGCAGGCGGGCATCGCGGACGCGGACGGCTTCGCGGTCAACGTCTCCAACTTCCAGACCACGGCGGCCAGTACGGACTTCGGAAAGCGGCTTTCGGTGAAGGTCGGCAACAAGCCGTTCGTCATCGACACGAGCCGCAACGGCAACGGCCCGTACGACGAGGGCGACCCCAAGGAGAACTGGTGCAACCCACCGGGTCGTGCCCTGGGCGAACCCCCGACCACGGACACGGCTGAGGACCTGGTCGACGCATACCTCTGGATCAAGCGGCCGGGGGAGTCGGACGGCGCGTGCAAGGGGGGCCCGAAGGCGGGGGAGTGGTGGCCGGAGTACGCGCTGGGGCTGGCCCGCAACACGAAGTAGTACCGGGGCGTCCGGTGGCCGGTTCTCTGCCCCGGCCGCCGGACGGGCTCGACGGGGCTGCGCCCGTCCGGGCCCCCGGCATGACCCGAACGGGAGGCCCTACGGGACCCGCACCCACGTCCCCTTCGACGGTGTCCCTTTCGCATCGGCCACGAACAGCAGGTACCACCCCGACGGCACCAGCGCCCGGTTTCCCGGCACCGTCACGGCGATACCCCCCGCCGTCCGCTTCAGCCCCAGCGCCACGGACCGCTGGTCCGTGTCCGTCACATGCGTCACCGCGCTCGGCCGCATCAGCTTCGCCGACGTGATCGTCGATCCCTGCCCGGTCGTGAACACCCCCGTACCGCCGCGTCGAATGCCCTTCGGCCCGGCCGTCAGCTCCGGCCGTGAGCCGCGGTACAGGTAGGGCGGCGTGTAGATCTCGATGCGCTGCTCGAAGACGCCCGGGCGGGTGTTCGCCTTGTCGGCGTACAGCGAGTCCGAGCCGAAGATCATGACGCGCCCGTCGGGCAGCAGCAGCGACCCCGAGTGATAGTTCCGTCCGACCTCCGGATCCGCCACCCTCCGGTACGTGTCCGTCCTCGCGTCGTACAGCCGGGCCTGCAGGACGTTCGAGCCGCTGCGCCCGCGGTAGTCGCTCGACCCGCCGGTGACGAGCACCGAGTCGTCGGGCAGCAGCGACGCGCTCGGGTAGCGCGTGCCCTCGGTGAGCGCCGCGCCGTCCCTGAATCTCGGCGCGGCGGCCTTCAGGTCCACGAGCCGGGACTTCTCGGTGGACCTGTCCGACTCACCCACCCCGCCTCCGCCGATGACCATGAACTTCTCGTCCTGGGCGGGTGGCAGCCGTACTGTCGCCGATGTCTCCATCTCGCGGGCGTCGCTCAGCCCGGGGATCTCCTCGAACGTATTCGTCGCGAGGTCCCAGACGCCCGGTGCGCGGCCGATGTCCGCCGGACCGTACCCGGCGTTCGAGCCGGAGTAGAAGAGCCGGCCGTCGCCCAGCAGGAAGACCGCGGGGTAGGTGGGGAACTTCCGGACGATGCCGGTGTACGCCCACTTCTTCGTCCGGGGGTCGTAGATCTCGTCCTTGCCGGGCACGATCTGACCGATCTCGTCGAGTCCGGACAGGGCGAGGACCCTGCCGTCCTTCAGCGTGGTCAGCGTCGGGTACCAGCGCGCCTCGTTCATCGGATCGACGCTGATGTACTTCTCCGCCACCGGGTCGAACTCGAACGCCTCCCGGATGCCCTGGAAGTCCTTCTTGTCGAGGGCGAGCTTCTGGGCGATCCCGTACACGTTCCGTGTGCCGGAGCCGGAGAGCCCGGAGATCCGGTAGTTGTCCTGGGTGCCCGTCTCGTACTTCGTACCGGACTTCTGGGCCTCGACGTAGATCCGGCCGAGCCCGGGGTCGTTGCGCAGGAAGGCGCCGGTCCTCCTGTCGAAGACCTTGGTGGCCTTCTCGACCAGCACCGGATCCTTGGAGACGAACGTCCTGCCGTTCTCCTTGCCGGTGAACCGGGTGCCCCCGGGCAGGGTGACCGGCTTGTCCGGGTCCTCGTTGTGGACGATCATCAGGCCGCCCGCCTTGGTGACATCGCCCTTCAGCTTCTCGTACCGCTTCGTGCCGCCGGCGATCAGCAGCCGGCCGTCCGGCAGCTGGGTGTGACCGGAGCAGAACATGTCCTTGGGCGTGGGTACGTTCGTGAACCTGCCGGTCCGCGGGTCCCACAGCACCGACCGGAAGCTCTTCGCGTCGAAGTTCTTCGGGTTGTTGCCGGAGCCCGCGACGAGCAGCACCTTGCCGGTGTGCAGCAGCGCGGCATGGATCGTATTGATCCGGAACCCGGACGGGACGTCGAGGAAGCCCCAGTGGCCGTTGGCGGCCTTGTACTCCGGCTTGTTGATCTTGTACTCGTGGTAGCGCTCGCCGCTGACGCGGTACAGCCACGGCCCGTTGGCCCCCGCGAGCGCCAGCACCGCCGCCGTACTGATCGCCATGCGGCGGGTACGGCGGCCGGGACGGTACGTCATTGGTTACGTCCCCCCAGGGGGATCTGCACGGTCCGCTCGTCCGGCACCCGGTGCGGCTTCCCCTGCGGGGCATGCGCCGGCCGACGAGCCGGTGCGCCGTCCTGCGGGGCTGGTCCGTCGCGCCGCTGCTTCCCCTCCGCGTGGACGGTGTACCGCCAGCCGAAGATCGGCGCCGCCGTGATCATCAGCGCCAGCGCGGCCCAGGTGAGCATCGCGGGATGGTTGTGGCCGAGGACGAAGGAGGCGGCGATCGAACCGCCGAAGACCAGCATGAAGAAGAGATGGATACGGAAGGTGCCGAACAACGTGTCGGGGCTGGACGAGTCGCCCTTGGGCGTCACCACGAACGAGCTCCTGCGGCGCAGCACGGCATCCATCAGGGACCGCGCGTAGACCGGGGCGGAGAGCGCGGACATCATCATCCCCGCCATACCGCCGGAGCCCTCCGGCTCGTGCGGCGACACATTGTGCCGCCGGTTCCAGATGTACAGACCGATCTGGAGTGCCGAGGCGTTGCCGTACAGCATCATCCAGACGACCGGGTCGATCTGCACGCCGGAGGCGCCCATGCCCAGGAACAGCGCGCAACTGAGCGCCGCCAGGATCCAGTTCAGGGCGGACATCGGATAGAAGATGATCATCATCGTGTAGTTGAAGAGCCTGCCGACGGGGAGTGTCCCGATCCCTCTCCAGTACTGCGTGAGGATCGTCTCGTACGTCCCCCGTGACCAGCGCAGCTGCTGGGTGAAGAAGTCCGTCCACGCGGTCGGGCCCTCGCCGACGGCCAGCACGTCCGGGGTGTAGACCGACCGCCACTTCCGGCCGGTGTGCGGGTTGCGCGCGCGGTGCATCTCGAAGCCGGTCGCCATGTCCTCGGTGATCGAGTCGTACAGACCGCCGATCTGTTTGAGGGCGGAGATCCGCACGGCGTTGCTGGTCCCGACGAACATCGGGGCGCCGTAGCGGTTGCCCGCGCGCTGGATCAGCGCGTGGAAGAGGAATTGCTGGGACTCGGCGGCCTTCGTGACGAACGTGTCGTAGTTGCCGTAGACCTGCGGGCCGATGACGAAGCCGACGTCCGGGTCGCGGAAGTAGCCGAGCATCCGCTCCAGGTAGTTGGGCAGTGGCACGTGATCGGTGTCGACCGAGGCGAAGAAGTCGTACGCGCCGCCGTGCGCGTCGAGCCAGGCGTTGTAGTTGCCGTGCTTGGTCTTCGCGCGGTGCGCGCCCGTGGCCCGGTTCCAGTGCGCGACGCCCTTGCGGGAGAAGTGGTGCACCCCGAGCCGGGCGCAGACCTCCTTGGCGGCCGGGTCGTCGCCCTCGTCGAGCAGCCAGACGTGCATCAGTCCGCGGTGTCTGATGCGGACCGCCGCTTCGAGGGTCTTCGTCACCATCTCCAGGGGCTCCTTGCCCGGGACGAAGGAGGTGAGGAAGGCGACCCGGGTGCCGGGCTCCGGCACGACCGGGACCGGGTCGCGCGCGACCAGCGTCGCGTGCGCGTTCGACAGGACGTTCATGGTGCGGAAGAGCTCGATCAGACCGATCGAGACGAGCATGACGATGTCGAGGATCAGCAGCGTGTCGTTCTTGAGGTTCGGATCGCGCTGGGTCCAGTGTTCGGGCTGCATCAGCCATGCGAACAGGCCGAGCGAGACGAGCGGTGCGGCGCCGAGCAGGAGCGCCGCGCGGAGTCTGTGCGGTTCCTGCGAGAGCAGCGAGCGGTACTGCACGGAGTACGGTCTGCTCGGATCGGGCAGGGTCAGTGGCCCGGCGAGACGGCTGTAGTGCTCGTAGTCGTAGCGGGGCAGCGCCTTCTTCGGGTGGCGCCGGCCCCCGGTCCACAGCTGCATGGTCCGGGAAGGGTCGCTGTTCTGCCGGGCGCCTGTCGGCGTCGACGTCATGGGTCATCCCCCCTGCGCGCATGCTGGCTGCGCGGTCGGTCGGTCGTCTCGTCCGCCGTGCATCCCCCTCGATCGCGGCGGACGAACTCTCTGGCGGGCGCCATCCCCTCACGGAAGGCGCCTTTCCGGTCGCCCGGTGCCCTTCGGCATCCGTCCACGAGCGGGACCCCCATCCCGCGGTACGCGCAAACCGGAACTTCCCCCTGATACTGCCCCCAACTGCGGGCGTCATCGACTCGATTGCGGCTGATGACCCCATGACAGGTTGTATGACCCAGGTCGTGATCGCAAGGGCGAAACGGGGTATTTGCCGGTCATATGAGCGATTTGGGCGGCTCTTGCGGAGGGGCGCGCGGAGGTGTATGAGGGGAGCTTTTCGGTCCCCGGGAGACGGCTCGGGGCTCGCTCGGCGGCCGTGGATGAGGGAATGGCATACGAACAAGGCCCCCTCACGTGGAGTGAGGGGGCCTTGACTCTGCGTGCGCCGCCAGGGACTCGAACCCCGGACCCGCTGATTAAGAGTCAGCTGCTCTAACCAACTGAGCTAGCGGCGCCTGCTGACCTGGAGAACTCTACCCGATACGGGGGGATGCTCCTGACCATTTCCCGCCCGTCGCGGCCTGTCGGATGGTCGTTTTTTCTGTTCTGTCCGTCAAAATACAATATGTCGGGAGAGTTGAGACACTGACGCCCGTGCCGATGCGCCAAAAGATCTTGACGAGTGCCGAGGGGATTCGCATGACTGTGCCGGCCTTCGAGGAGTACGTGCCCGCCATCGACTGCACCTGTGCGGGGTGCGCCGCGCAGCGGCGCACCGCCGCTCGTGCCCTGCCCACGCGGTACGGAGGGCACCCTGCCGCGCGTGGTGCACGGCGCGTGCTGGTGCTGGCCACGGCGGCCGGTGTGGTGCTGAGCGCCGGCGCGGCCGAGGCGGTGAGCGCGGTCACCGGGCTCGTGCCCGGGTCTGCCCGGACGGACGGGACGACGGGTCCGGGCGATGCGGGCGATCCGGGGCCGGTCGATTCGGATGTGGGTAATCCGCAGGGCATGCCCGGTCCGCTGAGGACCGGCTCGACGGATGGGGCGACGGATCCGGACGAGGTGGGTGATGCGGGCGATCTGGGGCCGGTCGATTCGGATGTGGGTAATCCGCAGGGCATGCCTGGTCCGCTGAGGACCGGCTCGACGGATGGGGCGACGGATCCGGACGAGGTGGGTGATCCGGATGATCTGGGGCCGGTCGATTCGGATGTGGGTAATCCGCAGGGCATGCCCGGTCCGCTGAGGACCGGTGCCGCCGAGGCGGTGAGCGTGGTGACCGGGCCGGCGCCCGGGTCCGCCCGGACGGACGAGATGGCGGATCCGGGTTCGGGTGCGGGCGACGCGGATGTGGGTAATCCGCAGGGTATGCCCGGTCCGCTGAACGGCGCCGGGGCCCCGGGTTCGCCGTCGTCCGGCGGTTCGAAATCGGCACTGAACAAGGTGACCCGGGCGGACATCATCAACCGGGCCAAGAAGTGGGTGAGCGCGAAGGTCCCGTACAGCATGGCGAAGTACTGGTCCGACGGGTATCGGCAGGACTGCTCCGGCTATGTGTCGATGGCCTGGAAACTGAAGCGCAACGAGTGGACCGGCAGCCTCGCCGAGTACGGGACCCGGATCGCGCGCTCGGAGCTGCAGCCCGGCGACATGCTGCTCTTCCACAACCCGGCCGACCCCTCGAAGGGCTCGCACGTCACGATCTTCGGAGGCTGGACCGACTACACGCACACGCATTACACGGCCTACGAACAGACTCCTGCGCACACGCGCAAGCAGACGACGCCCATGGCCTACTGGACCAACTCGGGCAAATACGTTCCGTACCGCTACAAGGGCCTGACCACCGGAACCGACAAGGTCGGCAGCGGGACGGCGACGGTGTTCCCGGGCACCACGAAATTCGGTGCGGGTGTCAGCAACATGTACATCACCCAGCTCGGACGGATGCTCGTGGACCGCGGCGGAAGGCACTTCTACAAGGTCGGACCCGGGCCGGGCTGGGGTGACGCCGACCGGCGGGCGACCCGGGCGTTCCAGAGGGCGCAGGGCTGGAAGGGCAAGGAGGCCGACGGCATTCCCGGTCCGCACACCTGGCGCCTGTTGGTGAACGGGACCGGCCGCGACATCCCGGCGAGCGCAAGCGGAAGCGCAGGCGGCGGTTCGCATGCGGCCCCGGCCTTCCCCGGCCGGAGCTACTTCCGGCCGGGTCGGTCCAACAGCCATGTCGACAGGCTCGGCAGACAGTTGGTGAAGAAGGGATACGGCAAGTACTACACGCAGGGCCCCGGACCCCGGTGGACGGAGGCGGACCGGCGCAACGTCGAGGCCTTCCAGCGCGCCCAGGGCTGGCGGGGCGCCGAGGCCGACGGATACCCCGGCCCGGAGACCTGGCGGCGACTCTTCGCGTGAGAACACGGACATGACGGAGGCGGGAATGCGATCCACGGTGTCGGGCAGCTCCGGAACCCCGGAGGAAGGGAAGGAACGGGAGCCGATGAGCGGCGGAGCGGACGCCACGGAGGGCGCCTCGGGCGCCGGGGCCGGCCCGGACGCGGGTGCGGACATCTGGCCGGGCGCGGGTCCGGCATCGGTTCCGGGCGTGGAGGCTGGGGGCGGCTCCGGTGCGGGGACGCAGGCGGAGGCCGGCTCGGATGCCCTCCTCGACCTCGTGCTCGACCTGGTCCCGGGGGGCGCCAAGGACCCCGCCTTCGGTGCGGCCTCGGCCTCGGTGTCGGTTCCGGCCGGGGCTTCGGCGTCGGCCCTCGCCCCGGGCTCGTACCTGCTGACCCGCCCGCTCCTGGGCGCCCGGTTCGACAGCACGGCGCCGACTCGAACCGAACCCGGCCCCGACACGCCGCACGGCACACCGCCCCTCATGGTGCCTGTGCCCGCCTCGGCCGCCGAAGCCGTCCCCGTACAGGAATCCGCATCGGCCCCTGTATCGGTGTCGGACCCCGACGACGCGGTGACCGGGCGGCGGCACGTCGTCATCGCTCATGAGCACACCCGCTCCACCCTCGTACGCTTGCCCTTCCCTGGCGAGTCCGAGCGCCCCGGCGCCGCCGCTCTCCCTGTCGGTCCCGCCCGGGGGACCGGCGGCGGCGAGCAGGGGGCGGCCCTGCGGCGAGTGCCCGTCGCGCGCCGGATGCAGGTGCAGGCGCCCACCAGGCCCGCGCCGGTGGGTGATCCGCGGCTGACCGAGAAGCCGGGGCCCGCGCTGCCCGGGTGGGCCGGGGTGCTCGCCGGGCTGGCCGGGACGGTCGGCGGTGGGGCGGTGCTGTGGTGGGCCGGCGTGCTGCCCGCCGGGGTGCTCGCCCGGCTCGGGATCGGCTCGCGTCCGTACGACGGCATCGGCATCGGGGCAGGGGCGGCGCTCGCCGTCCTGGTGACCGTGGTGCTCTTCGCGTTCGGCGGTCTGACTCGCGGTCGCGTCGGGTACGCATGGGTGGTGATGCTCTTCGGTGCCTACCGGGGGAGCGTGCGGCGGACGGGGCTCGTCTGGGTCAGCCCGCTGCTGCGGCGCCGCCGGGTCGACGTGCGGCTCCGGCACTGGCGCAGCGAACCGCTGCCCACGGTGGATGCGAACGGTACGGCGCTGCGCGTCGTCGTCCTCGTCGTGTGGCGGATCAAGGACACCGTGCGGGCGACGCTCGGGGTGGCGGACCACGAGAAGTACCTGCGCGAGCAGGTCGAGGCGGCGATGGCACGGGTCCTGTCGCAGCTGCCTGTCGACGCGTTCCACGAGGACGCCCACACGCTGCGCAACGCGGAGGCGGTCGGTGACGCGCTGACCGGGACGCTGAAGGCGGAGTGCGAGCCGGTGGGCATCGAGGTGTACTCCGCGCAGCCGACCCGCATCGAGTACGCACCAGAGCTCGCCGCCGCGATGCAGCGTCGCAGGATCGCCGCCATTGACGCCGAGCACCGGGACAGTGTGCTGACTTCGGTGGTTGACGCGGTGGACGACACGGTCAACCGGCTGACCGCGCGCGGCCTCGTGGAGCTCGACGATTATGAACGGAAGGCGCTGGTGAAGGACTTGACGGTGGCCTTCTACACCGGACGCAGCGGTGGGGGCGGTGCCTGACGGCGCGTCCGTACCGCGTCCGCGGCGAACCGGAATCCCGTTCCCATTGGTCTGGACATGTTCATGCTCCGTCAATAATCTAAGACTTGGTCTAGACCGCACGACCACGCGCGCAGCAGTGCTCATGGAACCTCCCCCACGTTCTTGAGGAGCGACAGCAATGCGTAAAAGGGCAAGCGCGGCCGTAGTCGGCCTGGCGATAGCGGGCGTCTCGATGTTCGCGACGAGCAGCGCCGGCAGCCACGGCTACACCGACAACCCCATCAGCCGCCAGAAGCTCTGTGCCAACGGCACCGTAACCGGCTGCGGCGCCATCCAGTGGGAACCGCAGAGCGTCGAGGCTCCCAAGGGCTTCCCGGCGGCAGGTCCGGCGGACGGCAGGATCTGCTCCGGCGGCCACGACAACTTCGCCGCGCTGGACGACCCGCGCGGCGGCAACTGGCCCGCCACCAAGGTCACCGCAGGCCAGGGCTTCAGCTTCCGCTGGCAGTTCACCGCCCAGCACGCCACGACCGACTTCCGGTACTACATCACCAAGAACGGCTGGGACCCCACCAAGCCGCTCACCAGGGCGGCGCTCGAGTCGCAGCCGTTCATGACCGTGCCGTACGGCGGTCAGCGGCCCCCGGCGACCCTGACGCAGCAGGGCACCATCCCCACCCAGAAGACCGGGAAGCACATCATCCTCAGCGTCTGGACCATCGCGGACACCGGGAACGCGTTCTATGCGTGCTCCGATGTTCAGTTCTGACGCGTAGTCAGTTACCGTTCGGCGCCATGGGGAGCGCAGGCACCGTAGCGGAGCTCGTACAGCGCCAATGGGGCGACCACCGGCCAGGGCTGAAGCACGAGGACACCGTCCTCAGCCACCACCAGGTCGCCTCCGGAGCTGCCGCGCGGGCCGCGCTCCTGGCGGATCTGCTGTCGGCGGACGGCGAACCGCACCTGGGGGTACTGCTCGACAACACCCCCGAATTCCCGCTCTGGCTGAGCGCGGCGGCCCTGGCCGGGGCCGCCGTCGCGGGCATCAACCCGACCCGCCGCGGAGCCGAGCTGGCCCGCGACATCCTGCACACCGACTGCCGGGTCCTGGTCACCGAAAGCGCACATCTGCCGCTGCTCGACGGGCTCGATCTGCCGGGCGTACGGGTGCTGGTCACCGACACCGACGCGTACACCGCGCTGCTCGCCGGATATGCCGGGGCGAAGCCGGGCGAGGCGGTGCTCCGGGAGGTCGGGCGCGAGACCCGGATGCTGCTCTACTTCACCTCGGGGTCGACCGGTGCGCCCAAGGCCGCGATCTGCACCCAGGGGCGACTGGCGGCGGCCGGGCAGTCGCTGGTCGACCACTTCCGGGTGCGGCGCGACGACGTCCACTACATCTGCATGCCGATGTTCCACGGCAACGCCGTGATCGCCGACTGGGCCCCCGCGCTCGCGGGCGGCGCCGCGGTCGCCCTGCGCCGCCGGTTCTCGGCCTCCGGCTTTCTCGACGACGTGCGCACGCACGGGGCCACGTACTTCACCTATGTCGGCCGCGCCGTCCAATACCTGCTGGCCACCCCCGAGCGCCCCGACGACCGTGACCATCCGCTGCGGCTCGGATTCGGCACGGAGGCGGGCGCCGTGGACGCGGCCCGGTTCCGGGAGCGGTTCGGGGTGCGGCTGGTGGAGGGGTACGGATCCTCCGAGGGCGGTGCGGCGATCCAGCGGACCCCGGACACCCCGCCGGGCGCTGTCGGCCGGGCGTCCCCCCGCGACGATCTGGCCGTCGTCGACCCGGAGACCGGCGAGGAGCGGGCTGCGGCGGTACTCGACGCGCGCGGGCGGCTGCTCAACGGGGACGATGCGATAGGAGAATTGGTCAACCGGGGCCGTACGCCCTTCGAGGGCTACTGGCGCAACGCGGAGGCGGACGCGGCCCGGGTGCGCGGCGGCTGGTACTGGACCGGGGATCTCTTCTTCCGTGACCCGGCCGGATTCCTCTACTTCGCGGGCCGGACGGACGACCGGCTGCGGGTCGACAGCGAGAACCTGGCCGCCGCGATGATCGAGAACATCCTGGCCCGCTGGTCGGACGCGGCGGCCGTCGCGGTGTACGCGGTGCCGGACCCGGTGGCCGGCGACCAGGTGATGGCGGCGCTGGCGCTGCGCGAGGGGGCGGCCTTCGACCCCGGCGGATTCGCCGCGTTCCTGGCGGCCCAATCGGACCTGGGGACGAAGATGGCGCCCCGCTTCGTACGCATCGTCGCGGCGATGCCGGTCACGGCGACGAACAAGGTGCACCGGGTGGCGCTCCGCCGCGAGGGCTTCCGGAGCGCCGACCCCATCTGGTGGAACGGGGCCGGCGGACCCTACGAAAGGCTGCGGGGCGCGGAGCTGGCCGCCCTGCTCGGCGAGTACGAGGCGCACGGGCGCGCCCACCTGGTGTCGTCGGGCGACTGAGGACGACAGGGTCGACGGTTGTCCGGTACGCCTGCGTGACATGCGTGTACGGAGCGGCGGACCGCGAAAAACGCCCAGGGCGGTCCACGTGTGTACGTGAACCGCCCTGGGCGTTGTCTGTGCGCCGCCAGGGACTCGAACCCCGGACCCGCTGATTAAGAGTCAGCTGCTCTAACCAACTGAGCTAGCGGCGCCTGCTGACTCGAAAATAATACCTGGTCCCGAAGGGTGCTGACGACACGCGCCCGCGACGGGCCCGCGGGGACATCCGGCCTGGCCGGACGGCCCCTAAGGGCCGGGGAGTGACACGCGGGCGGTGAGCCCGCCGCCGGGGTTGGGGGTCAAGGTCAGGTCGCCGTGGTGGGCGCGGACGATACCCGCGACGATGGCCAGGCCGAGGCCGTGCCCGCGGCGTGCGGGGTCCTTCTCGGCCAGGCGTCCGCTGCCACGCAGGAACGGTTCGGTGAGGTGGTCGACCGTGTCGGGCAGGAGGGGCCCGGTGTTGGTGACGGTCAGGACGGCGCGGCCAGGGTGTGCCGGGTCGGGGCCGGTGGTCAGGGTGAGCGATCCGCCGGTGGGCAGGTTGTGCCGCAGGGCGTTGTGGAGCAGGTTCAGGGTGAGCTGGCGGAGCAGTACGCCGTCGCCGGTGGCCGGGGCCGGGTGGATGTCGGTGGAGAGGGTGATGCCCCGTGTCCAGGCTTCCTCGCGGACGAGATCGAGGGCTTCTTCGGCGGTGTCGGCGAGATCGAGGGGCCGGGTGGTGGGCGAGGTGTGGTCGAGGGCGGAGAGTTGCAGCAGGGCGTCGGTGACCTCGATGCCGCGCTGGTTGGTCTCGCGCAGCCGGGACACGAGTCGGGGGTAGTCCTGGCCGTCGGGGTCGGCGGTGGCGACGTCGAGCATGGTGCGGTTGATGGCGAGCGGGGTGCGCAGTTCGTGCGAGGCGTTGGCGGCGAAGCGCTGCTGGGCGTCGAAGGACCGCTGCAGGCGGGCGAGCATGGTGTCGAAGGTGTCGGAGAGATCGGTGAACTCGTCGCGCGGACCGGTGAGTCCGATGCGGTGGTCCAGGGAGCCGTCGGCCGCCCGCCTGGCAGCTCGGGTGATGTCCTGCAGGGGCCGCAGGACGCGGCCCGCGATGAACCAGCCGCCGCCGACCCCGACGAGCGCCAGCAGGAGCAGCGTGAGGCCGGACGCTTCGAGCAGGGTCTGAAGAATCTCCTGCCGGGAAGGGGCGCCGCTTTCGTCCCGCGGGTTCGCTGCGGTCAAAGGGTAGTTGGGCACGAAGCGCATGGCCAGGTAGATGACGGCAAGGGTGAACGCGCCCGCGACGACCACGAACAGGGCATAAGTGAGGGTGAGCTTCATTCGGGCGGTCAGCCGCCGCGGCCGAACGGGGCGCGCCGGGTCGTCCGCCGCCGGTGCCGCGGTGGTGGCTCGGTGGGGTGCTGATCGCCGGTTCACCGTCCGTGCCCCGCCGGTTCGTCGAGCCGGTATCCGACGCCGGGCACGGTGTGGATGGACCACGGTTCGCCCAGCCGTTTGCGGAGCGTGGACATGGTGATGCGGACCGCGTTGGTGAACGGGTCGGCGTTCTCGTCCCAGGCCCGCTCCAGCAGCGTCTCCGCGCTGACGACCCCGCCCCGCGCCGTCATGAGGACTTCCAGGACGGCGAACTGTTTCCTGGTGAGCGCGACGTACTTCCCGTCGCGGAAGACTTCGCGCCGGAACGGGTCCAGCCGGATTCCGGCGTACTCGAGGACCGGGGGTGTGCTGTCCTTGGGCCGGCGGGCCAGTGAGCGGAGCCGTACGACCAGCTCTTTCAGGTCGAAGGGCTTGGTCAGGTAGTCGTCGGCGCCGATCTCGAACCCGGTGACCTTCTCGCTGAGGAGGCCTGCCGCCGTCAGCATGAGCACGCGGCAGCCGAGGCGCCGCTGCACGATGATCCGGCACACGTCGTCACCATGCGTGCCGGGGATGTCACGGTCGAGTACGACGACGTCGTACTCGTTCACGTCGAGGCGCTCCAGGGCGGTGTCGCCGTCCCCGGCGATGTCGGAGGCGATGGCTTCGAGCCTCAGACCCGCCTGCACCGCCTCGGCGAGATACGGCTCGTCCTCGACAATCAGCACCCGCATGCGGCCTCTCCCGCTCTGTCTCAAACCGGCTGATATCCGGCTTCCGGTCCAGCCTACGGCCCTGGAAGGGAACGGTGGCGAAGAGTGATTTCCGCACTGCGGAGGGCTCCTGCCGCGATTCCCGCCGCGAGTCGGACCGGCCGCCGGTCCTGTACGCGGCCATCCCTATTGGAGCGGTCCGGGCCTATCGAAAACGTATCGGGAAATCGAGACGGCCCGACAACACGGCCCGCCCTTGACTCAAGGCATCACCGAGCGGCACCCGCCGCTGTGTCCGAGATGCCTGGAGGCCGCGATGCACGACACCCACGTGGCGAACCGCTCAACCACGGCGGCGCGCCGATTCCCCGGCTGGACGATGGCTGGAATCGGCGCACTCCTGGTTCTGACGCTGTCGGCGATGTGGGTCGTGACGACCCGGAGCGAACCGGCCGCGCGGGCAACCGCACCGGCAGGGCATTCGCCGGACAGCGGCGGAGCGCCCGCGGAGGTCCCAGCCGAGGTCGCCGACGACGGTGCCCTGCCGGACGACCGTGACATCACCCCTTTCGACACCCGCCACGCGGCCGTCACCCGTCTGGACAAGCGTCTGCTGAAGGCCGTGCAGGAAGCGGCCCGGGATGCCCGCGACGACGGCATCGAATTCGTGGTCACGTCGGGCTGGCGCAGCAAGGAACACCAGCAGCGCCTGCTGGAGGAGGGAATCGAGAAGTACGGGAGCCCGGAAAAGGCGCGGGAGTTCGTGAACACCCCGGAGAAGTCGACCCACGTGTCCGGGAAAGCGGTGGACATCGGCCCCACCGACGCCGACGACTGGCTCATCCGCAACGGCTCCGCCTATGGCCTGTGTCAGGTCTACGCCAACGAGATGTGGCACTTCGAGTTGCTGACCGGCCCCGGCGGCACCTGCCCCGGTCCCCTGAACAATGCCGCCGGCTGACGGGTACCCATCGCCTCGCCCTGAGCCGGCACCGCCGAGCCGGTCCGCGCCGACCCACCCCCTCCTTTGAAGGACACGGCATGCCCGACCTGCACGAAGACCCCTACCCGGATGTGTACATCGGTGGCGGATTCTTCGACCCCGCCCAGATACCGCCCACCGACTCCGAGCCCGAACAGCAGGCCGCTTCCGGGGCAGCACCCGTGCCGGACCGACAAGCCCACGACCGGCCGGACCACATATCCGATCGGCATGGACGTGACTACGGATGGCGCAGGGGCCGGGTTCCGACCGCCCTGGCGGTCATGACGGGGATCGTGCTGGTCGGCCACTCGCTGGTTCCCAACTCGATGGGCAATCCGGGCAGCCTGCTCGAAACCCTGCTGCCCTGGACAGGTCTGGCCGTGCCCGTGCTGCTGTCGGCCGCCCTGCTCCGCAGGTCGGTGCCGGCCGGCGTCGCCGCGCTCCTGGTCGCTGCCGTGTGGGCTGCGATGTTCGGGCAGTTGTTTCTCGGCGGGCGGCCGGATGCCGAGCCGGACCTGACGGTCGTCACCCACAACGTCGGTGCCGCCAACCCGGACCCTGCCGGAACCGCCCGGACGCTGCTTGCCGCCGACCCCGACCTGGTGGCCCTGGAAGAGATCACCGATGACGCGATGCCCGCCTACCGGAAGGTGCTGAGCCGCCGGCTCACGCACTCGGTCCACATCGGCACCGTTGCCCTGTGGAGCCGCTACCCGATCACCGACTCGGAGCGCGTCACCATCGACCCCGGCTGGAGCCGCTCCCTGCGCGCCCGGGTCCAGGGGCCGGACGGCCCGCTCGCCGTCTACGTGGTGCACCTGCCCTCCGTCCGGGTCGGCGCCTCCGGCTTCACCATCGCACGGCGCGACCAGGTCCTGACCGCGCTCGATCATGCAGTCGACCAGGAACGGCAGAAGAAAATCCTCCTGATGGGCGATCTCAACGGCGCCACCACCGACCGGGGCCTCGCCTCCCTGAACTCCCGGCTGACGTCTGTCCAGGACGAGGCGGGGACCGGCTTCGGCTTCAGCTGGCCCGCAGCGTTCCCGGTCGCCCGTATCGACCACATCCTCACCCGGGGCGTCACCCCCACCGCCGCCTGGACCCTCCCCGCGACCAGCAGCGACCACCGGCCCGTCGCCGCCAGGCTGAAGGCGTAGCAGGCGCACCGCCCTCGAGCTCTCGGAACTCGCCGGCCGCGGCCGCCAGCAGGCCTGGTGCCCCTCCCGGCAAGCTTTGCCCCGTCGCAAACATTGCCGGTCACGGCGCAGGGGCGTGTGTCGGAAGTCCCGCCTGCCCGGCGACGCCTGGCACGCACGCTCGCTGCGTTGTCGGGCTCGCCCGAGTACGTCCAGTACGAGGACGACCCTCCGCCTTGCGATCGCACGCACCGGACGCCGCCGGGCCCGCCCTTCGGGCGGACGGCGGGACTTCCGACACACGCCTTAGAGCGCCATTGACAGCAGGACCGGCGCGGCCCGCCGGTTCAGCGTGTCCGCCGCCGCGCGCAGCCGGTGCGCGTGCTCGATGGGCAGCGACAGTGCCAGGCAGCCGGCCGAGGAGCCCGCCGTGAGCGGCACGGCCGCGCAGACGGTGCCCACCGCGTACTCCTGGAGGTCGAGCACCGGGACCGTCGCCGGCTGGCTGTCCAGCTTGGAGAAGAGGGCCTTCTCGCTGGTGATGGTCCGCGAGGTGAGCCGGGCGATCTTGTGGCGCGAGAGATGGTCGCGGCGGCCGTTCTGGTCGAGCTGGGTCAGCAGGCACTTGCCGATCGCGCTGGCGTGCGCGGCGGACCGGAAGTCCACCCACTCGTTGACCGCGGGGGTGTGCGGACCGTCGGCGTACTGCGTGACCCGGACCTCGCCGTCGACGTACCGGCTTATGTACACCGCGGCGCCGACCGAGTCGCGCAGCTGGTCCAGGATCTGCTGGAGTTTGTTCTCCAGTGCCTGCCTGCGGGCGGCGCCGGAGCCGAGCAGTAGGAGTGAGGCGCCGATCACGTAGGCGCCGTCGGACACCTGCTCGACATAGCCCTCGCGGCGCAGCGTCAGCAGCAGTGGGGTGAGGTGCCCCGCCGGCAGTCCCGTCTCCCGGGAGATCTGGGTGTCGGTGACACCGGTGCCGTGCTTGGAGACCGTTTCGAGAACACGAAGGGCGTACTGCACCGAGTGGAACGGTGCGGCCGGTTCGGGCTTCAACGCCACGGTTTCCCCCCACCAGGTTGTCCGCAAGCTTCTGCACCACGATAGCCGCCAAGAGGCTTTCGGTGGGGGCCTGTTGATGAGTTCTCGGTGCGCCCCGGCGCTGTCAGCTGGGGCGCACCCTTCTGGCATATGCCAGAGTCAGTGACAAATCGATGGACGACGAGGTCACAGCACCGCGTTGAGGAAATCGCGCGTACGTTCATGTTCGGGAGCTGTGAAGATTTTTTCCGGCGGACCGGCCTCCACCACCCGCCCCGAGTCGAACATCAGCACCTTCTCCGAGACGTCACGGGCGAAATTCATCTCGTGGGTCACGCAGAGCATGGTGATGTCGGTGGTCCGGGCGATGTCGGACAGCAGGTCCAGCACGCCCGCCACCAGCTCCGGGTCGAGCGCGGACGTCACCTCGTCCAGCAGCAGGATCTCCGGCCGCATCGCCAGCGCCCGGGCGATCGCCACCCGCTGCTGCTGGCCGCCGGAGAGCTGGGACGGGTGCGCATCGATCTTCCCGGCCAGCCCGACCAGGTCGAGCAGTTCGCGCGCGCGGCTCTCCGCCTCGTCCCGGTCCATGCCGAGCACGCTGACCGGCGCCTCGGTGATGTTCTGCAGCACCTTCATGTTCGGGAACAGATTGAACTGCTGGAAGACCATCCCGATCTTCTTCCGGGCCTCGCGCAGATGTTTCTCACCCGCCGGCTTCAGGCCGCCGTCCGGCGTCCGGACATGGGACAACGGCGCACCGTCCACCCAGATCACGCCGTCGCTCACCTTCTCCAGCGTCATCAGGAGCCGCAGGATCGTGGTCTTTCCCGAGCCGCTCGGCCCGATCAGCGTGACGTGCTCGCCGCGCCGCACCGAGAAGTCCAGCTCGTCGAGGACGACGTGGTCGCCGTACCGCTTGACCACGCGGTCGAAGCGGACCAGGGCGTCCGTGCCCGCGGCGTCCTCGGGCGCTGCGGCCGCCGTCTTCTGCAGGGGGAGAGGTTCAGTGGCCAAGGCGCTTCTCCAGCTTTCTCATCAGCAGTGAGGTGGGGTAGCTCGCGACCAGGAAGACCAGTCCGGCGAGCGTGAATGCCTCGGTGTACGCGAAGTGGTCGGCCCCGTACCTCCGGGCCTCGAAGACCATTTCCTGCACCGTGATCACGGCGAGGAACGGGGTCTCCTTGAACATCGAGATCGCATAGTTGCCGAGGGCGGGCAGCACCTTGCGTACCGCCTGCGGCAGGACAACGGCCTGCCAGGTCCGCCGCGGCGACAGCGAGAGCGCCCGGCAGGCCTCCCACTGGCCCTTCGGGACACCGTCGATCCCGGCGCGGTACACCTCGGAGGTGTAGGCGGCGTAGTGGATACCCAGCACCACGATGCCGATGGTCAGCGGCTCCACCGAGGTGAAAAGAGCTGCCGCGCCCACCAGCTGGACCAGTAGCGGGGTGGATCGGATGAACTCCATGACGGCCCGCACCGGCACCGTCACGAACCGGCTCGGCGCCCGCCCGGCGACCGCGACGGCCAGCCCGAGGACGGCCGCGACGAGCGTGCCGAGCACCGTCGCCAGCAGCGTGACCTCGAACCCGTGCAGAACCAGGGGCAGGACGTCGCCCGCGGCGTTCCAGTCGAAGCCGTTCACCGGGCACCTCCGGCGGTCGTCGCCACGGCGTCCACCGCGGAGCGGGTGCGCAGCAGTGAGCCCGCGCCGGTCGGCAGTCCGAGCCGCCGCTTGGCGGTCCGCTCGAGCAGGTTCATCAGCAGGGTCAGCGCGTACGCGAGGACGAAGTAGACCGCCAGCAGGGTCAGATAAGCGGTGAGGGTCTCGCCGGTACGGTCGCGCAGCTGCTGGATCACGGTCATCAGATCGGCCGCGGAGATCAGCCACAGCAGCGGTGTGCACTTCAGCAGCTGGATCAGCAGATTGGTGAAGGGCGGAATCATCTGCACCCAGGCCTGCGGCAGGATCACCTTCCGCATCCGCTGGACCGGTGTCAGGTTCAGTGCGACGGCCGCTTCGTGCTGGGCACGCGGCACGGAGTTGATGGCGCCGCGCACCACCTCGGAGCCGTACGCCCCGTAGTTGAGGCCGAACGCGACGACGCCGCAGAGCAGCGGTGTCAGTTCGTACCCGGTCAGCGGCGGCATCGCGTAGTACAGCCAGAACAGCTGGATGTAGAGGGAGGTGCCGCGGAAGAACTCCACGACCACCCGGGACACACCGCGCACCGCAAGCATCCTGCTGATGGCCATCAGCCCGAGGACGAACGACAGGAGCAGGGCGAGCAGCGAGCCCAGCACCGTGGCCTGAAGGGTGACCCACAGTCCCGACCGGAGCTGGGGGAGATTGTCGGAGAAGGCGGAGAAGAAGTCGCTCATGCGGCGCTGCCCGTCCCTGTCGGCGTGGTCAGCCCTTGCACAGATCCGCCGTCCGCAGCGTGGCCGGCGGGAGCTCGGTGGCGCCGAAGCCGTACTCCTGGAGCAGCTCGACATAGCGTGAGCTGTCGGACACGATCTTCTTCAGTTCGCGGTTGAAGGAGTCCCGCAGGTCCTCGTTGCCCTTGCGGAAGACGGCGCCGCCGGGGCTGTACTGCTTCTTCCCGTCGAGCTCCGGCAGGAACGCCTCGGTGACCTCGGTGCCCGGGTTGGTCTTCGCGAGCCAGCGCAGCGAGATTCCGGTGAGCAGGAAGGCGTCGATCCTGCCGCCCTTGACCGCGTCGGCGCCGTCCTGCGGCTTCTGCAGCGTCTTGATCTTCTCCTTCGAGATGCCCGCACCCTCGGCGTACGAGCCCTCCACCGCACCCGACATCACACCGACGGTGATACCGGCGGCCTTCGCCGACGGCAGGTCCGTGACCTTCTTCGGGTTGCCCTTCTTCACCATCAGCGCGGTCGGCGAGATGAACTCCGGTTCGGAGAAAAGGGCGTTGGCGCAGCGCTCGGGGGTGATCGCCATGCCCGCGCTGACCACGTCGTACTTCCCGGCCTGCAGCCCGGGAATCAGCCCGTCCCACTCGGAGAGGGTGGGCTTCAGCTCCTCGACCCCGAGCGCCTTGAAGATCTCCCGGTGCAGGGTGGGTGCCTCACCCTTGAGCTCCTTGCCCTCCAGATAGCCGTACGGTGCCTCATTGGCGTATGCGACCCGGACGAAGCCCTGCTTGCGGAGCTTGTCGAGTGCCCCCGCGCCGTCCGTGCCACCGGATGCTGTCTTGCTGCACGCCGCGAGCGCGCCGGGCACGACGAGCAGGCCGCCCACGGCTGTTGAGCGGCTGAGAAAGCCCCGACGGGACAGGTTCGGGAAGTCGGCCATGGTTTGCAATCTCCTGGAACGGACGAACAGTTCGGACAGGGGGAACGCCTGCCCGATCCCGTGCGTCTATGCAGGAAGCGGCCCGGTGTGACCGAACGGTGTCCGGAGGGTGACCTCTCCGTGTCTCAATGCGCAGACGTGTCAACGCCGTTCGGGGCTCCGGGGGACATCCGGTGAGGGAACGTATCCGCGCCGCTTGTCGACCACGTTCGGCAACGGCTCCCCGGCCGCCCACCGTTCGTACATCTCCACGAACTGCTCGCCCAGCCGGTCCCGCCAGCCCACGGTGTCGCCGCTCATGTGCGGGGAGACGATCAGGCCCGGTACGTCCCACAGTTCACTGCCCGCAGCGAGCGGTTCGTGCTGGAAGACGTCGAGCGCCGCGCCCGCGATCCACCGTCGGCGCAGCGCGTCGGCGAGATCGTCCTCGACGACCATGGGACCTCGCCCCACATTGATGAAGCGGGCCGAAGGCTGCATCAGCCCGAAGAACCGCGCGTCGAACATCCCGCGCGTCCGTTCCGTCAGGGGCGCCGCGCAGATCACCCAGTCGGCGAGCGCCGCCAGCCGGTCCAGATCATCGGCGCCATGGATGGTGCGCCGCGCCGTACGCCCCACGAGTGCCACCTGGACGCCCAGTGCGTCGAGCAGCCGGGTGATCTCCCGGCCGATCGGACCGGCCCCGACAACGACCGCGCGGGTGCCCGCGAGCTGCTCCGACTCGCGGTGGTGCCAGCGCCGCCGGCGCTGCAGCTCCAGCGTGCCGGGGACGTCCTTGGCGAACGCGAGCACCAGGCCCAGCACGTACTCGGCGATCGGCCGCTCGAAGATGCCCCGCGCGTTGGTCAGCACGGTGTCGGACCCGGCCAGCTCCGGGCAGAGCAGCCGGTCCACTCCCGCGCTGGCCGTATGCACCCACCGGGGCCGCGGTCCGTCGCCGGGCCAGGCGGCGCGTACCGCGTCGGAGGTGAAGTCCCACACGAGCAGGGCGTCGGCGTGCGGCAGCTCCGCGGCGAGGCCGGCCTCGTCCACGGAGCGGATCCGGACCCGACCGGTCAGCCGTCCGAGGCGCGGCGGCGGGGCGGCGTCCAGTACGAGGAGGGTGGGCTCTGACATCAGGGGATGGTCGCCTCGTCAACGTCTGAGATGTGCGGATTGACCACGCTCGCACCCGGGTCCGCGCCCGTCAACGCCAAGGTCGGCAGGGGTGCGGGCGCCGGAGGAATACTGGGCAGAGGGGAGGGCAGCGGCAGTACAGCGGTCCAGCAGTGCAGGAGGGTGAATATGACGACCGTCGGATTCCTCTACCCGGGCCATTTCGCGGACGACGACTTCCCGCGTATGGAGGTCATCCTCGACACCACCATCAGGCTCGTCGTCAACCGCACGGAGCCGGGCGAGGACGACCGCCGCGCCGAGACCCTGCGGCAGCGGGGCGCTCCCGAACGCCTCGCCGCCGGGGTCGAGGAGCTGCGGCGCGCCGGTGCCGAGTCGGTGGTCTGGGCCAGCACCGGCGCGAGTCTCGTGTACGGCTGGGAGGGCGCCCATCAGCAGAGCACCGCTCTGGCCAGGGCGGCGGGGCTGCCCGCATCGAGTACGTCGCTCGCCTTCGTCCACGCGGTACGGGCGCTGGGCGCCGCGCGTGTCGCGGTCGCCGCTCCGTACACCGAGGAGATCGCGGGGCTCTTCGGCGACTTCCTGGCCGCCGCGGGCGTCGAGGTGGTCGCCGTGCGCGGCGGTGGCGTCACCTCCGCGGCCGCGGCCGCGGGGTGGGGGCTGGACCGGCTGAAGGAGCTCGCGGTTGCCGCGGACCGACCGGACGCGGAGGCGGTGCTGCTGCCGGACAACGCCGTGCACACCGCCGCGCACGTTCGTGACCTGGAGGAACTCCTCGCCAAACCGGTCCTCACCGCGAACCAGGTGGCGGTGTACGAGGCTCTGCGGCTGGCCCGTCGGCGCACCTGGGCGCCCCAGCTCGGCACGCTGTTCGCCACCCGGGAGGCGCCGCCCGCGCCGGTCGGGAAGTGACCGGCCGGGAATAAACGGAGACATCCTCCTGTTAGGTTTCCCCGGACGTACGAGCATCACCGGAGAGGCCTTCACGTGGACAAGAACCGAGGCGGCGAGAACCGAGGCGACGAGAGTCGCGGCGACGGCATTCGGGGCAGGGCCGAGGGAACGGCCTCCGTGCCGCTGTCGGTGCTCGACCTGGTGACCGTCGGCCGGGGCCGCACCGCGACCCAGGCGCTGCGCACCAGCGTGGACATCGCCCAGCTCGCCGAGCGCCGCGGCTACCACCGCCTCTGGGTCGCCGAGCACCACTCCATGCCCGGCGTCGCCTCGTCGTCCCCGGCCGTGATCCTGGCCCACCTCGCCGCCCGCACCGAGCGGATCCGGCTCGGCTCCGGCGGGGTCATGCTGCCCAACCACGCCCCGCTGGTCATCGCCGAACAGTTCGGCACACTGGAGGCCATGGCCCCCGGCCGCATCGACCTCGGCCTCGGGCGCGCCCCCGGCACGGACGGTGCGACCGCCGCCGCGCTGCGCCGCACGGACCGGCTCGGCGAGGGCGCCGACGACTTCCCGCAGCAGCTCGCCGAGCTGACCCGGTTCCTGGACGACGACTTCCCGGACGGCCACCCGTACGCCCGGATCCATGCGGTCCCGGGCCCGGTGCAGGGTCCCACGGGCCGCCCGCCGATCTGGCTGCTCGGCTCCTCCGGCTTCAGCGCCCGGCTGGCCGGGGTCCTGGGTCTGCCGTTCGCGTTCGCCCACCACTTCTCGGCGCAGAACACGATTCCGGCGCTCGACCTGTACCGGGACTCGTTCAAGCCGTCCGCGGTGCTGGACGCTCCGTACGCCCTGATCGGCGTCTCGGCGCTGGCAGCCGACGAGGAGCGCGAGGCCCGCCGCCAGGTCCTGACCGGTGCCCTGTCGATGGTCCGCCTGCGCACCGGCCGCCCCGGTCTGATCCCGACGCCGGAGGAGGCGGAGGCCTATGCCTTCAGTCCGATGGAGCGGGAGTTCGTCGACAGCTGGCTCGGCAATGTCATCCACGGGACGGCGGACGAGGTGCGCAGCGGTCTGGACGACCTGGCCAAGCGGACCGGGGCGGACGAGCTGATGATCACGGCGAATGCGCATGGCGGGGAGGCGCGGCTGCGCAGCTACGACCTGATCGCGGATGCGTACGGGCTGCGTGGCTGAGGTCTGCGCGGTCCGGCCCGTTCCGCCATCGAGCGCCGGGCGGGCCTGAGCCCGGCCTTCCCGGCGCTCGGGGGCACGGCCGGCTCCGTGTTCCGGGGCGCGGCTCTCTCAGAGCGCCAGGGGGCTCGTCCCGATGAGTTCCGCGATGCGCTCCGGGGCCACCGCCCGGGAGTAGAGCCAGCCCTGCCCCGTGTCGCAGCCGATCCGCCGCAGCCGTTCCGCCTGGCTCAAGGTCTCCACGCACTCCGCGGTGACGGTCAGCCCCAGCCGGTGCGCCAGCTGCACCATCGCCTCGACGATCGTCTCGTCGGCCGGGCTGGGGTGCGCCCCGTCCTCGTACCGGAAGCCGCGCACGAACGAGCCGTCCAGCTTCAGTACGGAGACCGGCAGCCGGCTCAGATAGGCGAGGTTCGAATAGCCGGTCCCGAAGTCGTCGATGGCGATCCGGACGCCCATGTCGCTGAGCGTCTGGAGCGCCTCCAGCGGGCGGCCCGCCGAGCCCATCACCGCGGACTCGGTCAGTTCCAGCTGCAGCAGTCCGGGGGCCAGACCGGTCTCGGCGAGGATCTCGGCGACATCGGTGACCAGGTCGGAGTCCCAGACCTGCCGCACGGCGACATTGACGCTGATGAAGAGCGGCGGCTCGGCCGGATGGTCCAGCTGCCAGCGCCGGGCCTGACGGCAGGCCGACCGGAGCACCCAGCGGCCGAGCTGGACGATCGAGCCGTCCTCCTCGGCGATCGCGACGAACCGATTCGGTGAGAGCATGCCGAACTGCGGGTGGTTCCAGCGGACCAGAGCCTCCACGCCTCGCACGATTCCGTCGGCCATCCCGACAAGGGGCTGGTACTCGATGGTGAACTCGCCGCGCTCGACGGCGGGCCGGAGCGTGGAGGAGAGCGCCTGCCGTGTCATCCGGTGCGCGTTGCGCTCGGGGTCGAAGAGCGTCCAGCGTGCCTTGCCGTCCGCCTTCGCCCAGTACAGCGTGGTGTCCGCGGCCTGCATCAGACCGGTGGCCGAGGTCCCGGCGACGCCACGCTCCACCACTCCGATCGACGCCGACACGGCCAGCCGTGTGCCGGCCAGGTCGAACGGCTTCTGGAGGGAGGCGAGCACCGCGCGGGCGAGATCGGTGAGTTGCTGCGTCCCGGCGGATTCCTCGACCAGGATCGCGAACTCGTCGCCGCCGAGGCGCGCCACGAGCGTGCCGCCGGTGCGGTGCAGGCTCTCCTGTTCGGCGCAGTCGGTGAGCCGGGCGGCGACGGCGGCGAGCAGCCGGTCGCCGATCCGGTGCCCCATCGTGTCGTTGACGGCCTTGAAGCCGTCCAGGTCGAGGTAGCAGAGCCCGATCCGGCCGTGCCGCGGTCGACTGTCGTCCTGGTACGGCGGGGTCTCCAGAGCGGAGGCGAGCCGCTCGAAGAACAGCGTCCGGTTGGGCAGCCGGGTCACCGGGTCGTGCGTCTGGAGGTGGCGCAGTCGCTTCTGCAGCTCGTGCCGGTCGCTGATGTCGGCGACGGAGAGCAGCACGGCGGAGGCGCCCCGGGTGACCCCGGTTCCGGTCTCCGCGCCCGTTCCGGTCTCCGGATCTGTCCCCGCGCTTGTCTCCGGGTCTGTCGTCCCCGTCTCCGGCATCGGTACAACGGTGATCTCGGCCCACATCGAGCGCCCGTCGGGGTGCTTGAGTCTGCGGGTGCAGCGGAACCGGGATCGCCGGCCGCGCAACACCTCGCGGTACGCATGCCAGGTCCGGACGTCGGCGGAGAGGTCGAGCAGATCGGACGCGGACTGGGCGGCCAGCGCCGCGGGATCGGCGCCGAGCAGCCCGCCGAGAGCGTCGTTGGCGCACAGGACCAGGCCCTCGTGGTCGACGACGGCCATCGGCAGCACGGCGCCCCGGAAGGCGGCCCGGTAATCGGCCGGGCGTGAGTCGACGGCTCCCGGGCCGACCGGTTCTGTGTGACGCTCCGTGACGGGTGGTTGCACGGTAGGGGGCGCTGTGCCTGCCGCGGGCCTCGGCCCTTCGGAGGTTCCGCTCACCGCTCGCTCCCGCCGTGCAGTTCTGTCCCGAACAGTTGTGGTCGGACTGGCCCGCCGCGCGGAGTGCCGTTGTCCGAGGCGGAAACCACGCAGGAAAGCGTGGTGAAGCATAGATGCTGTTGTCTCGCCCGTTCCAGCTCCCGACCCGTTGCGGCCCCGGGGAGCACCCCGCATGGGCCATTCGCGCGTCGTTCCGGTTTGCCCGCGACTGATTATTTCTGCGCGGCTCTGTTCCCTCATGTCGATCTTGGATCTCGTTCACGTTGCCACAGTGATCGATTGTGACTGTCCGTGAAAGAGCTCCGAGAGGCTGACTGCTGACACGAGTGGGGCAGCACAACAGGGCGAATGCCCACGAACCGGCACAGGGTGGACTGCGTGTATCCGCATCCCGCACCCGGAGGTCGATGTGCCGCCTCAGCGCAGGCTCGGGGGACTGGAGAGACCGAGTCCGCGTGGTGTGGTGGCCGGTCTGGTCTCTCTCCTGGCGCTCGCCTCCACCTCCCTCGTTGCGGGTCCGGCCGTGGCCGCCACGGGTGAAGCCGGCCCCTGCGCCCTGCCCAGGACGGGGGCACACCACACGCTGGGCCTGGACGAATGGAACGGCGCCTACCCGCGCCCGGACCACACCCTCGATGCGGTCATGATCTTTCTCTCGTTCCCCGACGCCCGCCC
This sequence comes from Streptomyces sp. NPDC057565, assembly GCF_042801455.1. NCBI lineage: Bacteria > Bacillati > Actinomycetota > Actinomycetes > Kitasatosporales > Streptomycetaceae > Streptomyces > Streptomyces sp. NPDC057565. The sequence goes on along the minus strand of NZ_JBHVFU010000004.1, from coordinate 486,938 downwards.
CGTCACCACCCCCGCCGAGCTCGCCGCCGACTACTTCCCCGCCACCACGCAGTTCTTCCGGCGCGCCTCGTACGGGAAGTTCACCCTGCGCCCGCACCCGCAGCGGCGGTGGGTCCAGATGCCTCACGCATCCACCTCGTACGGCATAAAACGCGACTGGGACGACAAGCGGCGCAGCTCCTATCTGCGCGACGCGATCGCCGCGGCCGACGACCAGGTCGACTTCTCGAAGTACGACATCGTCTACCTGGTCGCCGACCCGGACGCGCCCGGCGTCGACTCCGACGCCACCAAGGTCGTCAACTTCGACCAGCCGCTGCACGCCGACGGCACGGACATCAGGCGCGTCGTCACCGTATTCGAGCAGCATCCGCCGGACCGGAACGTGCTGGCCCACGAGACCGGGCACGTCTTCGACCTGCCGGATCTCTACCACCGGCCGTCGGACGGCAAGGGCGACTGGGACACCTACGTCGGCGACTGGGACGTGATGGGCAGCCAGTTCGGTCTCGCGCCGGATCTGTTCGGCTGGCACAAGTGGAAGCTGGGCTGGCTGGACCGCAGGCAAGTGGCGTGCATCCAGCACAACCAGGACATCACCCTGGAGTCGATGGCGGCCGTGCCGGTGCCCGGCGCATCCATCGGTACGCGGCTCGCGGTGATCAGGACCGGTGAGGGCAGTGCCGTGGCGCTGGAGGCCCGCAGTGCCACCGGCAACGACCGGGCGACGTGCAGCGAGGGGGTGCTGATCTACCGGGTCCGCAACGAGACACCGTCCGGCGGCGGGCCGATCCAGGTCATCGACACCCACCCCCACACCGACGCCTGCTGGGACCAGTCGGTCTACGCACCGCTGGCGGACGCCCCGCTGCGAGTCGGCGAGACGTACTCCGTCCCCGGTGAGCACACCCGGATCGAGGTCGCGGACCGGACGCCGTCGGGTGCGTGGACCGTCCGTATCACCACGGGTACGTAACGCTGCCGTGACGGCAGAACGAAGAAGCCCCTCGCTTCCGCGAAGGGCTTCTCCCGTCTGTGCGCCGCCAGGGACTCGAACCCCGGACCCGCTGATTAAGAGTCAGCTGCTCTAACCAACTGAGCTAGCGGCGCCTGCTGACGTCGTAGACCTTAGCACCCTGATCGGCGGGAGGAAAAATCGAAATCCGAGCCGACCCAGTGGGCGCGGAGCGCGTCACGCGCACACAGGCCCAGAGCAGTACGTCGGGGCCCGGCAGCCAAGGGTTACGGGTGTCGGGGGCGACCACCCAGCGAGGCCCCGGCGAGGAGGAGTCGCAGGCCAGGGGTGGAACGGTCACCGCGTCACCGGTGCCGTGGCAGAGCAGCGGCGGGACCCTGCCCTCACGGTCCTCGCTCTCCCAGGGTGCCTCGGGGCCGTGCTCCGCCGCCTGGCCATGGCCGGTGCCCCACTCCTCCCAGTCGAGCAGCGACGGCAGCCGCTGGGCGGTTCCGGGGGCGGCGAACAGCAGCATCCGCCCGCGGTGCGTGGCGACCGGACCGGAACCCGGGCCGTCGGCCCACAGGTGCTCCAGCATCCGCCGCCCGAAGAGCGCGGGCACGTTGACCACATCGAACGCCGATCCGCACGGCAGCACGCCGGGGGAGCCGGGGTGGGCCTCCCACTGGGCGAGCGCGGAGCGCGGATACGCGGCGGCGCCGGCCAGCCAGGCCGCTCCGGCCGCGGTGACCTGAGCGGTCTGGTCACCGGCTCGGTCCCGCAGGACCGTGAAGACATCGGCACCGTCGCGGGTGCCGGTGTGGGGTCCGGCGCAGGTTTCGGTGCCGGGATGCGGGGTGGTCTCGTCTGGCAGCCATGCACTCATGACTACCTGTATACCGGTAGTGACGCTGCGGATTGTAGGAATTGTCGGAAACCCGGACAGGGTGGGGTGGGGAGGAGTATCTTGCGCGCGGGCATATGCCAACGGCTGTGCCCGGAGTCAGACCCGGAGCGAGAGCCGGGGCCGGACCCGGAGGGGGCGAGGGCCGGACGCTCCGGCGTCACGGCCGCGCGCCGCCCAGCAGGCCCCGGCCGAACTCGACCATCAGCTTCGCGTAGTCCTCGGTCCACTCCGCGCGCTCCGCGATGTCCGCCATGGTGAGCCGGTCGAACCGGCCCGGATCGGCCAGCTGGGCGGCGGCGATGGCCTGGTACTCGACCGCCCGGTCGGTCGCGGCGCGGAAGGCCAGCGTCAGCTCGGTGGCGCGGGCCAGCAGCTCCTGCGGATCGTCCATCGACTCCAGGTCGAAGAAGTGCTCGGGGTCGGCGACCGCAGCTGACGGCTCGAAGAGCAGGGGCGCGGGGCGCAGCCGCTGCCGCTCGTTCCGCTCGGGTTGTGCCATGTGAGGTTCCTCCTTCGGTGGGCCCGACGGCCACCCTCCATTGTCCAACCGTCCGCAAGTGCGCTTCGGAGGCGGTGCGCGGGGCGCGCCGGGTCACCGCCCGGCACGACGCACGCCCCCGACGGCCCATTGCCTGTGATCCGGCAGTGTTACGGGCGCCACGGGACGCGGTGTTCCGCGAGGTGGGCCAGGACCGCGTGGTTCGCCTCCCACCCGTCGGGAAACTTCACCGTGACGCCGAGCTGGACCGGTTCCGTCGACGGGTGCTCGTCCAGCAGCTCCGCGACGCCGGCCCGGCAGACCACGATGCAGGCGTGACGGTGGCGGGACGCCAGGACGCACAGCCGGCCCGTCTCCAGATGGAACGCCGTGGCGTCCGGGCGCCCGGACAGCGGGTGCAGGACCACCGTCACATCGAACTCGCGGCCCTGGAGCCGGTTCGCCGTGTCCACCGCCACACCCGTCACACCGAGCTCCGCGAGCGCCGCCCGTACCGCCGCCGCCTGGTCCCGGTGGGCCGTGCCGACCGCGACCCGGTCCGCCGTCACCGGGGCCGGGTCGGGGGAGCGCTCGCTCGTCGCCGCGCCGCCCCGGTCCAGGAGCCGGCGGACCACCAGGGCCACCGCCCGGACCGCCTCCGGGTCCGTGCGCGGGGTGTGCCGGGCCGGGAGTTCGAGCAGCCCCCAGCCGGACTCCGCGGCCTCGTCCAGCACCCGGTCCGGGGCGGAGCCGTCCGACGGGACCCCGAACGTCAGCCGCCGGTCGCCGTGATCCGTACCGCTGCGGAACGGGGTGTACGGGTAGAACGCGTCCGAGACCAGCCGCGCGGCCGACGCGGGCAGCCGCCACGACACCGGCAGCCGGCGCTGCGGCAGCTCGGGGTTGTGCGCCAGCAGCGTCGAGACCGCGCTCGCCGACGGGTCGTACGACAACCCCGCCCACTGGTCCGCACCGACGATGGAGAACGGATCCAGCTGCCCCGGATCACCGACGAACAGCGCCCTTTCGAAGAGCCCCGCGACGGCCAGCAGTGCGTCCGAGCGCATCTGGTACGCCTCGTCGACGATCGCGTGCCCCCACGGCTCGACGTTCTTCACATGAGCCCACTTGGCGGCCGTCGAGATGACGACATCAAGTCCGGCCAGATCCCCGGCCTTCGCCGACTTCCGTACGTTGGCCAGGCCGTCCAGCACCTTGTCGTACGGGTCCGCGTCGTTGCTGTGCAAGCGCCCGACCGGCAGCCCGGGGTCCTTCTCGGCCAGCCGCACCACCAGGTCGTCGACCTGGGCGTTGGTCTGCGCGACCACCATCAACGGGCGCCCTGCCGACGCGAGTTCGAGCGCGGCGCGCACCACCAGCGTCGACTTTCCCGCACCCGGCGGGGAGTCCACCACGATGCCACGGGCCGTGCCGTTCAGCGTGTCGTCCAGGATCTGGGCGGTGGCCCGCCCCGCCTCGGCTCCCGGGTCGAATACGGCCGTCACAACAGGTCCTCCGGGGTCACGGGGTCGGGGTTCTCGGAATGTCCGGCGGCGCCCGGCGGGCCGCCGTGCGTCCACGGCGTCTCCTCCGGGTCCGGCAGCTTCGGGCCGCTGCGCTGGTCGTGCTCGAACAGGGTCCAGACGATCCGGTCGCCCGGCTCCGGCAGCGAACCAGGGGCCGGCTCCTTGCTCCGGCCCATCCGGTCGGTGATCCGCAGCACCAGCAGCCGCTCCTCGGCGTCCGGGAGATCCTCGGAGGCGTACGCCACGAACTCGGCGGTCTGCGGCTTGCCGTCCAGCGTGCGGTACACCTTGGTGCGCTCACCGAGGTGAGGGCGCTCGCCCGTCCGGACCGTGACCAGCGGACGCGGCGAGGGCCGCTTCGACTCGCTGTACGCCATCACCACCTCGGCCACCTCCCCGACGAACGCCTCACCGGCCAGCCGGCGCCCGGCGAGCACCAGCGGGTCGTCCAGCGCCTCCTGCGCCTCCAACTGCGCCTGCGCCGTCTCCCGCGAGGCCAGCTTTGCCGCCGCCGTCACCGCGTCGTCCCGGCGCGGCTGCGGCGGCTCCCCGGCCCGCACCCGGTCCCGGTGGCCGGTGAACGACCAGCGGTCCCGGGTCCACCGGTCCTCGGTCCTGGACCCGGCCGGCAGCTCCCGCATCAGGTCGAGCCCCCGCCACACCGCGTCCCAGGTCGGCCGTGCCACCGCGGCCAGCAGTGACCTGATCTCCCGCTCGGCGGCGGTCAGTTCGCCGAACCGGGCGTCGGCCGCGAGGCCGTCCTCGGCCGCCGCGAGCGACGTGCGCGCCCGGTCGTACTTCTCGATCGCGGGCGCGAGCAACCGGTTGTCGAACGCCGGATCCGTCGCCGGACCGGCGGGCGGGCAGAGCAGCTGGCCGCCGGCGTCCCGCTCCAGCTCGGCCCGGAGCGCGGCCTCGGCACCGGACTCGCCGGCCGCAGGGGCGATCCAGGCGAGCAGCGCCCCCAGATGCTGGTCCTCCAGCGTGGACTGCCCGGTCGCCCAGTGCCGGTTCAGCAGATCGGTCATGGCGAGGAGCAGCGAGGAACCCGGCACCCGGGCCCGCTCCCCGTAATGCGTCAGCCAGCGGCCCAGCAGCGGGACCCGGGCCGGCGCCGGGTACGGAGTGTCCGGGTCGTCCTCGACGGTGCGCCGGAACCGCATGGACCGGCCCAGCAGCCGCACGAAGTCGAGACCCGCCCGGCTCGGCACGATCAACTGCGGCGCGTCCGTGCACAACTCGACCTCGACCTTGACCTTCTTCCCGGTCTCGGGATCGGTCTCGTTGCGCTCGGCCGGCTCCACCACGTCCGTGTACGTCTCGATGTGCGGCAGGACAGCCTCGGCCAGTTCGGCGAGGAAGGCGAACCGCAGATCGCGGTCGCGCGGCTGGGCCACAGCGAGCAGCCGGGGCGCGTCCCGGTCGGTTCCGACGAGGGCGCCGAGCGGGGCGCCCGCCTCACCGGCGGTGGTCAGCGGCACGAGAACGAGCGGCGCACCGGTGAGATGACGGTGCCGGACGGTGGCCATCGGCTGCGCCCGACCGCTCTCCACGGCCTCCAGCCGCGCCAGGGTGCTGATCAGCGACATGCCGGGCTTCCTTCCAGGGGCGCGCCCCGGTGCTCCAGCGCCTCCGCGCGCAGGGCCGCGGCGCGGCGCAGGGCGGCGACCGTGGGGTCGGCCGGATCGCCCTCCTTGCCCGCCGCCGCGGCCAGTACCGCGCCCACCGTCGTCAGACCGCCGAGCTCACCCCGTACGCTCCGCCCCAGCGCCTCCACCGCACCGGCCGCACGCGCCGTCGCCCGGCAGTGGAAGGCCAGTTCGCACGCGGCCAGGCACTCCGGTGCGTACGCAGCCGTGACCGCGTCGACCGCGGCCGTCAGCTCCTGCGCGGAGCACTCCGGGTCGAAGGTCGTGCCTTCGGGCAGGGCTGCCGCGATGTCCTCGACCCGGGTCAGCCGGGTCAGCTGGCGGCGGGTGACCGCGCGCTGCTTGCGCACGTCGACGACCGACGCCGTCGGCAGGTTGGAGAAGTCCTTCGGACAGACCAGCAGCACCCGGTGGTCGACCTCCGCCCCCGTCGTGACCGCCGCGATGCGCTCCAGCGCCAGCACATACACCGCCGACTGCCGGGCTGCCGCTCCGACCTTCGCCGCGTCCGCCGAACTGTCGATCATGGGAAACGACTTGATCTCCACGACCGTCCACCGGCCGTCGGGGTGCACCACCACCGCGTCCGGCTCCAGATAGGCAGGCGAGCCCGCCACCTCCAGGGCCAGCATCGGGTGATCGAGCAGAGCCCAGCCACCCGCCTCGGTCGCCTCACGCAACGCCAGTGCCGTACGCGCCGCGCGGCCCTCGGGACCCGCCGCCGCCAGATCCGGCACCCGGACCTCGCGCGGCGCATCGCCGCCCCCGCCGAGCCGCTCGTACAGCAGGCGCATCAGCTCCGTGCCGCCATCGGCCTTGACCCTCGCCTCGAACGCGTTGCCCCGCATGAAAGCGAACTGCGACTGACCGAACGCGGCGGGAGAGCCGAGTGCGGCCGCCAGCGCGGCCTTGTCCACCCCTGCGCCGTCCAGCAGGGCGCGCCGCTTGCAGCCCGGGTTGGCGGCGAGGGCGGCCAGCGCGCGGGCATCGAGCGGATGCGGCGCGACGGCGGGACCGCGCAGTTCAGCGAGCCGCTGCCGGAGTGTCGTCGCCTGCTGCGTCGGCCGATGCTGCGACATCGGTGGAGTCTGCGGAGGAGGTCCGCTGGCTGGGTATTCGCTCACCCGCGGAAGTCTTGCATCCGGCACTGACAACAGGGGACTTCGTGACCGGGACGGCCGCAGCGGTGCGGGCCCGTACCGCTGCCCTGATCCGGTCGGCGAGCCGCATCACCGGCGTGGTGAGCAGCGCCCCGACGCCCATCACCGCAGCGCCCGCGACCGCGTCGAGGAAATAGTGGTTGGCCGTGCCCATCACGATGAACGTGGTGAGGAGCGGGTACACGACACCCGCGGCCCGCAGCAGCGGATGCCTGCCGTGGCGCCACAGCAGGATCCCGCACCACAGCGCCCAGCCGACGTGCAGGCTCGGCATCGCCGCGTACTGGTTGGTCATCCAGCCCATGCCGCGCGGCGCACTCGCCTCGGCGCCCCACCAGCCGTACGAGCTGTACTGGGCCATCGTGTCGACGAAGCCATGCGTGGCGTGGAGCAGCCGCGGCGGGCAGGTCGGCATCAGCGCGAAACCGATCAGACCGAGCAGCGTGGACGTCATCAGCCAGGTGCGGGCGGCGCGGTACGCGGCCGCGCGCCGCCGGTAGATCCAGATCAGCACGGCCGGGGTGACCACGTAGTGCAGTGAGGCATACGCGAAGTCGGAGGGTATGCCTATCGCCGGATGGGCCGTCATCAAGCGGTTGAGCGGGTGCTCGGCATTCAGGAAGAGCGCTTTTTCCAGATGAAGTATGCGCAGCCCGTGGTCGACGGCGGTCGACACATCGCTTCGGACCAGCAGCCGACCCGCCGAGTAGAGCGCGTACACGATCGCGATCAGCGGCAGCTCGGCCCACCATCGAGGCCGGTGCCGCGACGCGGGCGCGGCGGTGGCAAGCGACATCCGGATGCTCTCCATCATGTGTTCATGCGTCCGACGGCGGGCGTTCAACCGTACGGCGCAGGTCGGTGGCGAATCCCCCCGGGGCTCCCCTGTGGTCGCCCCGTGCGCGGCGGAGCTCTCTCCGCGGGGGAAGGGACGCCGATGCGGCCCCGGAGGTTGCCTCCCGGGCACGTGAGCGATGATGGACAAAGGCGGATGACCCGTCCCTGTTGTCGTTTTCTCCGATCCACATCTCAGGGGGAGCCGTCATGGCACCGCGTATCCTGCTCGCCCGGCACGGCCAGACGGAATGGTCCGTCAAGGGCAATCACACCGGCAGGACGGACATCCCGCTGCTCGACGCGGGCCGCGAGGGCGCCAAGCTGCTGGGCGAGCGGCTGCACCGGAAACCGTGGGCGGACCTGCCGGGCCTCGAGGTCCGGACCAGCCCGCTCGTCCGCGCCAGGGAGACCTGCGACATAGCCGGCTTCGCGGACCGCGCCCAGCCGTGGGACGCGCTCATGGAGTGGGACTACGGGGCGTACGAAGGCATGACCCCGGCCGAGATCCAGGCGATCCGGCCGGGCTGGTTCATCTGGCGCGACGGGGTGCCGGAGGGCGAGACCCTCTCCGAACTGTCCGCCCGCGCGGACGAGATCGTGGCCTGGGCGCGCTCGGCCGACCGCGACGTGCTGGTCTTCGCGCACGGTCACATCCTGCGGGCGCTGGGGGCGCGGTGGCTGGGCGAGGACGTGTCGTTCGCGTCCCGCATCCGGCTGGACCCGACGTCGCTGTCGGTCCTGGGGTGGGCGTACGGGGCGCCGGCGCTGGAACGCTGGAACGACACGGGCCACCTGGACCGGTAGGTCCCGCTGTTTCCCCAAGGCGCGGTGGGCGCTTCGCGGAGGGCGGCGCCGGGGAAGGGGCCTGCCCGGCGTCCGAGGACCCAGCCGTCGGACCGGTCGGGGTGCCCCGGCCCCGCCGGGTGCTCCTACACCCCCATCTGCACGCCCATCTCTGCACACCGCTCCAGAAGCCCCGCCACCTCCGGTGACCCGCGCTGTGCCCGCAACACCCGCACCGCCCCCGCCAACATCGCCCGGATCCGGGACGACTGCACCCGGTCGAGCAGGTCCAGCACCTGGTGCCCCGTCGCGGCCGCCTCCGCCGCGGCCCCGGCATGCGCCAGGTCCGTCGTCAGCTCGGCCCGGTACAGCGCCAGGTTCCGGGTGAAGTGCGGATCCTGCAGCTGTGTGGCCCGTCGCGCATGACGCGCAGCCCGCGGCCAGTCACCCAGCGCCGACCAGCACTGTGCCTCCAGCATCTCCAGCTCCGCTTCCCGGAAGAACGTCATCCACTCCGGGTCGGCATCGCGCGTCCCCCGCCCGAAGGCCTCGTGCGCCCGCCCCAGCGCCCGCTCGCAGCCGCTGCGATCACCGAGCCCCGCCCGGCCCCCCGCCTCCCGCAGCGCGAGCAGCGCCAGCAGTCGGGGTGAGCCCAGCGGCGTCGCCGCCTGCTGCCCGGCCTCCGCCGCCCGTACCGACTCCCGCGGCCGCCCCGCGTCCCTGGCCAGGAACGACGCGTTGCAGAACGCATGCGCCTCCAGCGCCGCGTCACCGGCCAGCCGTGCCGTCGCCAGCGCCTCCGCGTAGTGCGAGCGGGCGTCCTCGAAACGCCCTGAGTCATGGGCCAGCCACCCCACCGAGATGGCCAGCTCACCCGCCCCGGCATGCAGTCGGTCGGACGTGGAGCGGCGGGTGGTCGTCCCCTCGTCCAGCAGCGCGTACGCCGCCCTCAGCGGCTGCGCGGCCCGCCGGTAGAGGCCGTCGCCGCCGTGCCGGTCGTCCAGCAGCCTGATCTGCCGAACCGCCTTCTCGACGGCGGTCACCTCGGCCTCGCCGACCCGTCGCTGTGTGGGGCGCTGTGCGGGTACGGCAGCGGCGGCGGCGCCGGTGGCGCCGAGGCCGAAGCCCAGGGTTGCGGCCGCCATCGCGGTGGTGCCGCTGGTCATGAATACGCGACGCAGCACGTCGCTCTCCTCGTCGCTGTCGCTCTGGAGCGTGGGGGGCAGTGGGGTGTCGGGGATCTCGGCGGTGGCGCGCGCTCCTCGGCCGCGTACGGTCTCGCGTGACGAGAAGCCCAGGTCCGCCAGGGTCGTCCCGGGGAACATGTGCAGGAAGACTCGTTCGTACGCGTAGTTGGGGCAGCGGATCTCGCCGGACTCCACGCGTCCGATGTACCGGGCGTCGCACGCGACCTGCTCGCCGATCTCGCGGGCGGATCTGCGCACCGCGGCAGCGAACTCCCCGGCGGAGCGCGGTCCGCGCAGCCGCCGGAAGGCGAGGTTGGGAACTGCCCCTGTCGACACCATGGCTGGGCCCTCTCTGGTGCAAGCCGGGCCTGTTTCCGGTGTCCCGGCGGAGCAAGAAGGTACCTGCTGTGACGGACCGCACACGCAGTGTTTGCCTACAAAGCGGATATCTCGCCCGCGATCCGCCATGAACTGCCACCCTTTGCGGCGGCGTGGCACCGTAGCCCTTGACGTAGTCGACGCGTTGGTTCAGGTGGAGACGGAGTCCTGCTCCGCCCGGCGATGAGAGGAGAGGTCCCTTGTTGCATCTCGGCACGGAGACCGGCTCGCGAACGACTGCGACGACGACCACGACGACGACCGGTTCCGGGGCTGCGGAGCGCGAACCCGCCACCCCCGAAGCCGCCACACCCCGGCCCCCGGCCTCCGAGCCCGCCGTGGCGGAGCCCCCGCCGCTCACCGCCCCCGGGCCCTGCGAGCTGGTGACCGTCCCTGCCCGCCAAGGCCTCGAGGCCGTCGACATCCTGCGCCGCGGCGCCGATCAGGAGGCCGTCGGCCCGGTCCTGCACGACGGCACCTGCGACACCCTCGGCTTCCTGGTGCCGCCGGGCACGGCCGAGGTCTGGGACGTACCCGGCAGTGCCTGTACGCAGACGAACGGCCGCGGACTCCGCATTCCTGCCGAGCCGCCGGTCTCCGGCAGCGGCTGGCTGCTGCCGCCCGCCGACGACGCCCCGGTCACCGACCCTGCCGCGCTGCGGGCCGCCCTCGACCAGGCGGCCCGGCTGATCGAGGCGGCCGACAACTGCCGCTGAGCTCATAATGGCCGGGGGCGTGTTCCCCCTCGGTGCCGGTCCGGCACCGGGCCGGAGCGATGAGCAGCGAGCAGGGGAAACAGCAGTGGCACGTCGAGGAGCATCCAGCGGTGGCGCGAACGCCCGGAAGCGTTCCGACCGCAGGCCGGAGACCCTCGCCGAGGCGGTCGACGGCGGTCTCGCCGAGCTGATACCCGACCGGGAGCGCCCCCGTGCCTGGACGCTGAACCTCGACGGCGCCCCTCAGTCCCATGTCGACCTCGACGACCCCTCGCACCTCTCCTTCTCCTACCAGCGCCGGATCGGCCACATCGCGGATCTCGTCGCCCCCGCGGGGCAGCCCCTGCACGTCGTGCACCTGGGCGGCGGCGCCTTCACCCTCGCCCGCTACATCGCCGCGACCCGCCCCCGCTCCACCCAGCAGATCGTCGAGCTGGACGCGGCGCTCGTCCAACTGGTCCGCCGGGAGCTGCCCCTGGACCCGCAGGCCCGGATCCGGGTCCGCTCCACGGACGCCCGCGCCGGGCTCGGGAAGATCCCGGACGACTGGGCGGACCTCGTCATCGCCGACGCGTTCAGCGGATCCCGCACCCCCGCCCACCTCAACAGCACCGAGTTCCTCACCGACGTACGCCGGGTGCTGAAGCCCACCGGGCAGTACGTGGCCAATCTCACCGACGGCCCGCCGCTGGCCCATCTCCGCGGCCAGATCGCCACCGCCGCCGCCGTCTTCCCCGAGCTGGCCCTCGCCGCCGACCCGGCGGTGCTGCGCGGCCGCCGCTTCGGCAACGCCGTGCTGCTCGCCTCCGGGCTGCCGCTCAAGGTCGCCGAACTGACCCGCAGGGTCGCCACCGATCCGCACCCGGGACGCGTCGAACACGGCCGGGATCTCGCCGACTTCACCGGCGGCGCGGCTGCGGTGCGCGATGCGGACGCCCGGCCGTCCCCGGCGCCGCCGTCCTCCGTGTTCCAGTGACTGCGCGTCGCACCGGCGCCGCGCTCAGCCGATCAGACGATGTCGACCGCCGGCGGATGATCGTTCCACGTGCAGAAGACCGACACCGTCGTGCCGTCGTCGGTGCTGAAGTTCACCCGGATCCAGGTCGTGTTCTTCCAGACCTGGATCGACCAGCCCGGATCCGGTGTCGCCGACACCAGCTTGGCCGAGGCGGCGCCCAGCTCGAAGACGACCCGGCCGCCGTCCGTCCCGTAACTCCGCACTGTGCCGGACGGCTTGGTCGGCTGCGGGGGAGCAGGAGTGCGGGACGGCCGCGGCGACGGGGTTGCGGACGGTTTCGGAGTTGCCCGAGGAGTGCTGCGCGGCGTCGGTGAGGGCGACGGAGCCGGGCGTCGTGTCGAGGACGCCGGCGCCGCCGCGCCGCGCCCGTCGTCGCGTGCGCTCGCGGAGATCGGCACCGCACGCGGCGGGTCGTACGCCGTCCCCGCCATGACCGTGTGCACACCCCACCACGACAACGTGACCGCCGCCGCGGTGGCGAGCAACCACGCCAGCGCGTGTACGAGTCCTCGTCGCATCCGGTCCATCCTGCCCCACCGCGGCCGGTGCTGTCCCGGGGAGGACCCGGAGCCGTCCCATGGCGTACGGTGCCGCCCATGCCAAGTGTGCTCGTTGTCGAGGACGACCAGTTCGTGCGTTCGGCCCTCATCCGGCACCTGACCGAGGCCTCCCATACGGTACGGAGCGTCGGCACCGCGCTCGAAGCGCTGCGCGAGGTCGCCCACTTCCGCTTCGACGTGGTCATCCTCGACCTCGGCCTGCCCGATCTCGACGGCGCCGAGGCGCTCAAGATGCTCCGGGGCATCACCGACGTACCCGTGATCATCGCGACCGCGCGGGACGACGAGAGTGAGATCGTCCGGCTGCTCAACGACGGGGCCGACGACTACCTGACCAAACCCTTCTCGGTGGAACACCTCTCGGCACGGATGGCCGCCGTGCTGCGCCGTTCGCGCGCCGGGGGCGAGGCACCTTCGCCGCGCGTCATCCGGGTCGGCGGTCTGTCCATCGATCCGCTGCGCCGTCAGGCCGAGCTGGACGGCACGGCACTCGACCTCACCCGCCGCGAGTTCGATCTGCTGACCTTTCTCGCCGGGCGTCCCGGAGTCGTCGTCCCGCGCAAGGAACTCCTGGCCGAGGTCTGGCAGCAGTCGTACGGCGACGACCAGACCATCGACGTCCATCTGTCCTGGCTGCGGCGGAAGCTGGGCGAGACGGCGGCCCGGCCGCGCTACCTGCACACCCTGCGCGGCGTCGGTGTGAAGCTCCAGCCGCCCGCGGCGCCGCCCGCATGAGATGGGCCCTGGTCAAGGTCTGTCTGGCCGTCACCTCGATGGTCGTCGTCGCCTTCGCCGTGCCGCTGGGTCTCGTCATCAAGGAGATGGCCCGCGACCGCGCCTTCTCCGACGCCGAGCGGCAGGCCGCAACGATCGGTCCGACGCTCTCCATCACCACCGACCGCGACGAACTGGAGACGGCCGTCCTCACCACCGAGCCCGGCAGCGTGGGCCGGATGGCCGTCCACATCCCCGCCGCCGCGGAACCCGGCAGTCGGCCGGTGGAGATCGGAGCCCGGCGTGCCACACGCAAGGACCTGGAGACCGTACGGAAGTCGGGGCGCGCCTCGATCACCGAGGTGCCCGGCGGCTCCGCGCTGCTCCAGCCGACCGCGCTGGGCTCCGGGGACATCGCCGTGGTCGAAGTGTTCGTGCCCGAGGGCGAGGAGTCCAACGGGGTCGCCACCGCATGGCTGATGCTGGCCGGCGTCGGTGCCGCCCTGATCGTCGGTTCCGTCGCGGTCGCCGACCGGCTCGGTGTACGGATGGTGGAGCCCGCGCAGCGGCTCGCGGGCGCCGCCCATGACCTGGGGGAGGGCCGACTGGGGACCAGGGTCCCGGAGGAGGGGCCGACCGAACTGCGGTCCGCCGCCGTCGCGTTCAACTCGATGGCCGATCAGGTCGTCCAGCTCCTCGCCAACGAACGGGAGCTCGCCGCAGACCTCTCGCACCGGCTGCGCACCCCGCTCACCGTCCTGCGCCTCAACGCCGCCTCGCTCGGCGAGGGGCCGGCCGCCGAACAGACCCGGGCCGCGGTCGAGCAGCTGGAGCACGAGGTCGACACGATCATCCGCACCGCCCGCGAACAGCGCCCGCAGACGCAGGGGATGAACAGCGGGCCCGGGGCGGGCTGCGACGCCTCCGAGGTGATCCGGGAACGGATGGTCTTCTGGTCGGCGCTCGCCGAGGACGAGGGACGCAAGGTGCGCCTCGCGGGCGTCGACCGTGCGGTACGGATCCCGGTTGCCCGGCCCGAACTGGTCGCCGCCCTCGACGCGTTGCTCGGCAACGTCTTCCGGCACACCCCCGAGGGCACCGCCTTCGCCGTCGACGTGCACCACAGCGGCGACGCGGTGATCGTGCTCGTCTCGGACGCCGGCGGCGGTATCGCCGACCCCAAGGCGGCGCTGGCGCGCGGCGGCAGCGGGCGGGGCGGCGCCCGGAGCACGGTGGGCTCGACCGGGCTCGGGCTGGACATAGTCCGCCGGGTCGCGGAGTCCACCGGCGGCGATGTGCGGATCGGGCGGTCGGTGCTCGGCGGCACGGAGATCCGCATCTGGATCTGGCGCGACGGGCGCCGGCCCGAGCAGGGAAGGCGCGGCCACCGAGTGGGCCGGCAGCGCCGCAGGCTCCGCTTCGCCGGCCGTTCTTAACCAGCGCCGATGCGCTCCTTAAGCCAGCCCTAAGAACATCAACCGGCGCCCGGAATGGATCATTTGTCGCTTCCGGTGCCGCTAGCGTGCTCCCGCACCCCACCCCACCCCCCGTACGACAGAGGCAGGCACGCGATGGGCACCAGTACGCACCGGCGCACAGCGAGCACCAGGACCAAGGCGATCGGCGCCGTCGTCGCCGCGGCAGTGATCGGCGGCACCGTCTTCGCCCTCACGGGCACGGCACAGGCCGCCTCGGTCGGTGCCGCGTACACCAGGACCAGCGGCTGGACGGGCGGCTACACCGGGCAGTACGTCGTCACCAACGACACAGGCACCACGCAGTCGGACTGGACGCTCGAATTCGACCTGCCCGCAGGCACGAGGGTCAGCTCCCTCTGGAACGGCGAACACACGGTCAACGGCAGCCATGTCACTGTGAGGCCCGCGAGCTGGAACAAGGAGCTGGCGCCCGGCACGTCGGTCACCGTCGGCTTCGTCACCACCTCGGACGGCACGGCCGCGGACCCGACGGGGTGCCTGATCAACAACGCCACGTGCTCGGTCGACACGGGCGCGACGCCGGAGCCGAGCGGCCGCCCGACGGAGACCGCGACGCCGACGCCGACGGCCGCCCCGACGGCGTCGCCTTCGCCGACCGCGACGGCCACCTCGACCCCCACACCGACGCCCACCGCGACCGAGGGCGGCGGCGGCACGGCGAGCGGCGCCGGCTTCGCCCCGTACGTCGACACGTCGCTCTACCCCGCGTACGACCTGGTCGGCACCGCCACCAGCACCGGGGTGAAGGAGTTCAACCTCGCCTTCATCACCTCCGGCGGCAGCTGTGTCCCGCTCTGGGGCGGTGTCACCGCCCTCGGCGACGACCACGTCGCCTCCCAGATCGGCGCGCTGCGCGCCAAGGGTGGTGACGTCCGGGTCTCCTTCGGCGGCGCGGCCGGTTCCGAACTGGCGCTCGGCTGTACCTCCACCACCGAACTCGCCGCGGCGTACGGCAAGGTCGTCGACACGTACAGGCTGACCAAGGTCGACTTCGACATCGAGGGCGGCGCGCTCCCCGACGCGGCGGCCAACTCCCGCCGCGCGCAGGCGATCGCGCAGCTCCAGAAGTCGCACCCGGGCCTCGACGTGTCCTTCACCCTGCCGGTGATGCCCGAGGGTCTCACCCAGCCGGGCGTGGACCTGATCGCCGACGCGAAGAAGAACGGCGTCGAGGTCGGAGCGGTCAACATCATGGCGATGGACTACGGCGCCTCGTACAGCGGCGACATGGGCGCGTACGCGATCCAGGCGGCCACCGCCACGCAGGCCCAGATCAAGGGCGTGCTCGGGCTGTCGGACACGGCGGCATGGAAGGCGGTCGCCGTGACGCCGATGATCGGCGTGAACGACGTCAGTACCGAGATCTTCAAGGTCGAGGACGCCGCACAGCTGGTGCAGTTCGGCCGGCAGAAGGGGCTGGGCCGGCTGGCGATGTGGTCGGGCACGCGGGACAAGGAGTGCGCGGGCGGCGCGAAGCCGTACGCGGACGCGTCGTGCAGCTCGATCGTGCAGGAGCCGCTGGCCTTCACGAAGGCGTTCGGCGCCTACAAGTAGCCCTTCCCGCACCCGAGACCGCCACCCCCCCGCGCGCATCCCGGCCGGCCCCACACACCCCCACACCCGGCCGGGGTGCGCCCCCTCATGGCCACCACGACGGAGGTCCCCCGCAGTGCCGGGCCCCTCGGTGCATCAGCCGCGAACGGCGCAGCGCACCGGCGGCGGGGGACGTGCCCCGCACGCCGGCCAGGCTGCGCGAGGTCTGAGTCCGCATCTGCCCCTGCACATGCCGCCGGACGATGTCCCGGGGTGTCGGCTTCGGGGAAAGAACGCGCAGGGGCCCTGGAGGTGCCTCTGGGGGCCGCGCCCCGTTCACCTTCCGGCGTGCCCTTCGGCGCGAACGGGGTGGGGCGAGAAGTGTTTCCCGGAGCCGGGCCGCCGGGGGCGCGCTTGCGGGGTCCGATCCTGTGATCGTTTGGCAACAAGCCTTTGACCTGCTGGAATTCTAGAGCTTGTCAGTCCGGAGATTGCGTTCACCCGCTTTGGCAAGCCTTCGGCGGGACACGGTCTCGTGACTTGCAGGACACACTCGGGCAACGGAAGCGTCTTCAACTCTTGACACCCACCCCTCCAAGGCAGCAACCTTCCGACATCGACGCATGGGAGCGCTCCCACATCGTGCGAGGCCTTCTCGTGCGAACGGCACTGCCCGTGTTCTCCCCCCTTGCACCACCCGGCACTCGCCCTCACCAGCGCGTATGCCGCGCAGTCAGAACGCCAGTCCCACCCTGGAACAAGGAGTAGTGGAATGCGTATCACCCGCACCGTCGCCGGTCGAAGCCGCAGAGCCGCGGTTCTGGCCACCACGGGCCTGACAGCCACGGCCCTGTTGCTGACCGGCTGCAGCGATTCCGATTCGTCGGACGACACGGGCTCCGATGCGAACGGGCAGATCACGCTGACCGTCGCCGACTTCGGGCAGTTCGGCTACAAGGAAGCCGGTCTCTTCGCGAAGTACCACGAGCTGCACCCGAACATCACGGTCAAGGAAAACGCCACGGCCGACGAGAAGGTCTACTACCCCAAGTTCCTTCAGCAGCTCAACACGGGCAGTGGCCTGGCCGACGTGCAGGGCATCGAGGTCGGCCGCGTCAAGGAGCTCGTCGACACCAAGGCGGACGCCTTCGCCGACCTGTCCACGGTCATCGACGCCGACCAGTGGGTCGGCTGGAAGGCACTTCAGGCCACCACCGACGAGGGCAAGGTCATCGGTGCCGGCACCGACATCGGCCCGATGTCGCTCTGCTACCGCCGCGACCTGTTCGAGCAGGCAGGCCTGCCGACGGACCGCGCCGAGGTTGCCAAGAAGGTCGCCGGCGGGTGGGAGGACTACCTCAAGCTCGGTGAGGAGTACAACAAGAAGGCTCCCAAGGGCACCTTCTTCATGGACTCCGCCAGCGCCATGTACAACGGTGTGGTCAGCTCGAACGAGGAGCAGTACTACTCCAAGGACGGCAAGGCGATCTACAAGGAGAGCGCCGGCGTCAAGAAGGGCTGGGACCTGGCCACCGAGGCGGTCGACAAGAAGCTGACCCAGGGCCTGGCCCAGTTCACCCCGCCGTGGCAGGCGGCCCTGCGCAAGGGCAGTATCGCCAGCATGGCCTGCCCCGCATGGATGGCCGCCCAGATCTCCACGTACTCCGGTGACGCGTTCAAGGGCAAGTGGGACATCGCCCGCACCCCGGGGACGACCGCGGCCAACTGGGGCGGCTCGTTCCTGTCCGTGCCCGCGAAGGGCAAGCACGTCAAGGAGGCCGGTGAGCTCGTCAAGTGGCTGACCGCGCCGGAGCAGCAGGCCGCCGTGTTCAAGGCGGCCGGTCTCTTCCCGTCCAACAAGGGCGCCTACGACCTGGCCGACGTGAAGAGCGCCAAGCTGGAGTACTTCAACAACGCCCCGATCGGTGAGATCTACGCCGAAGAGGCGACCTCCATCCCCGCCGCCGTGCTCGGCCCGAAGGACGGCATCATCAAGGACTCCATCTCCACCCAGATCAACAACATGGAGCAGCGGGGCACCGACCCGGACAAGGCCTGGGACGCCGCCACCAAGGCGATCGACAAGGTGATCGGCTGATCCTCGCCGGTGCGGGCGGCCGGGACGCCATCCACGCGTCCCGGCCCGCCCGCACCGGTGCCGGCTCCCGAACCGGCACCGTGCACGGCTTCCGACACCTCCGCCGGACCTGACCAGAGGTCCGGCCTGCCCCTGCGGTGTCGGCACACCCCAGGGAAGGACTCCCACCTGTGGCAACCACGACCCCCACCCGGGGCGCACACGGCTCCCGGCCCGGCCGGCGCGCTCCGAAGCCCATGACTTCCGGCCGCCAGGCATGGCGCAGTCGGCTGTGGCGCTTCGACGACAAGGTATCGCCGTACGCCTACATCGCGCCCTTCTTCCTTGTCTTCGGCGCCTTCGGGCTCTACCCGCTCCTGTACACCGGCTGGATCGCCCTGCACCGGGTGGAGATGACCGGTCTCGACCAGATGGAGTGGGTCGGCTGGGAGAACTTCAGTACCATCCTGCAGGACTCCGAGTTCTGGACCGCGGTCACCAACACCTTCGTCATCGGCGTCATTTCGACCGTCCCGCAGCTGATGGTCGCGCTCGGCCTGGCCCACCTGCTGAACTACAGGCTCCGCGCCAGCACCTTCTGGCGCACCGTGATCCTCACCCCGTACGCCACCTCGGTGGCCTCCGCGGCGCTGGTCTTCGCCCTGGTGTTCCGGGCCGACGGTGGTCTGCTGAACTGGGTCCTCGGCTTCTTCGGCGCCGGCGAGACGAACTGGGTCAACGGCCACTGGACGTCCAACATCGCCATCGCCGTCATCGTGATCTGGCGCTGGACCGGCTACAACACCTTGATCTACCTGGCCGCGATGCAGGCCGTCCCAGCCGACCTGTACGAGGCCGCCTCGCTCGACGGAGCCTCGCGCTGGCAGCAGTTCCGCAACGTGACCATTCCCGCGCTGCGGCCGACGATCCTCTTCACGATCGTCATCTCGACCATCGGCTCCATGCAGCTGTTCGGTGAACCCCTTCTGCTCGAGGGCGGCGCCAACGGAGCGCAGGGTGGCACCGAGAACCAGTACGAGACGCTCAGCATCTACCTCTACAACTACGGCTGGAATCTCGGGCACCTCGGTCCGGCCGCCGCAGTCGCCTGGGCCATGCTCGTCCTGCTGCTGCTCATTGCCGCGATCAACTGGCTCATCGGGCGCTTCATGCGCAAGAACGCGGCCTGACGGGAGCGATATCCATGACCACAACCAGCCCGATCACCGCTCCGGACCGCCGCATCTCCGAGGCCGCCGCCCGCAGCGAACCCCCACGCCCCCGCCGGTTCAAGCCCGGCGCAGGCCGCCAGCACCACGCCGGCCCCTTCGCCTACTTCGCCCTGGTCGTCGTCGGCCTCGGCTCGCTGTTCCCGCTGTACTGGACGCTCGTCACCGCGTCCCGCACCCAGGACGAGGTGTTGGACACGTCGCCGCCGCTGCTGCCGGGCGGCAACCTGTTCAACAACCTCGAGGCAGCCTGGGAACAGGCCCACCTCGGCACGGCCATTCTCAACACGCTCATCGTGTCCAGCTGCATCACCGTCGCGACCCTGTTCTTCTGCACCCTGGCCGGTTACGCCTTCGCCAAGATGCGCTTCAAGGGACGCGGGGTACTGATGACGATGGTCGTCGCCACCCTGACGATTCCGCCGCAGCTCAGCGTCGTTCCGCTGTTCATGATGATGTCCGACATCGGCTGGGGCGGTCAGCTGGAGTCGGTGATCTTCCCGACCCTGGTGAGTGCCTTCGGCGTGTTCTTCATGCGGCAGTACCTGCTCGAGGCGCTGCCGTACGAGCTCATCGAGGCGGGCAGGATGGACGGTGCGAACAACCTCCGCGTCGTGTGGAGCATCGTGCTCCCGGTGGCCCGCCCGGCGATGATGGTGCTCGGCATGCTCACCTTCGTCCAGGCGTGGAACGACTTCTTCTGGCCCTACCTCGCGCTGAACCAGGAGAACCCCACGCTCCAAGTGGCCCTCGGCCAGCTGAGCGCCTCCTACGTCCCCGACCAGAGCATCGTGATGGCCGGCGCGCTGATCAGCACGCTGCCGTTGCTCGTGGTGTTCGTGATCTTCGGCAAGCAGATTGTCGGGGGGATCATGTCCGGCGCCGTCAAGGGCTGACGTGGCGTCAACAGCCCCTTCCCGGACGTCCGGTACGGCCTGCGCCTGACCGCAGGCCGTACGGACCCCGGAGTTCCACCCTTTCCCTGACTTCGTTCGTCCACCCCTGGGAGCGCTCCCGCATGACCGCCGTACGACCCGACATCGCCCCGCAGCGGGCACCCGAGGCAACGAACTTCCCGACCGGTTTCGTCTGGGGGGCGGCCACTGCCGCCTACCAGATCGAGGGGGCCGCCGCCGAGGACGGCCGAACCCCTTCCATCTGGGACACCTTCAGCCGCACACCGGGCAAGGTCCGCAACGGTGACACCGGCGACATCGCCGCCGACCACTACCACCGCTACCGCGACGACGTGCAGCTGATGAAGCAACTGGGCCTGAAGGCCTACCGCTTCTCCATCTCCTGGTCCCGGGTGCAGCCCACCGGGCGGGGGCCCGCCGTCGAACGCGGTCTGGACTTCTACCGCAGGCTCGTCGACGAGCTGCTCGAGGCCGGCATCACCCCCGTCGCCACGCTGTACCACTGGGATCTTCCCCAGGAGTTGGAGGATGCGGGCGGCTGGCCGCAGCGCGTCACCACCGATCGGTTCGCCGACTACACGGCGATCATGGCCGGCGCCCTCGGCGACCGCGTCGGCATGTGGACCACGTTCAACGAGCCGTGGTGCTCGGCCTTCCTCGGATACGGCTCCGGTGTGCACGCTCCCGGCCGCACCGAGGCCGCGTCCGCACTGCGGGCGGCCCACCACCTCAACCTCGCCCATGGCCGGGCGACCGAGGTTCTGCGCGGTCAACTCCCCGCTAGCGCGCAGACCTCGGTCACCCTCAATCTCCACCAGGTCCGCCCGTTGACCGACAGTGCGGCCGACGTGGACGCCGCCCGCCGGATCGACGCGGTGGGCAACCGGGTGTTCACCGGACCGATGCTGCGCGGTGAGTACCCCGAGGACCTGATCGCCGACACCTCGCACATCGTCGACTGGTCGCAGCTGGTCCACGACGGCGACCTGGCCGCGATCTCCCGTCCGGTCGACGTCCTGGGCATCAACTACTACACGCCCACGCTGGTTTCCACGCCCGCCGAGGGCGTCGGCGACTCGCGCAACGACGGCCACGGCGTCAGCGACTACTCCCCGTGGCCCGGCTCCGAGCACGTCGCCTTCCACCTCGCCGAGGGGAAGGAGCGCACCGCGATGAACTGGGCGATCGACCCCAACGGCCTGTACAACCTGCTGATGGACGTCACCCGTGACCACCCCGGGCTGCCGCTGATGGTCACCGAGAACGGCGCGGCCTTCGACGACTACGTCTCGCCCGAGGGGCGGGTCGAGGACCCCGAGCGGATCGAGTACCTGCACGGCCACCTCGACGCCGTGCAGCGAGCCATCGCCGACGGTGCGGACGTCCGCGGCTACTTCCTGTGGTCGCTGATGGACAACTTCGAGTGGGGGTACGGGTACTCCAAGCGCTTCGGCGCGGTGTACGTGGACTACGCGTCCCAGCGCCGCATCCCCAAGGCGAGCGCCCACTGGTACGCCGATGTGATCCGCCGCCACGCGCTTCCCCCGACCGACGCCTCCTGACCCCCGCTGACCTCTGGGACCCGGCCCTGTGCCGGGTCCCAGCCGTTTCCGCCGGGCAGTTGAGTCCTCCCCGCCCCCCGGACGCTGCGAGAACCTTGACCACGCGCGTAGAGTGGGAGCGCTCCCAAAGGGAAGCTGCGGTGCGGGCGGTCGGCCCGGTGGAGTGTCAAGGGATCCCACATCGGGACTTGGTTTGGTTATCCGACTGTGAGAAATTGACCGCGAACGGGAGGCGGCCATGACGGTAGCGCGAGTACGGAGCGGTGGGCGGCCCACGCTCGAAGAAGTCGCGGCACGGGCGGGGGTGGGGCGCGGTACCGCCTCGCGGGTCATCAACGGTTCACCACGGGTCAGCGCGCACACGCGTGAGGCGGTGGAGGCGGCGGTCGCCGAGCTGGGTTATGTGCCCAATCGCGCGGCCCGCGCCCTGGCCGGGAACCGCACGGACGCCATCGCCCTCGTCGTGCCCGAGTCGGAGAGCCGCTTCTTCGCCGAGCCGTACTTCTCCGACATCGTGCGGGGCGTCGGGGCCGCCCTCGCCGAGACCGACATGCAGCTGCTGCTCACCCTGGCGGGCAACGACCGCGAGCGTCGGCGGCTGGCCCAGTACCTGACCGCGCACCGCGTCGACGGTGTGCTGCTGGTCTCCGTGCACGCCGACGACCCCCTGCCCGACCTGCTGGAGCAGCTCGGGATGCCGGCCGTGATGAGCGGCCGCAGATCCGCCTCCGAACCGCTCGCCGCGGTCGACTCGGACAACTTCGAGGGCGCCCGCAGCGCCGTCGACCATCTGATCTCCCGGGGCCGCCGGTCCATCGCCACGATCACCGGGCACCTCGATGTGTACGGTGCCCAGCGGCGCCTCGACGGCTACCGCAAGGCGGTCGCCTCCGCCGGTCTCGACCCGGACGAGCGGCTGATCGCCCCCGCCGACTTCACCGAGGAGGGCGGCGCCCGCGCCATGCGCGACCTCCTGGCCCGCCGGCCCGATGTCGACGCGGTCTTCGCGGCCTCCGACGTGATGGCCGCGGGCGCCCGTCAGGTGCTCCGTGAGGCGGGTCGGCGCATCCCGGACGATGTGGCGCTCGTCGGCTTCGACGACTCGGCCGTGGCCCGCCACATGGACCCCGCGCTCACCAGCGTGCGTCAGCCGATCGAGGAGATGGGCCGGGAGATGACCCGGGTGCTGCTCCAGGAGATCGCGGGGGAGGACCTGGAACGCCCGCAGATCGTGCTTCCCACCGAGCTGATCGTCCGCGACTCGTCGTGACGCCCGCCGCCGGGCCGACAGCGGTGTGACGACCGTCACTCGGCCCCCTGGTGAGAGGGCATCACATGGAGAAGGGCCCCGGTCCGAAGACCGGGGCCCTTCCCTTCAGGGTGAGTAACGGGACTCGAACCCGCGACATCCTGGACCACAACCAGGTGCTCTACCATCTGAGCTATACCCACCGTGTCCGGTCTTTTCTGACCGGCCGAGAAAAAGTGTACAGGGTCCGAGAGGGTGCTCGCGCCCCCGTTGTTCAGCCGCTGATCCCGGACCTTGGAACGCCCGTGACCAGCGGCTTCCCGAGGTCCTACGACGGGGGTGCCGTCAGGCGTGTCGCGATGGCCTTGGCCTGGTCCGAATCCGGCCCGGGCTGCGGTACGAAGATCGCCTCCCGGTAGTACCGCAGCTCCGTGATGGAGTCACGGATGTCCGCGAGTGCCCGGTGGTTGCCGTTCTTCTCCGGACTGTTGAAGTACGCCCTCGGGTACCAGCGGCGGGCCAGCTCCTTGACCGAGGACACATCGACGATCCGGTAGTGCAGGTAGCCCTCCAGGGCCGCCATGTCCCGGGCCAGGAATCCCCGGTCGGTACCGACCGAGTTCCCGCAGAGCGGCGCCTTGCCCGGCTCCTTCACGTGCTCGCGCACATAGGCCAGCAACTGGGCCTCGGCGTCGACGAGCGTGGTGCCGTCGGCCAGCTCGTCGAGGAGGCCCGAGGCGGTGTGCATCTGCCGCACCACCTCGGGCATCGTCTCCAGGGCCCTGTCCGGCGGGCGGATCACGATGTCCACCCCTTCGCCGAGCACGTTCAACTCCGAGTCGGTGACCAGTGCGGCCACCTCGATGAGTGCGTCTTCCGTCAACGAGAGCCCGGTCATCTCGCAGTCGATCCACACCATGCGATCGTTCATGCGTCCCACCCTACGGGGCGCTGCGCTGCCCCGGCAGGGTCGGGCGCCCGGTGGCGTATGCGTCGGAGCCCGGCTTCCCGTGCTCCGGCTGCCCCGCCCCGGCCGCCGTGGAGGGTGCGGCCGGAGGGCCCGACGGGGTCGCCGTCAGGCCGGCCCTCCGGCTCGCGGTCGTGCCCTGTGCGGGCACGACCGTCTCGATCGCCGTCACCACCGGCTCCATGGGTCCGCCCTGCGGACGGCGGGCCCGGTACGCGGCCCGGTACGCGGCGGGGGAGGAGCCCAGCTGGCGCCGGAAGTGTCCGCGCAACGCGACCGGCGAGCGGAAGCCGCAGCGGCCCGCGACCTCGTCGACCGAGTAGTCGGACGTCTCCAGGAGCCGCTGCGCCTGCAGCACGCGCTGGGTGATCAGCCACTGGAGCGGTGCGCTGCCGGTCAGCGAACGGAACCTCCGGTCGAAGGTCCGCCTGCTCATGTAGGCGCGCGCGGCGAGCGTCTCCACGTCGAACTGCTCGTGGAGGTGCTCCAGTGCCCAGGCCACGACCTCGGCGAGCGGGTCGGAGCCGATCTCCTCAGGTAAAGACCTGTCGAGGTAGCGCTCCTGACCGCCACTGCGCCGCGGGGGCACGACGAGCCGGCGGGCGAGGGCCCCGGCGGCCTCGGTGCCGTGGTCCGTGCGGACTATGTGCAGGCAGAGATCGATCCCTGCCGCTGTCCCGGCGGAGGTGAGCACATCGCCGTCGTCGACGAACAGCTCACGCGGATCGACGGGTAGCGCTTGGCCAGCGTCGGTGCGTACATCCAGTGCGTGGTCGCGGGACGGCCGTCCAGCAGCCCCGCGGCGGCGAGCACGAACGCGCCGGTGCACAGCCCGACGATGCGGGCCCCTTCCTCATGGGCGCGGCGCAGCGCGTCCAGCGCCTCGGTGGGCGGTGGCGAGGTGATCGAACGCCAGGCGGGCACCACGACGGTGCCTGCCCTGCTGATCGCCTCCAGGCCGTACGGCGCGGTGAGTTCGAGCCCCCCGGTAGTACGCAGCGGCCCGTCCTCCCCGCCGCAGACGAGGAGTCGGTAGCGCGGAACTCCCGCGTCCTGCCGGTCGATCCCGAAGACGGAAAGCGGAATGGAGCTCTCGAAGATGGGGCCGCCGCTGAACAGCAGGACGGCGACGATTTCCCGACGTCGTCGTCCGCTCAGCTTCCGTACAGCCTCCGTTGCGGCGGCGGAGTCCTGGCTCATGACGCTAAGCCCCCCTCGGTGTTCGCGTCTTCCTGGTCCTTGCGGGCCTGTCGCTGCACGTTTCCCCTCGGTCCTGCACGAGTCCCCAGTCTTCGGCACCCAAGATCGAATCTACTGCGTCTCGTGGTGCCGTCGTGACAAGTTGACCAACCAGCACTATGTCGACATGGCCACTTGGCGGGAAGCATTCGATCACGAAGCGTTCCACCCCCGGGCCGTGCAGGGAAGTGCGCCTCCCGTTCGTGGCCCGTCCCTGTCGGGTGGAAGCGTACCGCGTGGTCTCTTCTTGCCTGGTAGCAAGGGGGTTGATCGGCCAATTCGCCAAGGATTCGGCAGGGGTGAGAAGTTGGCTGAAAACCTACGGTTGCGTGTGCCGGATTCAGTCGTTCGACCGGCGTACGACCCCTTGGTGTGACTGCTCCTGTGTGCCCCCTCGGTCCGGTGGGCGGCCACGGGCCCGGACCGGCGGAGCGGGGTGCGGCAGGCGGTCGTGCCGACCCGCGAGGCCGAGAGCGAGGCCGCGTGCATCGCCGACGGATGTGCCGTACGCCGCGAGGGCGGCCGGTTCGGGCAGGCGGCTGAACGTCGGGCGGCGGACCACGCCGGCCGCGGACCGGTCGGCGGTGGTCACGGGCGTGGTCGGCCGGTCGGCCGGGGCGGGTGCGGGCGCGGCGTCGCTCCCCGGGGTGGCGCGGTGACACGTGGTGGTCACCCTGCGGGGTGGTGACCGAGTGGTGCCACTCGGTCGCCGACGGGTGTCCGCCGCGGCCGGTCGCCCGATGCCGTCCCCTGCCCGGACGGCCTCCGTGTACCACGCAACCGGCATTGCCATCCGCGGCTGCCTCGGGCATGCTCCGTGGAACGTCGCACGCGCTTTGCGAGGGTCTGGGCAGTGGAGGAGTGGCGCCGTACCCTTGGGGGTAAGGGGTTGGGAAGATGATTCCAGGACACCGCAACACTGCCCGCTGACACACCTTCCCCAAGCAGCTCTCTCCTCACGAGGACTCTCTTCGCCGAGACACCGATGGCCGGTCACGAAATCCCCGAACCCGCGGACCGCAAGCAGGTAGCCGACCCACTGTCGGACCCTCTGGCGGTCGAAGAACCACGCCACTCCTGCGATCCCGCCTTCCGGCATGGGGTCGTGGTCGGCTTCGACGGCTCCACGTCCAGTGAGCGAGCCCTCGCCTATGCCATCGGGATGGCCCGAAGATCAGGTTCCGGCCTGATCATCGTCCATGTCGCCAATCGGCTTCCGACCACGGTCTGGGCAGGCTGCGAGCCGCCCGTCTTCGTCGACGTGCCCGATCACCGCACCGAGGTCCTCGGTCTGGAGCTCGCCTGTGCGGACTACCTCTCCGAGGTGCCGTGGGTGCTCGTCGAACGGGGCGGCGACATCTGCCACGAGTTGGAGGAGGTCGGCCGCGAGTACTCGGCCGACGCGATCGTCGTCGGCTCCACGCACGGCATCGTCGGCCGGATCTTCGGCTCGGTGGCGGGGCGGCTGGCACGGCGCGCCCAGCGCCCGGTCGTGGTCATTCCCTGAGGGTCCGTCGTCACACTGCCGTCGTCCGGCCGGAGGCCGGGCCGTGCGGCAGACGGCGACGGGACCCAGGGCTTTTCCTTCCTGACGCGGAGGCGTCCTGGCCGGGCCGGCCGACGTGGCGTCAACTCGCCCTTGAAAACAGGCAATCTACTCACCCGTAAAGGTGGATTGTGTGCTTGTGAAGGGTACATAAGGGTCACTGGGAAACAGCACCACTGCCTTTGAAGGGAGCCCGCCGTGGACAATGACGTCTCTGCGGGAAGCAGCAGCACCTCCACCCTCGGCCATCTCGCCCTGGGACTCACCCTGTTGGCGTTCGGCATCGGTCACACCCGGGTCATCGACGGCGTGACGGCGGCCGACGCCGTCTCGCTCGCACTGTATGTCGGCGGTATCGCCCTGTTCGTCGCCGGACTGCTGGAGTTCCGCGGCGGCAGCGCCTTCACCGGCACGGCCTTCGTCGGGCTCGGCGCCTTCTGGTTCACCTGGGGCACCGGTGCCGATGCCCATGTCTCCGGTCATGCGGCGGGGCTGTTCCTGCTGCTCTGGGCGCTGTTCGCGCTGAGTCTCACCCTCGGGGCGGCCGGCGGCGGTCTGCTCGCGCAGGGGACGTACGCACTGCTCTTCCTGGGGCTTCTGCTCCTGGGCGTCGGGCAGTTCGCCGGTAGCGACGGGCTCGGCAAGGTCGGCGGCTGGCTGGCCGCGCTGGCCGGTCTCGCCGCCTGGTACGGAGCGACGGCGGCGCTGGCCAAGTGGCCGACGGCGCTGCCGGGGCGTGCTGCCGGCCGGGGCGTGACGGCCGCCGGCTGAGGCAGTCACCGGCCGGTGCGACCTGGGGCGGCACCGGCCGAACGGGAGCGGCCCCGCACCTGACGTGGTGCGGGGCCGCTCTCCTGCCGTACGGGTGGTGCGAGTTACTCGACGGTGACGGACTTCGCGAGGTTCCGCGGCTTGTCGATGTCGCGGCCCATGGCCAGTGCCGTGTGGTACGCGAAGAGCTGGAGCGGGATGCCCATCAGGATCGGGTCCAGCTCGTTCTCGTTCTTCGGCACCACGATGGTGTGGTCGGCCTTCTCCTGGACCTGGTGCGCGACCGCGAGGATCCGGCCGCTGCGGGCCTTGATCTCCTCCATCGCGGCGCGGTTCTTCTCCAGCAGGTCGTCGTCCGGCACGATCGCGACCGTCGGCATCGCGGGCTCGATCAGGGCCAGCGGGCCGTGCTTCAGCTCGGACGCCGGGTAGGCCTCGGCGTGGATGTACGAGACCTCCTTGAGCTTCAGGGAGGCCTCACGGGCGACGGGGTAGCCGCGCACCCGGCCGATGAACATCATCGACTTGGCGTCCGCGTACTCCGCGGCCAGCTTCTTGATCTCGTCCTCGTTCTCGAGGATCTCGGTGATCTGCGCGGGCAGCCTGCGCAGCCCGTCGATGATCCGCTTGCCGTCGGCGACCGACAGGTCGCGGATGCGGCCCAGGTGCAGGGCGAGCAGCGCGAACGCGACCACCGTGTTGGTGAAGCACTTGGTGGAGACGACGCAGACCTCGGGGCCGGCGTGGACGTACGTACCGCCGTCGGCCTCCCGGGCGATCGCCGAGCCGACCACGTTGACCACACCGAGGACCCGTGCGCCCTTGCGCTTGAGCTCCTGGACGGCGGCCAGCACGTCGTACGTCTCACCGGACTGGGAGACCGCGACGTACAGGGTGTCGGGGTCGACGACCGGGTTGCGGTAGCGGAACTCGGAGGCGGGCTCGGCGTCCGCGGGGATGCGGGCCAGCTCCTCGATGAGCTGGGCGCCGATCTGGCCCGCGTGGTACGAGGTGCCGCAGCCCAGGATCTTGATCCGGCGGACCCCGCGCGCCTCACGGGCGTCCAGGTTGAGGCCGCCCAGGTGCACGGTGGAGAACCGGTCGTCGATGCGACCGCGCAGCACCCGGTCGACCGCGTCGGCCTGCTCGGAGATCTCCTTGTGCATGTACGTGTCGTGGCCGCCCATGTCGTACGACTCGGCCTCCCACTCCACGGTGGTCGGCGTGGCCGTCGTGGACGAGCCCTCCGTCGTGTACGTACGGAAGTCGTCGGCCTTGAGGGTGGCCATCTCGCCGTCGTCGAGGGTGACGACCTGGCGGGTGTGGGCGACCAGCGCGGCGACGTCGGAGGCGACGAACATCTCCTTCTCGCCGATGCCCAGGACGACCGGGGAGCCGTTGCGCGCGACGACGATGCGGTCGTTGAAGTCGGCGTGCATGACGGCGATGCCGTACGTGCCCTCGACCGAGCGAAGCGCCTCGCGGACCTTCTCCTCAAGGGTTTCCGCCTGCGCACGGGCGATCAGGTGGACCAGCACCTCGGTGTCGGTCTCGGAGAGGAAGACGATGCCGTCGGCGACGAGCTTCGCACGGAGCTCGGAGGCGTTGTCGATGATGCCGTTGTGGACGACGGCGACCTTGTTCTCGGCGTCCAGGTGCGGGTGGGCGTTCTCGTCGCTCGGGGCGCCGTGGGTGGCCCAGCGGGTGTGGGCGATGCCGGTGGTGCCGGTGAAACGCTTGGGGACGCGGGCCTCCAGCTCGCGGACCCGGCCCTTCGCCTTGACCATCTTCAGCGTGGCGGGCTTTCCGGCCGCTGCCTTGCCGGTGATGACGATGCCCGCGGAGTCGTACCCCCGGTACTCCAGCCGCTGCAGCCCCTCCAGCAGCAGCGGAGCCACATCACGCTTTCCGATATATCCGACGATTCCGCACATAGAATCTCTGCCCCTCCATCGACGTCGTTGTGGTGCCTGGTGCTCAGCCGTAGACGATGCGGCGCAGCTGGCGGAGCGAGAGCTCCGGCGGCGCGACCGCCCGGTGCGGCAGCTCGGCCGCGATGCGTTCGAAGATCTCCGTGTTCACCAGGCCGCCGGACTGCAGTTCGCGGTGGCGGCGGCGGACGAAGCCGTCGGTCGTCTCGTCGAAGTACGCCAGCACATCGAGGATCACCCGGGCGGCTTCGCCGCGCTGGAGCGTGGTGGAGCGCACCAGGTGATCGATGAGGTCGTCGTGTGACGAGCGGCGTTCAGGCACTCGTCGATATTGCGGTGAACGGAGCCTCAACGCAACAATTCTGCCCGATATCGGGCAAGAGTGAATGTGATCACGCTCTCTTTGTGTCCGGACGGGTGCCGAAACCGCCCGGGAGTCACTCCGAGGCGCTTCGGCGCGACCTGTTCGGCGGCGGTGAACCCGCCGGCGGTGAGCGTCCCGCCGCCCCTCGCCGGAGGCCTGCCCGCTACTCCACTCCGGCCCTTCTGCGCGCGCTGCGCCACCAGGGGCGACGGGACCGCCTCCAGCGGTCGCATGCCGGGTGATTCCGTCGGTCGCGGAACGGGGAAGTGGTCTACACCTTGACCACGCGTGAGGCGCACGATACGCATGGTGATGGTTCGTTGCTCAGGAGATCCACAGGTGTGAACCCGTCGAAAGGGACCCGGCTTGTGAGACTGCACATGACACAGCGCACCGCACTCCCCCGTCTGCTCGGCTCGCTGCTGCTCGTCACGGCGGCCGGAATCTCCAGTGTCGGCGCGGCTCCGGGGGGAGCCGCCGCGCACAGCGGCCAGGCCTCCGCCACCGAGCCCCGTCCGCTCGGGCAGATCGTGCCCGCCCCCGCCGAGGTGAAGGCGGGCGGATCCCCGTACACCATCACCGCGGGAACGAAGATCCGCGTCGACGGCGACTCCGCCGAGACCCGGAGGATCGGCACCTACCTGGCGGGCGTGCTGCGCCCCTCCACCGGGTATGCCCTGCCGGTCACCGACCGCGGTGGCGGCGACGGCATCCGGCTCCGGCTCGGCTCCCACGACAGTGAGCTGGGCGCGGAGGGTTACACGCTGAAGTCGAGCCACGGATCCGTCACCATCACCGCGCGCGGCCCGGCAGGCCTCTTCCACGGCGTCCAGACGCTCCGTCAGTTGCTCCCGGCGGACGTGGAGAAGAACAGCCGCCAGGCGGGGCCGTGGCAGGTCGCGGGCGGTACGGTCACGGACGCGCCGCGCTACGCGTACCGCAGCGCGATGCTCGATGTCTCCCGGCACTTCTTCTCCGTCACCGAGGTCAAGCGCTACATCGACCAGCTCGCCCTCTACAAGATGAACAAGCTCCATCTGCATCTCTCCGACGACCAGGGCTGGCGCATCGCCATCGACTCCTGGCCGCGGCTGGCCACGTACGGCGGGCAGACCGAGGTCGGCGGGGGAGCCGGCGGCTACTACACCAAGAGCGACTACAAGGAGATCGTCCGGTACGCCTCCTCGCGCTACCTGGAGGTCGTCCCGGAGATCGACCTGCCGGGCCACACCAATGCGGCACTCGCCTCGTACGCCGAGCTGAACTGCAACGGGGTCGCACCGCCGCTCTACACCGGCACGAGCGTCGGTTTCAGCTCGCTGTGCGTGCCGAAGGAGATCACGTACACCTTCGTGGACGACGTGGTCCGTGAGCTGGCCGCGCTGACGCCGGGCAAGTACCTCCACATCGGCGGCGACGAGGCGCACTCCACCAGCCACGACGACTACGTGACGTTCATGAACAGGGCGCAGGCCATCGTCGGCACATACGGCAAGACCGTGGTCGGCTGGCATCAGCTGACCGGGGCCACGCCCGTCGCGGGCGCGGTCGCCCAGTACTGGGGTTACGACCGGACGGGCGCCGCCGAGCGCAAGCAGGTGGCGGACGCGGCGAAGAACGGCACGAAGCTCGTGCTGTCCCCTGCGGACCGTACGTACCTCGACATGAAGTACAACAAGGACACCAAGCTGGGCCTGGCCTGGGCCGGCTATGTCGAGGTGCAGCGTTCGTACGACTGGAACCCGGCGACGTACCTCGAAGGCGCCCCGGAGGACTCGATCCTCGGGGTCGAGGCGCCGACCTGGTCGGAGACGGTGACGAACAGCGACGAGGTCGAGCAGATGGCGTTCCCGCGGCTGCCGGGCGTTGCCGAGCTGGGCTGGTCGCCTGCGTCCACGCACGACTGGGACGCGTACAAGGTGCGGCTCGCGGCGCAGGGGCCGAGGTTCTCCGCGCTGGGGATCGACTACTACCGGTCGGCGCAGGTTCCGTGGCCCGCACAGTGAGGTGACCGGGCGTCCTGCGGACGCTCTGTCCCCGATCGCAGGGCGGGTCCGATCTTCCGGACCCGCCCTGCGATCGGGGCAAGGCTTGCCTAGAATCCCGCGATCGGGTTCCTGAGTGTGCCGACGAGCTGCAGCGCACCCGACGGGTCCGTCAGATCGACCATCTGCTTGTTGTTGCGCAGCTGGAGCCGGTTCAGGCAGGACAGTGCGAATTCCTCCGTGAACATGTCGTACTGCTTGAACTTGTCCGCGAGCTGCGGCACCGACTCCTGGTAGCCGGACACACAGGCGGCGACCGTCCGCCAGAACGTCTCCTCGTCGAGGATCCCCTCGGTGGCGAGCCCGGCGCCCAGGAAGCGGAGGAAGCAGTCGAAGACGTCGGTGAGGACCGACAACAGTTTCATGTCGTCCGGGACCTCGGCGCGGATCCGCTCGACCTGGGGCGGCAGGACCGCGTCCGGGTCCATGACCGCGATCTCCTCGGCGATGTCCTTGAAGACCGTGCGGGTGACGACGCCGTTCTCGACGACCAGGATGACGTTCTCGCCGTGCGGCATGTACACCAGGTCGTACGCGTAGAAGCTGTGCAGCACCGGTACCAGGTAGGCGTCCAGGTAGCGGCGCAGCCAGTCGGCGGGTGCCAGCCCCGACTCGGCGATCAGTGCGCCTGCGACGGAGTTGCCCTCGTGGTCGGAGTGGACGAGCGATGCCATGGTCGCGACCCGTTCGCCCGGCGCCAGTCCGGGTACCGGACTCTCCCGCCAGAGCGCGGCGAGCATTTTCAGGTACGGGGAGCCCTTGGCGGTGGCCGCCTCGTACGTCCGGTGGTGGTAGCCGATGGCCGCTCGCTCGCGGATGATCGAGAATCGGGCCGCGCGCAGTACCTCGTCGCGCTCGATGAGCCCGGACAGCCAGTCGTTGATCGCGGGCGTCGCCTCCATGTACGCGGCGGAGAGCCCGCGCATGAAGCCCATGTTCAGGACGGACAGTGCCGTCTTGACGTAGTGCTTCTCCGGGTTGCCGGTGTTGAAGAAGGTGCGGATGGACTGCTGCGCGAGGTAGCTGTCGTCGCTCTCGCCGAGGCAGACCAGACGGTGCTGGGCGAGTTCTCCGGCGAAGGTGACGGCCAGTTTGTTCCACCACTGCCAGGGGTGGACGGGAATGAACAGGTAGTCGTCGGGGTCGAGCCCGAGGCCGGTCAGCGTGGCGGCGAACCGCTGCCGGGTCTCCCCGCTCAGTTCGCCGCTGATCAGCGTCTCGTAGTCGAGCCCGGCGCCCGCTGTGAACGTGGCGCGGTCGCGGCGGGCGGCGAGCCAGACCAGCCGGATCGCGCTCGCCGCTTCGGGGGCGTACGCACGGTACTCGTCGATGCCGAAGCCGAGTCGCCCGTTGTTGGCGACGAAGCAGGGGTGGCCCTCCGTCATGCCCGTCTCGATCGCCTGGAATCCGGCGGCGACGAGCGCGGCGGAGGTCACCGGTTCCTTGGTGAGTTTGTACGCGGTTCCGGCCAGCGTGGAGGAGATCTCCTCCAGGTAGACCGGCAGGATCTCCGCCGAAAGCCCCAGCGTCTCGCGCAGTTCGACGAAGAATTCCAGCGCGTCCAGAGGCAGTTCCGTGCCGTTCCGGTGGCGGGTGACGGAGTTGGCGTCGACCTGCCAGTGGTCGAGCGCGAAGCGCCGGGCGGCGAAGCGGTACTCGGTCGCCGTGTCGTCGCTGCGCACGGCGTAGAGGCCGGTGCCGAGCGGTTCGGGGGTCAGCAGCCGCTCGTGGGTGAACTCGGCGAGGGCCTTGCGGACGAGCTGCCGGTTGGCGGTGGCCCAGCGCTCGGGGGTGAGGTGCGCGACGGCGGCGGTGACGGTGGTCATCGGGCCTCTCCTGCGCGCGCGGCGTGGAACTGTTCCCGGGTACAGGCGCTGAGCAGGGCGGTCTTCTCCGGCTTGGTGATCTCGCGAAGGACCTCGAAGCCCACGGCCTTGTTGAGCGCGTGCACGGCCGTGTTGCGGACGTCCGGTTCGACGACGACCCGGCGTACCGACGGATCGGCGAACAGCGTCTCCAGCACAGTGGTGATCACGGCGAGCGTGAAGCCGTGCAGAGGGGTGTCCGTCGGGGCGACGAGGAAGTGCATCCCGATGTCGCCCGGCTCGGCCTCGTACAGCCCCTTGAGCTCCACCTCGGCGGGGTCGTACCGCTCCATCAGGAAGGCGGGCTCTCCGTTGTGCAGTCCTATGAACGCGTCGTGGTGCGGGTTGGCGGCGATCGCCAGGTACTCCCGCTCGACGTCCTGCAGCCGGGCGTCGCCCATCAGCCAGAAGGACGCCTTGGGGTGGGTGACCCAGCTGTGCACCAGTTCGGCGTCGGACATGGAGCCTGATCCGCTCGAACCGGACCGGGAGGTCGGGGAAGGGTCGAGGGCGCGGACGGTGAGCGTACCGAGGTCGGTGTTCATACGGCGAACTCCTGGAAGGCGATGGACTTCTCGACGGGGTAGTACGCACGGCCGAGCAGCTCGCCGATGATGTACGCGTTGCGGTAGGCACCCATGCCCAGGTCGGGCGAGGTGATCGAGTGGGTGTGCGTGCCCGCGTTCTGCAGGAAGACGCCGCGCCCGGTGGTGTCGATGGAGTAGTTGCGGGCCACGTCGAAGCGGCCGTGGCTGTCGTGGCGCAGCCGTCCGGTGATCGGCTCCAGGAAGGCCGGCGGGGTGTAGCGGTAGCCGGTGGCGAGGATCAGCCCCTCGGTGGTGAGGCTGTACTCCTTGTCCTGCTCCTCCTGATGCAGGCCGAGCGTGTATGTGCCGCTGCTCTCCTCGTACCGCGCGCTGCGCAGCGCGGAGTTGGTGAGGAGGCGGGTGGGGACCGGTCCGGGCAGGTTCTTCCGGTAGAGCAGGTCGAAGATCGCGTCGATCAGTTCGCCGTCGATGCCCTTGAAGAGCCCCTTCTGGCCGGACTCCAGCCGGTAGCGGGTCTGTTCGGGCAGGGTGTGGAAGTAGTCGACGTACTCGGGGGAGGTCATCTCCAGCGTCAGCTTGGTGTACTCCAGCGGGAAGAACCGCGGTGAGCGCGTCACCCAGTTCAGCCGGTAGCCGTGCGCATCGATCTCGGAGAGCAGGTCGTAGTAGATCTCCGCCGCGCTCTGCCCGCTGCCGACGAGAGTGATGGACTCCTTCGCCTGGAGGGCCGCCTTTCTCTCCAGGTAGCGGGAGTTGTGCAGGACGTCGCCGCCCAGGTCCCGGCACGCCTCCGGGATGTACGGGGGAGTTCCTGTACCCAGTACCAGGTGCCGGGCGCGGAAGACGCTTCCGGCAAGGGTGCGGGCGGTGTAGAGAGCGGTGCTCTCGTCGTATGTGACCGACTCGACGGTCTCGTTGAAGCGGACGCTGCTCAGCTGGGCGGCGGCCCAACGGCAGTAGTCGTTGTACTCGGTCCGCAGCGGGTAGAAGTTCTCCCGGATGTAGAAGGAGTACAGCCGCCCGCGTTCCTTCAGGTAGTTGAGGAAGGAGTACGGCGAGGTGGGGTCGGCCATCGTCACCAGGTCCGACATGAATGGCGTCTGGAGATGGGCGCCTTCGAGGAACATCCCGGCGTGCCACTCGAAGTCCGGCTTGGACTCCAGGAACACACCGCTGAGTTCGTCGATGGGTTCGGTGAGGCAGGCGAGGCCGAGATTGAACGGGCCGAGGCCGATCCCGATGAAGTCGTGGGGGTCAGGAAGCGCGGTCAAGAGAGTCTCCCAGGTACTGCTCGGCGTGGCCGGCGATCAGGTCGAGGACCGCGGCGATGTCCTGTGCGGTCGTTTCGGGGTTGAGCAGGGTGAATTTCAGGTACTGGCGGCCGCCGACCTTCGTCCCGGCGACGACGGCCTCGCCGGAGGCGAAGAGCGCCTTGCGGGCGTAGAGGTTGGCGCGGTCGATCTCGGCGGGTGAGGTGACGGCGTCCGGGACGCAGCGGAACACCAGCGTGGAGAGCTGCGGCTCGACGACGACGTCGAAACGCGGGTCGGCGGTGAGCAGCTGCCAGCCCTCGGCGGCCAGGTCGCAGACCTCGTCGAAGAGCTCGCCGATGCCGTCCGCGCCCATGACGCGCAGGGTCATCCACAGTTTGAGTGCGTCGAATCTGCGCGTGGTCTGCAGGGACTTGTCGACCTGGTTGGGGATGCGCTCGGCGGCCATGCGCTGCGGGTTGAGGTACTCCGCGTGGTACGTGGCGTGGCGCAGGGTGGCCCGGTCGCGGACCAGCAAGGCCGAGGAACTCACCGGCTGGAAGAAGGACTTGTGGTAGTCCACGGTCACGGAGTCGGCGTGCTCGATGCCGTCGAGGAGATGGCGGCGTTCGCCGGAGGCGAGCAGCCCACAGCCGTACGCGGCGTCGACATGCATCCAGGTGGAGAACTGCTGGCAGAGCGCGGCGATTTCGGGCAGCGGGTCGATCGAGCCGAAGTCCGTGGTGCCCGCGGTGGCGACGACCGCCATCGGGACGGCACCCTCGGCGGCGCACTGCTCAAGGGCGCGGGCGAGGGCCACGGTCTGCATGCGCTTGTTCCGGTCGACGGGGACGGAGACGACGGAGTCCGGTCCGAGACCGAGGAGTTTCGCCGACTTCTGGACGCTGAAGTGGCTGCACTCGGAGGTGAGGATCCGCAGTCGGTCGAACTGCCCGGGGAGGGACTTGGCCTCTTCGCGGGCGAGCAGCAGGGCCTGCAGGTTGGACTGCGTGCCGCCGCTGGTGAAGATGCCGTCGGCGGCCGGGCCGAGGCCGATCCGGGCCGCGGTCCAGTTGATCAGCCGGCGCTCGATCAGGGTGCCGCCCGCGCTCTGGTCCCAGGTGTCCAGGGAGGAGTTGACGGCCGAGAGGACGGCTTCACCGAGGACGGCGGGGATGACCACCGGGCAGTTGAGGTGGCCCAGGTAGCGGGGGTGGTGGAAGTAGACGGCGTCACGGAGATAGACGCGGTCGAGCTCGTCGAGGGCGGCGGACGCATCGCCCAACGGACGGTCCAGATCGATCGCGTCGACGACCGGGGAGAGCTCGTCGACGGAGATCCCGGAGAACGGCCGGTCGGTGGCGGCGAGTTTGGCTGCGACCCGTTCGATCCCTGCGGTCACGGAGCGGCGGTAGTGCTCCGCGGTCGAGTCATTGAGCAGGTGCGAACGCATGAAGGGGTCCTCCCGGATGCGGGGAAACTTCATCGGCGCCCTCAGGGCAGAGGAATGGGGGGCGAGGGCTCGATGTCGAAGTAAGGTTAGCCTAACCTAACTTCGCATCGAGTTGTTCCCTCGCCCCCCACGGGACGCCGAAGTTGTCCGGATTACGCGTCCTCGGTGGCCGCTTCCGCGCGCAGCTGCTCCTCACTCATCCCGCGACGCCAGTAGCCGACGAACGTCACCCGCCTGCGGTCGAACCGGCGCTCCTGGACCAGGTGGCGGCGCAGCGCCCGTACATTCGACGACTCGCCCGCGATCCAGACATACGGGGTTCCCTCGGGCAGCTCGGCGGCGCGTACGGCGTCCACGGCGGACGGTGCGCCCTCGTCCCGGACGAGCCAGCTGATCCGGGCGCGGGCCGCGGTGGTGAGCGCCTGGCGGTCCTCGGTGTGCTGGACCTCGAGCCAGACGCGCGCCTGCATGCCCGCGGGCAGCCACTCCAGGGCTGCCGACGCGGCGGGCAGCGCCGTCTCGTCGGCCCAGATCAGCACCCAGTCGGTGTCCTCCGGGGGCCGGAAGCGGACGGCAGTGTTGTCCTCGACGGCCGGGCCGAGCGCCTTCAGGAGATCTCCGGGGGCGGCGGTGGCGGCCCAGCGGCAGGCGGGTCCGCCGTCCTCGTGCAGTGCGAAGTCGATATCGATTTCGGTCGATCCGTCGGGAGCGCGGCGCTGCGCGCGGACGGTGTACGAGCGCATGACGGCCCGTATGTCCTCGGGCAGGGCGCGCCAGGCGGCGAACCAGTTGCCGTCCTTGTCGACCGGAACGACTGGTTCCGGCTGGTCGGGGTGGGGCAGGAACAACGACAGGCTCTGGTCGCGGCCCCCGGCGGCGAAGCCGTCGAGCCCCGGACCGCCGAAGGTGATCCGGAGCATGGAGGGTCCCAGCCGCCTGGTCCGGGTGACCGTCA
This sequence comes from Streptomyces sp. NPDC057565, assembly GCF_042801455.1. Lineage (NCBI taxonomy): Bacteria > Bacillati > Actinomycetota > Actinomycetes > Kitasatosporales > Streptomycetaceae > Streptomyces > Streptomyces sp. NPDC057565. Next base: position 449,070 of record NZ_JBHVFU010000004.1, on the reverse strand, counting down.
GGTCGAAGAACCGGAAGGGGGCGACGGGGGGTGCGGCTGCGGTCGTCATGTGAGGGCTCCTTCCAGGAACCGGGAAGCGAAGGAAAACGGCCCGGCCCGGCCGGGGGACAACCCGGGCCGGGCCGGAGGGGGGAGTGCCTGACGTTCGGTCAGCTGACCTTCTTCGCGTCCTCGATGGCCTTCGCGAGGTCCTCGAGGATCGGCGCGCACTTGTCGTAGGAGTAGATCGGCTCGGTGGTGCGCGGGATGACCTGACCGGCCTTGACGGCGGGCAGCTGCGCCCAGGTCGGCTTGGACGTCAGGGCGTCGGGCTGCAGGGCCGAGGAGCGGTTGTCCATCATGATGATGTCGGCGTCGTACTTGTCGACGTTCTCCCAGCTCAGCTCCTCGAAGAAGCCCGCGGCGTTGACCTTCGGCTCGACGAACTTCACGCCCAGCTCCTGGAAGTACAGGGTGTCCGCGGACATCTTGGCGAGCGAGACGTAGAAGAGGTCCTGGCTGGCCGAGCCGATCATGACCTTGATGTTCGGCTTGGACTTGGCGGCGGCGCGCAGCCGGGCCGCGGCCTTCTCGAAGCGGGCCTTGGCGTCGGTCACCGCGGCGGCCTTGACGTCGGCGCCGAGGGAGGCGGCGAGATCCTCGTGGCGCTGGATCGCCTTGGGGACGGTGGTCTGGGCGGCCCACAGGGCCACGCTCGGGGCCAGCTTCAGGATCTTGTCCTTGGACTCGTCCGGCACGTACCAGAGGGCGTCCTTCTCCCACATGGCGGTCACGAGCAGCTCCGGGTCGAGCGCCGCGTACTTCTCGACGTTGAACTCGCCCCAGACGTTGCCGAGGATCTCGACCTTGCTGACGTCGAGGTCGCCGGCCTGCACATCGGCCTTGCCGTCCTTGGTCTTCGTCGGGCCGAAGACGCCCTTGACCTCGATGCCGTAGTCGTGGAGGGCGGCGGCGACACCGGTGAAGGCGACGATGTTCTTCGGGACCTTTGCGGCCTTCGCGGTCTGGCCGCGGTCGTCCTTGAACGTCCACGGCCCGGACTTCTCGGCACTCGAACCCGACCCGGAGCCGGAGTCCTTCGAGTCGCTGTCGCCGCACGCTGCGAGTACGGCGCCGAGACCGACGGCGCCGCCGGCGGCAAGCAGGCCGCGACGGGAGAGGGGGGTGGTCCGGACCTTGGGCATGGGTGTGTCTGCTTTCGTACGCGCCGGTGGGCGCCCGCTGACGAGTTCAAAGGTAGGTTAGCCTAACCTCACCAACTGTCCAGGGGGTGGCCTGCCCGACCGGCCCGGCTACCAGACGAGCACCCCGCCGCCGACGTCCTGGGCCCGCCGGGCCGCAGCGGTGATGTTGGCCAACCGCTCGGCCACGTAGCCCTCGCGGTAGCCGCAGTGCGCGTCGAGTTCCGCCGCGTGCGGGCGCAGCAGTTCGCACTCGGCGAGGAAGTCGTCGACGTCCTCCGGTTCGACGTACAGGTCGTAGGACGCGAGTTCCGGCAGGAACCGCGCCCCGAGCGCCCGGACCCGCTCCGACCCCCACAAGGCGGTCCGGCAGCTCTCGAACCCCGCCATGTCGCTGCCGTCCGGGGGGTCGTCGAGGAGGTGCGGCTTGCCGCTCTTCCCCCGTACGAAGGTGTGCACCAGGAGCGTCATCCGCCGAAGTCCTTCCGGCACGCGTCGAGTCCGGCGATCCGCACATCGACGGTGCGGTGCTCCTCCCAGCGGTCGCGGTCGATCCGCAGCCGCTGCAGGGTGACGCGAGCGCCCCGCAGCGCGGCCACCTCCAGCCCGTCGGGCAGATAGCCGAGCCGGCGCGAGACGCCCAGCGAACGAGGGTTGTCCGTCATCGCGGACGAGATCGCGCTCCGGGCGCCGAGCCCGGCGAACGCCAGATGCAGCACGGCGGCCCGCATCTCGGTGCCGATGCCCCGGCCCTGGTGCACCAGCCCCAGCCACGACCCGGTGTGCACCTCACCGGTCACCGCGAAGTCGCGCGCCCCGAGATCCTGCCGCCCGACGACCTTGCCCTCGTGCAGCACGACGAGGCTCAGGACCCACTCCCGTACGGACCAGTTGGCGACGGTGGACAGCACGTGCTGGTACACGGCCCGGCCGCGTTCGGCGGGCGGGCCGTCGGTCCAGGGCACGGTGAACGGCATGCGGTCCGGCGCATGCACCCCGTCGGCGGCGACGCCTGCCAGTTCGTCGAGCAACTCCAGGTCCGGCAGGCGGAGTTCCAGGCGAGGCGTGCGGATGCGGAGCCCGTACAGGGGCCAGTGCTGGGGGTCCATGAACAGACTCTGCCGGGGCGGTCCCGGATCTGTCGAACGAATTGCCCGCGCTGTGACGTCGTACCGGGCGAGGCTGCCGCGGCGGTTCCCGGCGGGCGGTGCTCCGCGCTGAATCGTGGCGGTCTGCTTGTGGCGCAGGAAAGGTCACCGCTGACACCTGGAGATCATCGCGCTCGAAGAACAGCTGGCCACCGGAGGGAGGTTCCGCCGTGCGTCGGGTGCTCGACGCACGGCGGCTGCGGAGTCCTGCCGCACATCCCTCAGGCCGGCAGCCCCAGCTCCCGCGCGATCAGCATCCGCTGCACCTCGCTCGTACCCTCGCCGATCTCCAGGATCTTGGAGTCGCGCCACATCCGCGCCACCGGGTACTCGTTCATGAAGCCGTAGCCGCCGTGGATCTGCGTCGCCTCACGCGCGTTGTCCACCGCCACCGTCGACGAGTACAGCTTGGCGAGCGCCGCCTCCTTCTTGAACGGTTCGCCGTGCACGAGCCTCGACGCCGCGTCCCGCCAGCCGATCCGGGCCATGTGCGCCCGCATCTCCATGTCCGCAATCTTGAACTGGACGGCCTGGTTGGCGCCGATCGGCCGGCCGAAGGCGTGCCGCTCCTTGGCGTACTTCACCGACTCGTCCACACAGCCCTGCGCCAGACCCGTGGACAGCGCCGAGATCGCGATCCGTCCCTCGTCGAGGATCCGCAGGAACTGCGCGTACCCGCGGCCCTCCTCGCCCAGCAGGTTCGCCGCCGGGACCCGCACGTCCGAGAAGGACAGCTCACGGGTGTCCGACGCGTTCCAGCCGACCTTGGAGTACGGAGCGGCGACCGTGAAGCCGGGGGTTCCGGACGGCACGATGATCGACGAGATGAGCGGGGCGCCGTTCTCCTTGCGCCCGGTCACCGCCGTGACCGTGACCAGAGCGGTGATGTCCGTACCGGAGTTGGTGATGAAGCACTTGGAGCCGTTGATCACCCACTCGTCCCCGTCGCGCACGGCCGTCGTGCGGGTGGCGCCCGCGTCCGACCCGCCGTCCGGCTCGGTCAGCCCGAAGGCACCCAGTGCCTCGCCCGAGCAGAGCTTCGGCAGCCACTGCTGCTTCTGCTCCTCCGTACCGAACCGGTAGACCGGCATGGCGCCGAGTGAGACCCCGGCCTCCAGGGTGATCGCCACGGACGAGTCGACGCGGGCCAGCTCCTCCAGGGCGATCCCGAGGGCGAGATAGTCGCCGCCCATGCCGCCGTACTCCTCCGGGAACGGCAGCCCGAACAGGCCCATCCGCCCCATCTCGCGCACGATCTCGTACGGGAACTCGTGGCGCTCGTAGAAGTCGCCGATCTTCGGGGCGACCACGTCGTGCGCGAACTCCTCGACGGTGCGGCGCAGTTCCTCGTGTTCGGCGGTCAGTCGGTGATCCAGGGACATGGCGGGGGTCACTCCTTGTGGGACTGTGTTTATTGAACCGAGAGCGCGCGGACGGTACGGGACGGGCTCGGGCGGCCCAGTTGTTCGGCGAGCCACACGCTGGTGGCGGTGAGCGCGTCGAGGTCGACCCCGGTGTCGATGCCGAGGCCGTGGAGCATCCACACGAGGTCTTCGGTGGCGAGATTTCCGGTGGCGCTCTTCGCGTACGGGCAGCCGCCGAGGCCGCCCGCGGAGGCGTCCACGGTGGCGACACCGTGCTGGAGCGCCGCGAGGGTGTTGGAGAGCGCCTGGCCGTACGTGTCGTGGAAGTGCACCCCGATGGTGTTGGTGTGCACGCCCTCCTCGTTCAGCTCGGAGAGCAGATCCTGCACATGGCCGGGGGTGGCGACGCCGATGGTGTCGCCCAGGGAGAGTTCGTCGCAGCCGAGGTCCATCAGCGCCTTGGCGACGCGCACGACCTGGTGGACGGGGACCGGGCCCTCCCACGGGTCGCCGAAGCACATCGACAGATAGCCGCGGACGTGCACCTTGTCCGCTTTGGCGCGGGCGACGACGGGCTCGAACATGGCGAGCGACTCGGCGACCGTGCGGTTGAGATTGCGGGCGGCGAACGTCTCGGTCGCCGACCCGAACACGGCGATCCGGCGCGCACCGAGAGCGAGGGCGCGGTCCAGCCCGCGTTCGTTCGGTACGAGCACGGGGAGCGCGACCCCCTCGATGTCCCCGAGGCGGGGGTAAAGGTCCTCCGCGTCGGCGAGTTGGGGCACCCACTTCGGATGGACGAAGCTGGTTGCCTCGATGGTGGTCAGGCCGGCCGCGGCGAGGCGGTGGATGAACTCCGCCTTCACCTCGGTCGGGACGACCGCCTTCTCGTTCTGCAGCCCGTCGCGGGCGCCGACCTCGTGGATGCGTACCCGGGCGGGCAGATCCGGTGCGGGCACGATCATGGGCAGGTTCCCGGCGGTCATGCTTCCTCCTCGCTCGGAACCACCACGGCCAGCACCTGGTCCATGGCGACGGTGGTGCCGGCCGTCACATCGAGCTCGGTGACGGTCCCGGCGTGCGGGGCGGAGATGACGTGCTCCATCTTCATCGCCTCCACGACGAGCAGGCTCTGCCCGGCGACGACCTCGTCCCCGACGGCCACCTTCACCACGGTGACCGTGCCCGGCATGGGCGCGGCGAGCGTGTCCGCGCCGCCGTGTGCGGCGCCGCTGAGGGACGCCTCCACGGGGTCGTGGTCCTGTACGTGCCAGGTGTCGCCGTCGCGGCCCAGCCAGGTCCCCTCCGGGGAGGTGGCATGGGTGAACGTATGGGTGACACCGGCGAGTTCGAAGGTGAGCCGGTGGGCGGAGACATCGATGACCCTGGCTGTCTCCATGCCGCCGGGCAGTGGGGCCAGTGGGCCGCAGGTGCCCGTCGCGGGCGCCGGCGGCAGTGCGCCCTCCCCGACATGACCGAACGTCAGCTCGGTGCCCGCCGGACAGGAGCGCACGCCGACCTGCACCGGGTCGTGGCCCGGCAGCCGGAAGTGGCGGACCGTGCGGGCGGGGGCGCCGCCCAGCCGCCAGCCGTCGGCCACCGAGAACGGGTCGACCCAACCGGAGCCGGCCCCGGGCGAGGTGCCCCCGGCGGCCGGCTGCCGCAGCAGCGCCGCCGCCGCGTACACCTCCTCCGGCACCCCGTCCGGCACCAGCCCGTCCACCGCGCGCTCCACCAGCCCGGTGTCGAGGTCGCCCGCCACCACCGCCGGGTGGGCGAGCAGCCGGCGAAGGAATCCGGCATTGGTCGGCACGCCCAGGATCACCAGCTCCGACAGGGCGGTGCGCAGCCGCCGCAGCGCCGTGGCCCGGTCGGGTCCGTGGACGATGACCTTCGAGAGCATCGGGTCGTACAGACTGCCGACCTCGACCCCCTCGCTGAGACCCGAGTCGGTCCGTACACCCTGGCCGTTCGGCTCGCCGAGGGAGAGCACCGTGCCGCCGGACGGCAGGAAGCCGCGGGCCGGGTCCTCGGCGCAGATCCGGGCCTCGATCGCATGCCCGGTGAGCGTGATGTCCGGCTGCTTGTACGGGAGTTGTTCGCCGGAGGCGACCCGCAGCTGCCACTCGACCAGGTCCAGGCCGGTGATCAGTTCGGTGACCGGGTGCTCGACCTGGAGGCGGGTGTTCATCTCCATGAAGTAGTACGAGGCGGGGTCGTTGCCCGGGACGATGAACTCCACCGTGCCCGCGCCGACATACCCGCAGGAGCGGGCCGCCTGGACTGCCGCCTCGCCCATCGCCGCCCGGGTCTTCTCGTCGAGCAGGACGGACGGCGCCTCCTCGATGATCTTCTGGTGGCGGCGCTGGAGCGAGCACTCGCGCTCGCCGAGATGCACCACGTTCCCGTGACCGTCGGCCAGGACCTGGATCTCGATGTGGCGCGGCCGGTCGATCCACCGCTCCACGAGCAGGGTGTCGTCCCCGAACGAGCCACGCGCCTCGCGCCGGGCGGCGGCGATCTCGTCGGCGAGCAGCGCCTCGTCGCGCACCAGCCGCATGCCCTTGCCGCCGCCGCCCGCCGAGGGCTTCAGCAGCACCGGCATACCGATCGTGCGCGCCGCCTCGGCGAGCTGTGTGTCGCTGAGCCCGCTGCCGGAGGACCCCGGCACGACCGGAACTCCGGCCGCCGCGACGGTCTCCTTGGCCCGGATCTTGTCGCCCATCAGCGAGATCGCGGAGGCGGGCGGCCCGATGAAGACGAGCCCCGCGTCCGCGCACGCCTGAGCGAACCCCGCGTTCTCGGCGAGGAATCCGTACCCCGGGTGCACGGCCTGCGCGCCGGTGCGGCGGGCGGCCTCCATCAGCGCGGGCACGCTGAGATAGCTCTCGGCGGCGGGTGCGGGTCCGATCCGCACCGCCGTATCGGCCTCCCGTACATGCCGGGCGTCGGCGTCCGCGTCGCTGAAGACGGCGACGGACCGCACACCCAGTTCGCGCAGGGTCCGGATCACCCGGACCGCGATCTCGCCGCGGTTGGCGACCAGAACGGTGTCGAACATCGTCATCTGTTCCTCACATCCGGAAGACGCCGAAGCCGGGCTCACCCAGCGGGGCGTTGGCACACGCGGTCAGAGCGAGCCCCAGCACCTGCCGGGTCTCCAGCGGGTCGATCACCCCGTCGTCCCAGAGCCGGGCGGTGGCGTAGTACGCGTTGCCCTGCGTCTCGTACTGTGCGCGGATCGGCGCCTTGAAGGCTTCCTCGTCCTCCGTGCTCCAGTCGTCGCCCAGCTGGTCGCGCTTGACCGTCGCGAGGACGGACGCGGCCTGCTCGCCGCCCATGACGGAGATCTTGGCGTTGGGCCACATCCACAGGAAGCGCGGCGAGTAGGCCCGCCCGCACATGGAGTAGTTCCCCGCCCCGTACGACCCGCCGACCACGACGGTCAGCTTCGGGACCCGGGTGCAGGCGACGGCCGTGACCATCTTGGCGCCGTGCTTGGCGATGCCGCCGGCCTCGTAGTCGCGCCCGACCATGAACCCGGAGATGTTCTGCAGGAAGACCAGCGGGATGCCGCGCTGGTCGCAGAGCTCGATGAAGTGCGCACCCTTCTGGGCGGACTCGGAGAACAGGATGCCGTTGTTGGCGACGATGCCGACCGGATGCCCATGGATCCGGGCGAAGCCGGTGACCAGCGTCGTCCCGTACTCCGCCTTGAACTCGGCGAACCGCGACCCGTCGACGACCCGCGCGATGACCTCCCGTACGTCGTACGGCGTCCGCGAATCGACCGGCACGGCCCCGTACAGCCCCGCAGGATCGACCTTCGGCTCCTCCACGGCCTCCACGGACCAGGGCAGGGCCCCGCGCGCGGGCAGCGTGGCCACGATGTTCCGGACGATCCGCAGGGCGTGCGCGTCGTCCTCCGCGAGATGGTCGGTGACGCCCGACGTACGGGAGTGGACCTCGCCGCCACCCAGCTCCTCCGCCGTGACGACCTCGCCGGTCGCGGCCTTCACCAGCGGCGGACCGCCGAGGAAGATCGTCCCCTGGTTCCGCACGATCACGGCCTCGTCGCTCATCGCGGGGACGTACGCCCCACCGGCCGTGCAGGACCCCAGCACGGCCGCGACCTGCGGAATCCCGGCCCCCGACATCCGCGCCTGGTTGTAGAAGATCCGCCCGAAGTGCTCCCGGTCGGGAAACACCTCGTCCTGCATCGGCAGGAACGCGCCACCGGAGTCCACGAGGTACAGACACGGCAGCCGGTTCTCCAGCGCCACCTCCTGGGCCCGCAGGTGCTTCTTCACCGTCATGGGGTAGTACGTGCCGCCCTTGACCGTGGCGTCATTGGCGACGATCACGCACTCCCGGCCGCTGACCCGCCCGATCCCGGCGATCACCCCGGCCGCCGGAGCGGCACCCCCGTACAGTCCCTCGGCCGCGAGCGGTGCCAGCTCCAGGAAGGGCGAACCCGGGTCCAGCAGGGTGTCCACCCGCTCCCGGGGCAGCAGCTTGCCGCGCGCCACATGCCGGGCGCGGGCCTTCTCACCCCCGCCCAGCCTGGCCGTGGCCAGGCGCGCCCGCAGCTCGTCGCCGAGCGCGCGGTGCGCCTCTTCGTTGGCCAGCCAGCCCTGAGACGCGGGATCCGCCGCACTCGCCAGCACCGGTGCCTGCTGCATCCGTCGAGCCCCCTTGCCCGGTCGGCCGGTCCGCCGATCCGGTTAATGAGCGTTAACACGTTTCCTTCAGGTTAACGCTCGCTAACGCCACTGTCTAGAATCGAATCCATGACCACCAGGACGGATGCCCCGACGCGCCGCGAGCAGATCCTCAAGGAGGCTGCCCGCCTCTTCGCCGAGCGCGGCTTCCACGGTGTGGGCGTCGACGAGATAGGCGCAGCCGTGGGGATCAGCGGCCCCGGCCTCTACCGCCACTTCCCCGGCAAGGACGCGATGCTCGCCGAGCTGCTGGTCGGCATCAGTGAGCGCCTCCTGGCCGGCGGAAGGCTCCGCGTCACGGAGGACGCGCGCTCCGGCGACGGCTCCCCGGAGGCCCTGCTGGACGCGCTCATCGAGGGCCACATCGACTTCGCCCTGGACGACCGCCCCCTGATCACCCTGCACGACCGCGAGCTGGACCGCCTCCGGGACAGCGACCGCAAGCGCGTGCGGCAGCTCCAGCGGCAGTACGTGGAGCTGTGGGTCGAGGTGGTCAGCGCCCTCTATCCGCTCCTCCCCGAGAGCGAGGCCCGTGCCACCGTCCACGCGGTCTTCGGCCTGCTCAACTCGACCCCGCACCTGGGCCGCCCCGGCGCCCTGCCGGGCCGCGCGGCGACGGCGGCGCTGCTGCACCGGCTGGCGCGGGGGGCGTTCGCCGCGGCGGCTGTGGAGCGTTGAACACGTCCTGACCACAGATGTCGGGTGGCGGCGGGGTCGGCGGGACAGCGGAACCTCACCCTTGTGGGTGACCGGAGGTGGGGTGGGGAGGGTAATTCCCCAAGGGATCAAAAGCATGTGACGGTGTGGCACACCGCGTCGCGACCGTCCGGGTCCTGACCCACCGGGTCGCGGGCCACCGGGTCGCGACAGTCGCGATCCGGTGGGGGGCACGTCCATCCGCACGGTGGTACGGGAAGGCGCCCCGCGCCACGCCCCATCGGGCCGCGGGAGCACCACCGCACGGCGGAGCGCCGGGATCGGACCGCTGGGCGACGGTCCGAAGGGGGCAGCGCCACCCGCCCCTCCGCGTCCGCCGTGCAAGACACCCGGCACACTGCGCACACCTGACGGCACAATGGGTTCATGCCGATACCCAGCCGCGCCGCCCTCGTCGAACACCTCGTCCGCACGCGTATCGCCGGAGACGTCGCCACCCCCCGCGACAACAACCTCACCCACTACCGCAGGCTCGCCAACGGGGACCGCCACTACTGGCTGGGGCTGGAGCTCGGCAACCGGTGGGCCGATGAGCAGGACGTGCTCGCCGTGATGGCCGAGCGCTGTGGGGTCAACGATGATCCGGAGCACCGGCACGGGCAGGACACCATCGATCCCGAGCTGACCGTCGACGCGCTGGAGCGCATGGCGGCCCGGTTGCGCAAGGCGGCGGCCGGGGAGGAGCGGGTGCTCTTCGCGACCGGGCATCCGGGTGGGCTGCTGGATGTGCACCGGCAGACCGCGGATGCGTTGCGCGGCGCCGGGTGCGAGATCGTGCGGATTCCCTCCGGGCTGATGGCGGACGAGGGCATGGTTTTCCAGTTCGCCGATGTGGCCGTGATGGAGCGCGGGGCGACGCTGTGGCACACGCACTCACCGGCGCCGATGGCGGCGATCCTGGACGGTCTTGAGCGCGAGGGGCGGCCGCTGCCGGACCTGGTCGTCGCCGACCACGGGTGGGCGGGGTGCGCGGGGCAGCGGGGGCTCGACGCGGTCGGGTACGCGGACTGCAACGACCCGGCGCTCTTCCTGGGTGAGGCGGAGGGCACCGTGCAGGTGGTGGTGCCGCTGGACGATCACGTGCTCGACCCACGGTTCTACGACCCGATGACGGACTATCTGCTGGACGCGGCCGGGCTGCTCTGATGCGTACGGACGGCACGGGGCCGATCCGGGCCGACAGCTGTGAGGCGCTCTGCCCTGCGGACATTCCGGAGGCGGACGGAGCGTCACAACAGTCCGGGACCCGGTGATTTCCATGCAGGAGCGACCGTCGGCAGGCGTGATCCGCTGAGGTGGGACCGGTCAGCGGTTCGTGTTGAGGAAGCCGATCGCGACCGCGCCCCACCAGCAGGCCTGGGACAGGAGCGCCGTGGCGCCTCCCCAGGCCGTCATGCCCCGGCCGATCGGCTCGGTGGCCTCGGCGAGGCGGCGACCGAGGAGGCCCGCCTGAAGGCCGTTGAGGGTGAGCAGGGCGACCAGCGCGATCTTCGTCTGGGTCAGCAGGGAGTGCAGGTCGGGCTGGAGCATGAGCCCGCTTGCGACCAGCCCGCCGAGACCGGCCCAGATCGGCACGTGGAGCCGGGACGTGGCGGCTATGACCTCGCCGAGCGGGCAGCGGCCGGTGGCCCACAGCAGGCCGTAGTAGTCGGCGGAGAGCACCGCGCCGAAGCCGAGCACCAGCGAGGCGAGGTGGACGAAGAGCACGGCGGTGTGCAGCGTCTGGTCGGTGCGCACATGGAGGGAGCACCACAGCCCCGCCGTCAGCACGATCATCGCCACCAGGCCGGCTGCCGCCACGGTCCACCATGAGTCGTACAGGCGGAGAGGACGGGAGGGCGTTCTGGCGGGCACCGAGGCGGCGGCGGGGGACAGCATGTGAAGGGCTCCGAGGGGAGTGCGGACGTGGGTCTGCACAAGACCCACATAAAAGCGAGGTAAGGCTTACCTAATTCTTGCTCCGCGTCAATGTGGTCCCGCGGCCGAGACACAGTTCCGACCGTTCGCACACACCCCGGGGCCATGGCCGACGGGTGGTGCGAGGGGGTTTCCGGACTTTCCGGACCCCTCCGGCCGCGGCCGCGCCGTTGCCCGGCCTTGAGCAGCTTCACCGCCGGGCCCTCCGGCGCCGTGCGGGCACGCTGCCTGGCCGTCGCCGTATCAGGCCCCCGTACCGGTATCTGGTCCCGCCCCCGGTCGGCCTGCCCGTCGCTGCTGCCCCAGCCCCGGCGTCGGGTCCAGATACACCCGGCGGATCGCCGGATACCGCTCCTGCAACTGCTCCTCCGCCTCCTCGCACGCCCACTCGATCTGCTCCGCAGTCGACGCGTCCCGGAAGTCGATCTTCGCGGCGACGAGGATCTCCGTCGGTCCCTGGATCAGGGTGGTGAGCTCCAGGACTTCGATGATGTGCGGTACGGAGAGAAGCTCCTCGCGGACCCCCTCCCGCATCTCCCTCGGTACCGGGCGGCCGATCAGCAGCTGGGCGTTGGAGCGGCCCAGCACCCAGGCCACGTACACCAGCAGGGCGCCGATCAGGATCGACGCGATGCCGTCCCAGACGCCCGAGCCGGTGAGCGTGCCGCCGAGGAGGCCGCCCGCGGCGAGGACCAGGCCGGCCAGGGCCGCCGAGTCCTCCATCACGACCGCCTTGACCGCGGTGTCGGGCGTGTGGCGCAAGTAGTGGGTGGTGGGTGCGCCCAGACGGGCGGCCTCACCGCGGACCTGGCGCAGGCCCGTGCGCAGGGAGTAGCCCTCCAGAACGAACGCGACGGCCAGCACGATGTACGAGACCAGCGGGTCGCCGAGTTCCTCGCCCCGGACGAGCGTGTGGATGCCGTCGTAGATGGCGAACACCGCGCCGCCGACGAACGTGGCGACCGACGCGAGCAGTGCCCAGATGTAGCGCTCGGGGCCGTAGCCCAGCGGGTGTTCCTCGTCGGCGGGCTTCTCGCTGCGCTTGAGGGCGGTGAGCAGCAGGACCTCGGTGACGGTGTCGGCGACCGAGTGCGCCGCCTCGGAGAGCATCGCGCTCGATCCGCTGATCAGCCCCGCGATCGCCTTCGCCACGGCGATACCGAGGTTGGCGATCGCCGCGACGATGACCGTGAACGTGGACTCCCCACCGGTCGCGCTGCCGCTGGTGCTGTTCTCGGCGCTCATGGTGGGGAGTATCCATGAGGGGGCGGGCCGCGGCCTGCCCGGACCGGCCGGCACATGGGAGGCGGCGTCCCCCCGGGTGCCGGTCGGTCTCAGTCCCGCGGGACCCGGACCACACCCTCCTGGATGACGGTGATCGCCAGCCGGCCGTCCTGCGTGTAGATGCGGGCCTGGCCGAGCCCGCGCCCACCGGACGCGGACGGCGATTCCTGGTCGTACAGCAGCCATTCGTCGGCCCGGAACGGCCGGTGGAACCACATCGCGTGGTCCAGGCTCGCGCCGACCACGTCGCCGACCGTCCAGCCGCCGCGCCCGTGCGCGAGCAGTACCGAGTCGAGCAGCGTCATGTCGGAGACGTACGTGGCCATGCAGACGTGCAGCAGCGGGTCGTCCGCGAGTTTGCCGTTGGTGCGGAACCACACCTGGGAGCGGGGCTCCTGCGGTGTGCCGACGTTGGCGAACGGCGGGGCGTCGACATAGCGCAGGTCGACGGCGGCCCGCGCCTCCAGCAGCCGGTCCATGACACCCGGCTCGGTGAACGCGTCCGCGTACCGCGGGAGCATCTGTTCCGCCGTGGGCAGCGTCTCCGGGTCGGGAGCGGGCGGCATGTCCGCCTGGTGCTCCAGGCCCTCCTCGTACGTCTGGAAGGACGCCGAGAGGTGGAAGATCGGCTGCCCGTGCTGGACGGCCACCACCCGGCGGGTGGTGAAGGAGCGGCCGTCGCGGATCCGGTCGACGCTGTAGACGATCGGCGCGCCCGGGTCGCCCATCCGCAGGAAGTAGGAGTGCAGGGAGTGGGCCGTGCGGTCCGCGGGGACGGTGCGGCCCGCGGCGACGAGTGCCTGGGCCGCGACCTGACCGCCGAAGACCCGGGGCACGACCGCCGAACGGCTCGTGCCCCGGAAGATGTCCCGCTCGATCTGCTCCAGGTCGAGCAGATCGAGCAGGGATTCAAGTGCTGCGCTCATGGAGAAGAACGTAACCGTTCTACAGACCCATGGACTTGGCGATGATCGACTTCATGACCTCGCTGGTGCCGCCGTAGATGCGGTTGACGCGGTTGTCCGCGTACAGGCGGGCGATCGGGTACTCGTTCATGAAGCCGTAGCCACCGTGCAGCTGGAGGCAGCGGTCGATCACGCGGTGCGCGACCTCCGTGCAGAACAGCTTCGCGGAGGCGGCCTCGGCGGCGGTCAGCTCACCGGCGTCGAGGGCCTCCAGCGCGCGGTCGGCGACGGCCTGGGCCGCGTCCACCTCGGCCTGGCAGGCGGCCAGCTCGAACTTGGTGTTCTGGAACGACGCGACGGTCTTGCCGAAGACCGTGCGGTCCTGCACGTAGCTCTTGGCGAACCGGACGGCGGCAGCGGCCTGCGCGTACGCGCCGAAGGCTATGCCCCAGCGCTCGGACGCAAGGTTGGTGCCGAGGTAGCCGAAGCCCTTGTTCTCCTCGCCGAGCAGGTCCTCGACGGGGACCTTGACGTCGACGAAGGCCAGCTCGGCGGTGTCGGAGACCTTCAGGCCGAGCTTGTCCAGCTTGCGGCCGACGGAGTAGCCCGCCGACTTGGTGTCCACGGCGAACAGGGAGATGCCGAAGCGGCGGTCGTCCTCGCGGGGAGCGGACGTACGGGCGCACACGATCACGCGGTCGGCATGCACACCACCGGTGATGAAGGTCTTGGCGCCGTTGAGGACGTAGTGCGTGCCGTCCTCGGAGAGCTTGGCGGTGGTCTTCATGCCCGCGACGTCGGAGCCGGTGCCCGGCTCGGTCATCGCGAGGGCCCACATCTCCTCGCCGGTGGTGAACTTCGGCAGCCAGCGCTTCTTCTGCTCGTCGGTGGCGAGCATCTTGATGTACGGCAGGCCGAGCAGGGTGTGCACACCCGAGCCGCCGAAGGAGACACCGGCGCGGGCGGTCTCCTCGTAGATGACGGCCTCGTACTTGTGCGAGTCGATGCCGGCGCCGCCGTACTCCTCGTCCACCTCGATGCCGAAGACGCCCAGCTCGCCGAGCTTGTGGTAGAACTCGCGCGGCGCTTGGCCGGCGGCGAACCACTCGTCGTAGACGGGGACGACCTCGGCCGCGATGAAGGCGCGGATGGTCTCCCGGAACGCCTCGTGGTCCTCGTTGAATACCGTACGGCGCACGGGGGTGCCTCCTCTGTCGGCTTCGATCAGCTTCGGGCGAGCATCGGCCAGCGGGATGGCTAAGCGCTTGCTCAGTTCTGGTCAAAAGTTACCCGGCGGTCACTGAAGCTGTCCAGGGTTCTCCGGCGGTGGTCGCCCACATCACAGCCCGACGCCGCCGGGCGCCTCCGCATGAACCGCGGCACGCAGTCACTGGCGCCGCAGCGCGAACCACAGCTCCGTCCGTACGTCCATGTCGTCGAGGTCCGCGTCCAGCAGCGTCGCGCAGCGGGCGATGCGCTGGCGGACCGTGTTGCGGTGGACCTGCAGCGCCACCGCCGTCCGGTCCCAGCTGCCGTGCAGACCCAGCCAGCAGCGGAGCGTCTCCGCGAGCGTGGGGGTGAGCGGGGCGAGCAGGGCACGGGCGTGCGCCTCCGCCTCGGCGGGCGGGACGAGCGCGGCCAGGCCCTGCCCCGTGTCGGTGTGGTGATGGGCCAGCGGGGTGCGGGTGGCCACGGCCCGGCCCAGGGCGCGGGCCGCCTGGCCGTCGGCGAGGTCCAGCGCGGTGATGGAGACGGGGGCGGAGGTGCCGAGTGTCCAGCCGGGCTGCGGCGTGACCCGCTCGCCACCCGGGACCAGGACCTTGACCGCGTCGCCGCCCCGGCCCGCGTCGACCAGTGCCGACCCCAGTGCGGCCCCCAGTGCCCCGGCGGTCAGCGGGTCGACGGGGCCGCCACCGCTGCGCCGGGCATGCACCACAGTCCAGAGTTCGGCGCCGCCGAGCAGCGGGGCGACGGCCGCCGGGTCCGCGCCCAGCAGCAACCGCACCAGTGCCGCCGACCGGCCCGCGGCGTCGGCGCCCTGGTGCGGGGCGGCCAGCAGGGACAGAAGGACGACCGCGATACCGGTGACCGTGTGGTCGCCCGCCTCGCGCCGCCCCGTCGACAGCGCCAGGACGAGCCCCTGGCCGCCGCCGAGCGCGTACGCGAAGAGATGCGTGTCGCCGACGGCGTCGGTCGCGGATGTCGGGGCGGGGGAGGCGGGAGGCGCGGCGGGGGAGACCACGTGGGTCAGCCGGGTCAGCGCCGCCCGCACCTCGGGGGGTGGGCGGCGGCCCGCCGCGTGCAGCTCCTCGCCGGCCGCGGAGAGCAGGACCGCCCGCCCCGACAGCTGGGCGGCGAGCTGGTGCAGCACCGCGGGGACCGGATCCGGCCGGGCCGCCGCCGTGGCCAGGGCCTGCTGGGCGCGCGTCACCCGACGCAGCTCCCGGTGCCGGGCCTCGGCCATCAGGCGCCACACCGCTCGGGCGATCGCGGTGAACGGGGTCTCGGGCGGCACCTCCACCAGGGGCAGCCCGTGCCGGTCGCACGCCTCGATCAGGGCCTGCGGCACGGCGTCGTGCACCGGCGTGACCCCGAAACCGAGCGCCGCCGCACCCGCCTCCACCAGCCGGGCGACATAGGTGTCCGGGTCCTTGAGCAGCACCCCGGCGCTCAGCAGCAGCTCACCGCCGAGCAGATACGGGTACGGGTCGGCCATCTCCGAGGTGTGCACCCACAACAGGTCGGCGTGGTCCGGTCCCGCGATCCGGCGCAGCCGGAGCTCCTCGCGGGCGAGCAGCTCGGCGAGCGGGATGGGCGGGGTGGGGGGAGCGGATCCGGTGGGGGAATGGCGTCCGGTGGGAATGTCCGGCATGGATGGTCCATCCATTGGCTACGACGAGAATGGATGAAACGTACACTTCAGCGCCGCTTGTGAGCCACCTACCGTCTTCACGAAACACATACCCGCAACATTTCGCGAAGCTACTGAGACGGAGGTAAGCCCATGGCTGTCGACTACGCAGTGATCATCGTCTATCTGGCCGGCATGCTCGCGATGGGCTGGTGGGGCATGCGCCGCGCCAAGTCCAAGAGCGAATTCCTGGTGGCGGGCCGCCGCCTCGGCCCCTGGATGTACTCCGGGACCATGGCCGCGATCGTCCTCGGCGGTGCCTCCACCATCGGCGGCGTCGGCCTCGGATACCAGTACGGACTCTCCGGCGCCTGGATGGTCTTCACCATCGGCCTCGGACTGCTCGCCCTGTCCATCTTCTTCTCGGCGCGCATCGCCCGGCTGAAGGTCTACACGGTCTCCGAGATGCTCGACCTGCGCTACGGCGGCCGGGCCGGACTCATCTCCGGTGTCGTCATGTGGGCGTACACGCTGATGCTCGCGGTCACCTCGACCATCGCGTACGCCACCATCTTCGACGTCCTCTTCGACCTGAACCGCACCGTCGCGATCATCCTCGGCGGCGCCATCGTCGTCGCGTACTCGACGCTCGGCGGCATGTGGTCGATCACGCTCACGGACATGGTCCAGTTCGTCGTCAAGACGATCGGCGTCCTGCTGCTGCTCCTGCCGATCGCCGTCATCAAGGCCGGCGGCTTCAGCGAGATGAAGGCGAAGCTGCCCACCGAGTACTTCGACCCGCTGGGCATCGGCGGCGAGACGATCTTCACCTACGTGCTGATCTACACCTTCGGCATGCTGATCGGCCAGGACATCTGGCAGCGCGTGTTCACCGCGCGCACCGACCGCACCGCACGCTGGGGCGGCACCGTCGCCGGTACGTACTGCCTGGTGTACGCGATCGCCGGAGCCGTCATCGGCACCGCCGCCAAGGTCATGTACCCGAAGCTGCCCAGCGCCGACGCGGCCTTCGCGACCATCGTCAAGGACGAACTGCCGGTGGGTGTACGCGGACTGGTGCTGGCCGCCGCGCTCGCCGCGGTGATGTCGACGTCGTCCGGTGCGCTGATCGCCTGCGCCACCGTCGCCAACAACGACATCTGGTCGAGGCTGCGGGGCGCGGTGACCCGGAGCGGCGGCGAGGAGCACGACGAGGTGAAGGGCAACCGGGCCTTCATCCTCATCATGGGTGTGGCCGTCATCGCCATCGCCATCGCCCTCAACAACGTCGTCGAGGCCCTGACCGTCGCGTACAACCTGCTCGTCGGCGGGCTGCTCGTGCCGATCCTCGGTGGTCTGCTGTGGCGTCGCGGCACGGCCGCCGGTGCGCTGGCCGCGGTGTCCGTCGGTGGCCTCGCGGTGATCGGTCTGATGGCGTCGTACGGAATCCTCGCCAATGAGCCGGTCTACTACGGGCTGCTGGCCTCGCTCGCGGTGTACGTGATCGTGTCCCTGGCCACGAAGCCGACCGACGCGGCGGTGCTCGCCGCCTGGCGCGAGCGCCTGGCGGGCCGGGGCGCCGAAGCAGAGGCGCCCGACTCGGCCCCGGTGACCGTCTGATCACTTGTCCTCAATCGCCGGGCGGGCCGTTCAAGCCCGTCCGGCGGTTGAGGACGGAACCGTTTGCCGTGGGGGCCCTCACTCGCACTCCACCGCACCCCGCACACTGAATACCGCACGAACGCCCACGAAGCGTGTACCACCCGCATCGCCCGAAGAAAGGCACTCCACATGAGCAGCAACGAAACGCCGCGCGGCCCCGTCGACTCCTCCCGCGTCCCGCGGTACGCCGGTCCCGCGACGTTCGCGCGGCTGCCCCGGCTCGACGAGGTCGGCACCGCCGATGTCGCCGTCGTCGGTGTGCCTTTCGACACGGGTGTCTCCTACCGCCCCGGCGCCCGCTTCGGTGGCAACGCGATCCGTGAGGCGTCGCGCCTGCTGCGCCCCTACAACCCGGCGCAGGACGCCTCGCCGTTCGCCCTCGCGCAGGTCGCCGACGCAGGTGACATCGCCGCCAACCCGTTCAACATCAACGAGGCGGTCGAGACGATCGAGGCCGCGGCCGACGACCTCCTCGGCACCGGCGCCCGCATGATGACCCTCGGCGGCGACCACACCATCGCGCTCCCGCTGCTGCGCTCCGTCGCGAAGAAGCACGGCCCGGTCGCCCTGCTCCACTTCGACGCCCACCTCGACACGTGGGACACCTACTTCGGCGCCGAGTACACCCACGGCACCCCGTTCCGCCGGGCCGTCGAGGAGGGCATCCTCGACACGTCCGCGCTCTCCCACGTCGGAACCCGCGGCCCGCTGTACGGCAAGCAGGACCTCGACGACGACGCCAAGATGGGCTTCGGCATCGTCACCTCCGCCGACGTCATGCGCCGCGGGGTCGACGAGATCGCCGACCAGCTGCGCCAGCGCATCGGCGACCGCCCGCTGTACATCTCCATCGACATCGACGTCCTGGACCCGGCGCACGCGCCCGGCACCGGCACCCCCGAGGCGGGCGGCCTCACCTCCCGCGAGCTCCTCGAGATCGTCCGCGGCCTGTCCTCCTGCAACCTGGTCTCCGCCGACCTGGTCGAGGTCGCCCCCGCGTACGACCACGCGGAGATCACCTCCGTCGCCGCCTCCCACACCGCGTACGAGCTGACGACGATCATGTCCCGTCAGATCGCGGCGGCGAAGGGGACGCAGGGCAAGTGACCCACGACCACCACGACGAGCGCCCGCAGCTCACCCCCGAGCAGATCGCGGCCGCACTGAACCCGGCCGCCGGACGCAACGGCGGTGACCTCGTCGTCGAGACCCTCCAGGGCCTCGGCGCGACCACCGTCTTCGGGCTGCCCGGGCAGCACGCGCTGGGCATGTTCGACGCGCTGCGCCGCTCCTCCCTCTCGTACGTCGGGCTGCGCGTCGAGAACAACGCGGGCTTCGCCGCCGACGCGTACGGCCGGATCACCGGCGAAGTGGCGCCGCTGCTGCTCTCCACCGGGCCGGGCGCACTCACCTCCCTCGCCGCGCTCCAGGAGGCGGCGGCCGCGTCCGCCCCCGTACTGGCCATCTCCAGCCAGATCCCGACCGCGGGTCTGGGCGGCGGCCGCCACGGCTATCTGCACGAACTCCGGGACCAGAAGGCGTCGTTCCGCGACATCGTGAAGTCGGTCCACACGGTCCGTACGGCGTCGCAGATCCCGTCCGCGATCGCCGCCGCGTGGGAGTCCGCGCTGACGGCCCCGCACGGGCCGGTCTGGATCGAGATCCCGCAGGACGTACTCCTGGCCGAGACCACCCTGCCCGCCGTCACGGCGATGGACGCCACCCCGCGCCCCCTGCACCCGCGTCCCGAACTGACGGCCGTGGCAGCGCACCTGCTGTCGAACGCCGAACGTCCGGCGATCATCGCGGGCGGCGGAGTCGTGCGCTCCGACGCGTCCGGCAAGCTGCTCGCCCTCGCGGAGAAGATCGACGCCCCGGTCGTCACCACCTTCGGCGGCAAGGGAGCGTTCCCCTGGGAGCACCCCCTCTCGCTCCAGTCCTGGCTGGAGGACCGCCACACGACGGACTTCCTCGAAGCGGCGGACGTCCTGCTGGTCATCGGCTCCGGACTCGGCGAACTCTCCTCGAACTACCACACGTTCAGCCCGCGCGGCCGGGTCATCCAGATCGAGGCGGACGCCGGGAAGCTGGAGTCCAACCATCCCGCGCTCGGCATCCACGCCGACGCCCGCGAGGCCCTCGCCGACCTCCTCGAAGCGGTCGACCGCCGTGAGGACGAGGCGGCGGCGGACCGCGTGCGAACGGTCCTCGACGCAGTACGGACACGGATCGCAGGCCAGGACCTCACGCTGGAGCAGCAGCTCATCGCCTCGGTCCGCGAGGCGCTGCCCGACACGTCCCCCAGCTTCTGGGACATGACGATCCTCGCCTACTGGGCCTGGTCCGCCTTCGACGCCCGCCACCCGAACACGATGCACTCGGCGCAGGGCGCGGGCGGTCTCGGCTACGGCTTCCCGGCAGCGCTCGGCGCGGCCGCGGCCGACCGTACGAAGCCGGTCCTGGCGGTCTCCGGCGACGGCGGCGCGATGTACTCCATCGCGGAACTGGCCACGGCCCGTCAGTACGACCTGCCGGTCACCTGGCTGATCGTCGACGACGGCGGCTACGGCATCCTGCGCGAGTACATGACGGGTGCGTTCGGCGAGGCCACGGCGACGGAACTGTCCCGCCCGGACTTCGTCGCCCTCGCCGAGTCGTTCGGCGTACCGGCGGTCCGTACGACCCCGGAGACGCTCGCCGACGACCTGGCGAAGTCCTTTGCGGAGCCCGGCCCTTCGGTGGTCGTGCTTCCGGCACTGCTGAGGATGTTCGAGCCGACGCACCTGTAGGCCGCGGCCCCGCTAGGGTCCCGGGGCATGGACTCGGAACCTCCCCTCGTCCACGAGGTCTTCCCTGACCTCGTGGACGAGTTGGCCGCCCTTCTCGAAGACGAGGAGGAGCGACATCTGGCACGCCCGGATCATGTCCGTCGAGGTGCTCCGGCGGCCCCCGGTGCGCGATCGGCCGCAAATCCCTCGGATACGCATCCCGCAGCCGGTGTCCCCGGGTCGGAATCCGGCCGTTCCGGCTGCGGCGCGTACAACTTTTCGGCCGGTCGTGAGTCATCCCTGACGGGTGTGCAGGGGGCGCACCGTACAGATCACTCAGGGGGGACACGTCTCATGACGGACCAGCCTCGTATATCCCGCCGCGCGCGCACCGCGCTCGCCGTCACGCTCGCCGCGGGCATGCTCGCGCCCGTGACCCTCGCGGCCACGCCCGCCGCAGCCGCGACGCCGACCGTGAGGTGCACTTCCGGCAAGGCGGGACTCGCCGCCAAGCTGACGACCGACATCACCGCCGCCCTCAAGGGGCGCAGGTCGACCACGGCGATCGCGCTCTACGACCGGACCACCAAGACGTCCTGCACGATGCGGTCCACGAGCACGTACGACTCCGCGAGCGTTGTGAAGGCGACCGTCCTCGCGACGCTGCTCTGGGACAACAAGAAGCACAACCGCTATCTCACCCAGCGCGAGATCAACCTCGCCACCGCCATGATCACCAAGTCCGACAACAGCGCGACCACCAGCCTGTGGAAGCAGCTCGGCGTGACCAAGGTGAAGGCGTTCCTGAAGGCCGCGGGCATGACGCACACCGTGCCCGGCTCCGGTGGCTACTGGGGGCTGACCCAGATCACCGCGCAGGACGAGCTGCGGCTGCTGACGCTGCTGACCGCCAAGAACTCCGTTCTCAGCGACAACGCGCGCGCGTACGAGCTCGGCCTGATGCGCAAGGTCATCTCCTCGCAGCGCTGGGGAACGCCCGCCGGAGCCCCGTCCGGGGTGACCGTCCAGGTCAAGAACGGCTGGCTGCCGCGTGCCACGCACGGCTGGCGGGTGCACAGCATCGGTGCGTTCACCGGGAAGGGGCACGACTACGGCATCACCGTGCTCACTCAGGACAACAAGACCATGAACGACGGCATCAACACCATCCAGGCCGTCGCCCGCGCCATCCACAAGGACCTGAATCCGGCCGCCGTGACCAGGGCGACCGTCGCCCCGCCGGCCACGCCGCAGGAGGCGGTCCCGGCGGTGCCGGAGGCCCCTGCCGTGCCGATGCTGACGGCCACGCCCGGGTCGTAGGGCGCGCCCGAGCCGCGCCCCCCACCCCCGTGCGCTCCGTCGGACGACGTACGCCGGTCCTACTCCGATGGGACGGTCTTTGTAACGGCGGGATGAAATCCGCAGCTGATCGCGTTGGTGCCTTCCGGTAGACCAGGTCGAACGGGAGGCACCGGTGACGGACGGGGACACGGACGCAGCACAGCAGGGCTGGGCACGGCGACTGGGCGGTTACGCATGGCGCTATCGGCGCAATGTGCTGCTGGCGCTCGGTTCGTCGCTCGCCGGGATGGCCGTGCTGGCAGTCGTCCCGCTGATCACCAAGGTGATCATCGACGATGTCGTCGGCAACCACACCCGTTCCCTCGGCGTCTGGACCGGCCTCCTGATCGCCACCGCCGTGCTGGTGTACATCTCGACGTACATCCGCCGCTACTACGGCGGCAGGCTCGCCCTCGACGTACAGCACGATCTGCGCACCGACATGTACCGGACGCTCACCCGGCTCGACGGGAAGCGGCAGGACGAGCTGTCCACCGGGCAGGTCGTCGGGCGCGCCACCAGTGACCTTCAACTGATCCAGGGGCTGCTGTTCATGCTCCCGATGACGATCGGGAACGTGCTGCTGTTCCTCATCTCCCTGGTGATCATGGCGTGGCTCTCGCCGGTGCTGACCCTCGTCGCGCTCGCCGTCGCCCCCGCGCTCTGGTTCATCGCCCGACGCTCCCGCTCCCGGCTCTTCCCCGCCACCTGGTACGCCCAGGGGCAGGCCGCCGCCGTCGCCGGAGTCGTCGACGGCGCCGTCTCCGGGGTCCGGGTCGTCAAGGGGTTCGGGCAGGAGGAGCAGGAGACCGGGAAGCTGCGCGAGGTCGGGCGGAAGCTGTTCGCCGGGCGGCTGCGCACGATCCGGCTGAACTCCAGGTACACCCCCGCCCTCCAGGCCGTCCCCGCGCTCGGCCAGGTCGCGATGCTGGCGCTCGGCGGCTGGCTCGCCACTCGCGGCGAGATCACTCTCGGTACGTTCGTCGCGTTCTCGACCTACCTCGCCCAGCTCGTCGGGCCGGTCCGGATGCTCGCCATGGTCCTCACCGTCGGGCAGCAGGCCCGCGCCGGTGTGGAGCGTGTCATCGAGCTGATCGACACCGAGCCGACCATCAAGGACGGCACGGTGGAGCTCCCCGCCGACGCCCCGGCGAGCGTCGAGTTCGACGATGTGCGGTTCGGGTATGACCCCGAGCGGCCGGTCCTCGACGGGTTCTCGCTCACCATCGAACCCGGCGAGACCGTCGCCGTCGTCGGCGCCTCCGGCAGCGGGAAGTCCACCGTCTCCCTGCTGCTGCCCCGCTTCTACGACGTGGCGCACGGCGCCGTCCTGGTCGGCGGCCACGACGTCCGGGAGCTCACCCAGGACTCGCTGCGGGCCGCCATCGGCCTCGTACCGGAGGACAGCTTCCTCTTCTCCGACACGGTCCGCGCCAACATCGCGTACGGGCACCCGGACGCCACCCAGGAGCAGATCGAGCAGGCAGCCCGCGCCGCCCAGGCGGACGGGTTCATCGCCGATCTGCCGAACGGCTACGACACCAAGGTCGGCGAGCACGGACTCACCCTCTCCGGCGGCCAGCGCCAGCGCGTCGCGCTCGCCCGCGCCATCCTCACCGACCCCCGGCTGCTCCTCCTCGACGACGCCACATCCGCCGTCGACGCCCGCGTCGAGCACGAGATCCACGAGGCCCTCGCCCAGGTCATGGAGGGGCGGACGACCCTCCTCATCGCCCACCGCCGCTCCACCCTCGGCCTCGCCGACCGCATCGCCGTACTCGAGAACGGCCGACTCGCCGACATCGGCACGCACGAGGAGCTGGAGCGCCGCTCCGCCCTCTACCGGCGTCTGCTCACCGACCCGGACGAGCTGGGCGGCACCTCCCCGGGCCACCAGCCGGTGATGGCCGACACGGCCGTCGAGGACAACCGGGCCCTCCAGGAGGAGCTGGAAGCCGATTTCGACGCCGAGCGCGGCATCAGCCCCGGACTCTGGGTCCGCAAGGAGGAGCCCCGCGACACCGGCGCGGCCGGCATGCCCGCCACGCCCGAGCTGCTCGCCCAGGTCGAGGCGCTTCCCCCGGCCACCGACACCCCCGGGATCGACGAGGCACGCGCCGTCCGGCGCGAGGAGTCGTACGGGCTTCGCCGGCTGCTGCGCGGCTTCGGGCTTCCGCTGGCGGTCAGCCTGGCGCTCGTCGCCGTCGACGCGGGCATGAGCCTGCTCCTGCCCGTACTGATCCGGCACGGCATCGACCAGGGCGTCACGCGGATGGCGACCGGTGCGGTCTGGGCGGCGTCCGTGCTCGCCCTGCTCGTCGTGCTGGTGCAGTGGGCGGCGCAGATCGGCGAGACCCGGATGACGGGCCGCACCGGAGAGCGGGTGCTCTACTCGCTCCGGCTGAAGATCTTCGCGCAGCTCCAGCGGCTCGGTCTCGACTACTACGAGCGCGAGCTCACCGGTCGCATCATGACCCGGATGACGACGGACGTGGACGCGCTGTCCACGTTCCTCCAGACCGGTCTGGTCACGGCCTTCGTCTCCGCCGTCACGTTCTTCGGCATCATGGGCGTGCTGCTCGTCCTCGACGTCCAGCTGGCGCTCGTCGTCTTCGCGACCCTGCCGGTGCTGGTCATCGGTACGTTCTTCTTCCGCCGCAAGAGCGTCAAGGCGTACGAGCTGGCCCGTGAGCGGATCAGCGTCGTCAACGCCGACCTCCAGGAGTCCGTCTCCGGGCTCCGGATCGTGCAGGCGTTCCGCCGCGAGAAGGACGGCGCGGAGCGGTTCGCCGACCGCAGCGACCACTACCGCGAGGCCCGGGTGCGCGGCCAGTGGCTGATCTCGGTCTACTTCCCGTTCGTGCAGCTGCTGTCGTCGGTGGCCGCGGCCGCCGTACTGATCGTCGGCGCGGGCCGCGTCGACAACGGCACGCTCACCACCGGCGCCCTCGTGGCGTATCTCCTCTACATCGACCTGTTCTTCGCGCCCGTGCAGCAGCTCTCGCAGGTCTTCGACGGCTACCAGCAGGCCACGGTCTCCCTCGGCCGCATCCAGGAACTCCTGCGGGAGCCGACCTCCACCGCCGACTCCGAGGAGCCGCTGGACGTGCTGTCGCTGCGCGGCGAGATCGCGTTCGAGGACGTGACCTTCGCGTACGGCTCCGGCGACGACGAGGAAGAGGCACTCACCGGCATCAACCTGCGGATCCCGGCCGGGCAGACCGTCGCGTTCGTCGGGGAGACCGGCGCCGGGAAGTCCACCCTGGTCAAGCTCGTCGCCCGGTTCTACGACCCGACGGGCGGCCGGGTCACGGCGGACGGCGCCGATCTGCGTCGCCTCGACCTCACCGCGTACCGGCACCGGCTCGGAGTCGTACCGCAGGAGGCGTACCTCTTCGCGGGTACGGTCCGGGACGCCATCGCGTACGGGCGGCCGGACGCCACCGACGCCCAGGTGGAGGCGGCGGCCCGGGCGGTCGGCGCGCACGACATGATCGCCACGCTGGACAGCGGCTATCTGCACGAGGTCGCCGAGCGGGGCCGCAACCTCTCGGCCGGCCAGCGCCAGCTGATCGCACTCGCCCGCGCCGAACTCGTCGACCCCGACATCCTCTTGCTCGACGAGGCGACCGCCTCCCTGGACCTTGCCAGCGAGGCCCTGGTCAACCAGGCGACCGACCGGCTGACCGGCCGGCGCACCACCCTCGTCGTCGCCCACCGGCTGACCACGGCCGCCCGCGCCGACCGGGTCGTGGTGATGGACCACGGCCGGGTCGTCGAGGACGGCACGCATGACGAACTTCTCGCCAAGGAAGGGCATTACGCCGTGCTGTGGCGCACCTTCATCGGGGAGGACGAGCCGGCGGGAGTCTGAACCGCGGGTCTCAGCGGATGCCGGAGATCTTGCCGGTCTGCAGGTCCGACTGAACGGTCAGATACGTGTACACGGGATGCTTGCCGCCGCTCCAGGTCAGCCGCACCTTCGACCAGGTGTGACCGGCGCCGCTGTCGCCCGCGGTGACGTGGACGGCGAGCGGTGTGTTCTGGGCGCGGAGCACCCCGTCCGCGTGGTTGCGCGCCTCCCAGGTGCGCAGCTGTGAGCGGAGCCCGGGCGTCAGGTAGAACGACCGGAGGGCGGTGGCGAGCTTGCTGCCGCCCTCGGCCGTGACCGCGTCGACATAGGCGCCGTAGAAGTGGGCGACCTGCTGATGGGCGGGGGTGGAGTGGGTGCTGCGCATCTGCGTCGCGCGCGCCGGGGTCAGCGGCGCGGCAGTGGCGGCGGGGACCACGGAGGCGGCGGCCAGGAGAGCGGTCACGAGAAGGGTGCGGCCTACGCTGCGGCGGCCGCGCGGGCCGGACGCTTTGCGGAGTTGGAGCACGACAGTTCCTACCTTTCGTATGACTTTGCCCTATTGGACCCGTGGTGTGGAGGTTCGGTTGCGCGGTATGCGGAGCGCGCCGCATGCAACCTTCGGATGGCCCTTCGCGTCGTACGCATGTATGCGTATGAGCCGCGCGGGGGCGAGAGCGTTCGATGGGGTGAGGGAACTGTTGGGGAACAGGAACGGGAAAACCGCCGGAGGCGGCGGCACCGGACGACGGGTGCTGGTCCAGGTCTTCGTACTGGCGCTGGTGACCGCTGTCGGGCTGGTGCTCGGCGGTCCCGGGGCCGGCAGCGCCGACGCCGCATCGTCCTGCGGCGGACGGCTCGCGAAGACAGTGACGTTCTCCACGGGTGAGGTGCGCATCTTCAGGAGCCGCTCCTACGCCTGCGCGATCACGGTCGCGAAGAAGCCGGGCCCGCGCCGCAAGATGTCCGTCATGATCCAGGCGCGCGGCGGCCGGCCCGTCGCCGACAGCGGCAGGTTCACCGAGCAGACCGGCCGGGTGACCGTCCACGCACTGCACCGATGTGTCCGGGCCGCGGGTTCCGTAGCCGGAAAATCCGGCGCCACGGGCTGGATACTCTGCTGATATTTCTGACGAAGTGACAGGAGGGGCTGGTCAGCCGGGTGTTGCACCGCTAGATTCGCGATGAATCTTGTGAATCCAGGTGAAATTCCCGGGGAGGGTGCATGCGCAAGGCGCTCAGAGGTTTCCTTTCGCTCGCGGTGCTGATAGGTACGGTGAGCGCGACGGGTGCCTCCGTCGGTGCGGCCAGTGCCGCGGACGCGACCGCGATCCGGTCCGTCGGGTCCGACAGGTCCGCCGATGCGACCGCGGACATCAAGGACCGCATCCTGGCCATACCCGGGATGAGTCTGATCGAGGAGAAGCCGTACGCCGGCTACCGCTACTTCGTTCTCAACTACACTCAGCCGATCGACCACCGGCACCCGTCCAAGGGCACGTTCCAGCAGCGCATCACCCTGCTGCACAAGGACACCTCGCGCCCGACGGTCTTCTACACCGGCGGGTACAACGTCTCCACGAACCCCAGCCGCTCCGAGCCGACCCGGATCATCGACGGCAACCAGGTCTCGATGGAGTACCGCTTCTTCACCCCGTCCCGCCCCGCCCCGGCCGACTGGTCGAAGCTCGACATCTGGCAGGCAGCCAGCGACCAGCACCGCGTCTTCACCGCGCTGAAGCAGATCTACACCGAGAACTGGCTGAGCACCGGCGGTTCCAAGGGCGGTATGACCGCCACGTACTTCGAGCGCTTCTACCCGAAGGACATGGACGGCGTCGTCGCGTACGTCGCGCCGAACGATGTGGTCAACAAGGAGGACTCGGCCTACGACCGGTTCTTCGAGAACGTCGGCACGAAGGAGTGCCGCGACCGGCTCGAGGGCGTGCAGCGCGAGGCGCTGATCCGCCGCGAGCCGCTGGAGAAGAAGTACAAGGAGTACGCCGACACCAACGGCTACACCTTCAACACCGTCGGATCCCTCGACAAGGCGTACGAGGCCGTCGTCATGGACTACGTCTGGGCGTACTGGCAGTACAGCCTGCTCGCCGACTGCGACACCATCCCCGCCGATGCCAAGACCGCGCCCGACCAGGCGATCTGGGACTCGATCGACACCATCTCGGGCTTCTCCGCCTACGCGGACCAGGGCCTGGAGCGGTACACGCCGTACTACTACCAGGCGGGCACCCAGCTCGGTTCGCCGGACATCAAGCAGCCGTGGCTCGGCAATCTCAGCCGCTACGGATACCAGCCGCCGCGCAACTTCGTGCCGAGCTCCATCCCGATGACGTTCCAGCCGTCGGCGATGCGGGACGTCGACACCTGGGTGAAGCACAACGCCACCCGGATGATGTGGGTGTACGGGGAGAACGACCCGTGGGGTGCGGAGCGCTTCCGCCTCGGCAGCGGCGCCCATGACAGCCACGTCTACACGGTGGCCGGCGGCAACCACGGTTCCAATGTGGCCGGTCTCTCCGCCGACGAGAAGGCGAAGGCGACCGCCGACATCCTTCGCTGGGCGGGCGTCGCCCCGGCCGCCGTGCAGTCGGACCCGGCCAAGGCGAAGCCGCTCGCGCCGTACGACGCGCGGCTCGACAAGCGCGACGTGACGAGCGAGCGCAGGCAGGGCCCCGCGTTGCGGCCGTAGAAGGCCGGCACGGTGTGATGCGTGCCGGGTCCGAACCGCACGGTTCGGACCCGGCACGCGCGCGTAGCCCGTCCGGTCAGTACGTCAGGCCGTAGCCGACCGGGTACAGCACCTGCGTCGGATCGTCCGCCCGTTGCACCGGCACGGGCAGTCGGCCCTCCGGTTCGGCGCGGCCCGCGATCACCCGGGCCGCGGCGCGCAGTTCGACATCCGTCCAGGAGTACGCGGCCAGGCTCGCCGCGTGGGCGGGCAGCTGGGCGATGTCGTACGGGTTCCGGATCGCGATCGTGATCACCGGGACGCCGGTCGCCACGAGGGCGCTGACCAGGGTGCGCTGGGAGCTGGTCGCCGAGACGTTGTACGTCCCCACGATCACCGCGTCCTTGCCCTGCGCGGCCGCCACCGCCTCGGCGATCTTCGCCTGGCTGGGCGCGGTGCCGGTGGACACTGCGGTCGCCGCGTACCCCAGTTCGGTGAAGGCGCCGGCGAGGGTGGTGGTCGGCGGTCCGGTGGTGCCGGACGGGGAGGCGGGATCGGCGCCGACCACGAGGAGGTTCTTGTGGGAGCGGCGGGACAGCGGCAGCACCGCACCGGTGTTGGCCAGCAGTGTGGTGGTGTGCTCCGCGATCCGGTCGGCGGCGGCGAGGTGCGCCCGGGTGCCGACGGCACGGTCCACGCCCTCGTGGCTGACGAACGGGTCGTCGAACAGCCCCAGCTTCGCCTTCAGTCGCAGGATGCGCAGGATCGATTCCTCGATCCTGGCCTCGCTGATCTCGCCGCTCTTCACGGCCGCCAGAACGGCGTTCCAGGAGACGTCGAGGTTCGGCGGGTTCAACAGCTGGTCCACACCCGCCTGCAGGGCGAGGACGGGCACGCGGTCGTCGCCGTACTTCGTGCGCACCCCCTCCATGCCGAGCGAGTCGGTGACCACGACACCGTCGTAACCGAGCTCCTCGCGCAGGATGCCGGTGAGGATCGGCCGGGACAGGGTCGCCGGGTCCTCGGCTGCGTCGAGCGCGGGAACGACGATGTGCGCGGTCATGATCGCGTCGATGCCCGCGGCGATCGCGGCGCGGAACGGCGGCGCGTCCAGCTCGGCCCACTGGTCGCGGGAGTGGTGGATGTAGGGCAGGCCGGTGTGGCTGTCGGTGTTGGTGTCGCCGTGGCCCGGGAAGTGCTTGGCCGTCGAGGCGATCCCGGCGCTCTGATACCCCTTCACCTGCGCGGCGACCATCCCGGCCACGGCCTGCGGATCGGAGCCGAAGGACCGTACGCCGATCACCGGGTTGGCCGGGTTGACGTTGACGTCGGAGTCCGGGGCGTAGTTCTGGTTGATGCCGATCGCGGCGAGCTCGGCGCCCGCGATCTGCCCGGCCCGGCGCGCGTCGGAACGCGAACCGCCGGCACCGAGCGCCATCGCACCCGGCATCAGCGTGGCGGGCTCGCCGACGCGGCAGACGATGCCGTGCTCCTGGTCGGTGGAGATCAGGAGCGGCAGGGGCGTGGGACCGGCGAGACCGGCGCGCTGGATGCCGTTGGAGAGGTCGGCGATCTGGTGCGGATCGCGGGTGTTGTGCGCCCAGGCGAAGTAGATGATTCCGCCGACGTGGTACTTGGCGATCATCTCGGCGGCGGTACGGACCCCGATCTCGGCCATGTTCGCGTTGATGTCGGCCTGGTCGGGCTCGGTGGCGGAGTGCCCGTACACCCGCATCACGAAGAGCTGACCGACCTTCTCCTCCAGGCTCATCCGGGAGATGAGCTGCTTGAGGCGCTCGGTGCTGGGGGCGGAGGAGGCTGCGGAGGCGGCGAATGCCCCGGGGGCGGAGACCGCACCGGTCGCAACCGCTGCGGCGGTCACGGCGGTGGCGGTGAGGAGGGTGCGTCTGGAGGTGCGGTGGTGCACGTGAGCTCCTTCGGCCGTGCTCAGGGGAGAGGGGGCGGTGAAAGTAACTTCCAAAGGGCACGAATATCTAGAAAGTAACTTCCAGTCAAGGGGGCGGCCCGATAATCGGCTCGGCGACGTGCGATCCGGCTCGGCCCGTTCGGTGCCCTGTGCGGGCCCATGGCCACAGGCCCGCACCCCCGAAGTCCCGCGCGGCCCCTACCCCAAGCCCGCCCCCGCACCCCACGCCTGAAGCGATTCCACCGCCACCGTGATCGCGGGCCGCCGGGCCGCCTCCGTGCGCCACAACGCGTACAGCCGCCGCACCGGTACGGGGTCCAGCGGCACCGCCACCACTCCCGCCGGCAGCGGTCCCCGCCCCAGCCGCGGGATCATCGCGACCCCGAGACCGGCGGCGAGCAGCGCCAGTTGGGTGTGGTTCTCCTCCGCCTGGTGCCGGATGTCCGGCTCGTAACCCGCTGCCCGCAGCGTCCGTACGAGCCAGTCGTGACAGACCGTCCCCGGCGGCTGGCAGATCCACCGCTCCTTCGCCAACTCCTCGCGCCGCACCGCGTCCCGCCCGGCGAGGCGATGTCCCTCCGGCACCAGCAGATCGCACCCGTCGTCACCGATCACCGCCTGCGCGATGCCTTCGGGGGCGGGCAATGGTGCGATGTCCCAGTCGTGCGCGACAGCGAGATCGATCACGCCCTTGGCCACCAGATCGACCGACAGGTGAGGGTCGACCTCGGTCAGCCGCACGTCCAGGGCGGGGTGGTCCCGGTCCAGCTCGGCCAGCACGCCGGGCAGCAGACCGCGCGCCGCGGACGCGAAGGCGCCGATCGACAGCCGCCCCGTCGGCAGCCCCCGGCGCTCCTCCAGCGTCGTCTCGGCGCGCTCCACGATTGCCAGCAACTGCTGGGCGGTGGAGGCGAGATGGAGCGCCTCCTCGGTGAGCGCGACACCGCGCCCGCGCCGCTCCAGCAGCGTCGTGCGGGTCTCCCGCTCCAGCTTCGTGATCTGCTGGGAGACCGCCGACGGGGTGTAGCCGAGCGCGGCCGCGGCGCCCGCCACGGACCCGTGCACGGAGATGGCGTGCAGTGCGCGCAGCCGGGACAGATCGAGCACCGGAACCTCCCGGACCTTCCTGATTCATTAGCAACGCTCAATTTCACCATGAAGAAATCCGCGCTGGTGCTACATGGTCCCGGCGGGTGATCCTCGCTCCATGCGTCCCCTTCACATCGCCCTGGCCGCCCTGGTGGCTGCCGTCTGGGGCGTCAATTTCGTCGTCATCGAGGCCGGCCTCGGGCACTTCCCGCCGCTGCTCTTCTCCGCCCTCCGCTTCCTGGTCGCGGCGCTGCCCGCGGTCTTCTTCGTCGGGCGGCCCAAGGTCGCGTGGAAGTGGATCGTGGGCGTCGGGCTGGTCCTGGGGGTGGCGAAGTTCGGTCTGCTGTTCATCGGCATGGACCGCGGAATGCCCGCCGGTCTGTCCTCCCTGGTGCTCCAGGTCCAGGCGGTCTTCACGGCCCTCTTCGCGGCCGTGGTGCTCGGCGAACGGCCGGGTGGAGCAAGGATGTTGGGGATGGGGATCGCGCTGGCCGGTATCGGGGTCGCGGCGGTGGACGAGGGCGCGAGCGGCCCCGTGCTCGCCTTCGTGCTGGTGATCGCGGCGGCGGCCTGCTGGGGCGTGTCGAACGTCCTGACCCGCAAGGCCGCCCCGCCCGACTCCCTCAACTTCATGGTGTGGGTCTCGACCGTGCCCGTCCTGCCGCTGCTCGGTCTCTCCCTCCTCTTCGAGGGCTGGGACCGCGACGCCGACGCGCTGGCCGCACTGGACTGGAGCGGCATCGGCATCATCGTCTACGTCGCCTGGATCACCACGGTCTTCGGCTTCGGGGCGTGGGGTTTCCTGCTGCGCCACCACCCGGCGTCGTCCGTGGCCCCGTTCACCCTGCTCGTCCCGGTCTTCGGGATGTCCTCGGCCGCGCTGTTCCTCGGCGAGTCGGTGAGTCCGCTGCGGTGGTGCGCTGCGGCGCTGCTGGTGGGCGGAGTGGCGCTCACGTCACTGGCGGGGACGCGCCGGACGCGTACGGCGGGTGGGCCTGACGGCGATCCGGCCCCGGAGAGGGAGCCGGAGCCGAATCCGGCTCCCTCTCCGGCCTAGTGCCGGGAGGGGCACTGGTTTCACTGGCGATGCCGTCGGCGGACCGGCAGCAGAACCCGGACATGACGGAGGACTCCCGGGAAGCCCTGCTCCCCCGGGAGTCCTTTACCGCCGACTCCCGCTACTCCTTCGGTGCACCCAGCCGCAGCAGATGCTCCCGTCCCGCGCTCAGCAGCCCGGGCAGTTCGGCCGCGTCCGGGTGCCAGCGCTTCTCGTACTCCCAGCAGACCCAGCTGTGCGCGTCCAGCGTGTCCAGGCAGGCACCCAGCGGCAGCACGCCGGCCCCGAGCGCCAACGGTTCGGTGTCCTCCGCCGATGCGATGTCCTTGACCTGTACGTATCCCAGGTGCGGGGCGAGCACCGCATGGCTCGCGACCGGCTCCTCGCCCGCCAGCCAGGTGTGCATGATGTCCCACAACGCACCGATCTGCCGGTGTCCGACCGTCCCGGCGATCCGGGCCACGTCCGCACCGGCCCGGTGCGAGTCATGGGTCTCCAGCAGGATCCGTACGCCCAGGTCGGCGGCGTAGGGGGCGGCGGCGCCCAGTCGGCGGGCTGCGTTCGCATCGGCCACCTCCGGGGCCAGCCCGCCGCCACCGGGGAAGACCCGGACGTGGGAGGCGCCCAGATCCCGCGCCAGCTCCACCAGCCCGGCGAGCTCGTCCAGTACCGGCTGGTCGTCCCCCTCGGCGGCGACCCGGACGTACCCGGCGACGGTCAGGATCTCGACGCCGCCCTTCTTGAACTCCTCGGCCACGTCGGCGCGTTCGGTCGAGGAGAGCCCCGGGTGCACCGGCTCCTCGGGGTGGGCGCGCAGCTCCACCCCCTGGTAGCCGTGGTCGACGGCCAGCCGGATGACGTCGGCGATCGGCATCCCCGGTACTCCGAGGGTCGAGAAAGCGAGTTTCACGTGCGTGTTCCTTCCGTCGGTACCTGCCCCTGCGCCGTACGGACCGGACAGCGGCCCGCACATCATCGGCCCACGGCACGCGGTGCGGGTACCCCGGACCGGGGAGCGGAACCCGGCCGCGTCACTTCCGCGGCGGCGCCGTCGACCCCCGCACCATCAGCTCCGCCGCGATCGTCGCGATGCCTCCGGGCGGCGGGGTCTCCTTGCCCATCGCCAGCCGGCCGGCCCGCGCCCCCGCCTCGAACAGCGGCAGCCGTACGGTCGTCAGGGCCGGGACCGCGTCCACCGAGAACGGCAGGTCGTCGAAACCGGCCACCGAGATGTCCTCGGGGATACGCAGACCGCGGTCCCGGATCGCCGCGCTCGCGCCCAGGGCCACGGTGTCGTTGGCGGCGACGATCGCCGTCACCTCCGGTTCGCGGCGCAGGAGTTCGAGCGTCGCGTCGTAACCCGACCGGCGGTCGTACGGACCGTGGACGGTGAGACGATCCTCGTCCCGGCCGTTCGCGAGACGCCCTTCCGTGGTCGTGTCGTCCCCGTACAGGCCCGCCGCCGCCATCGCGTCGCGGTGCCCTTCCAGCCGGTGGCGCGTCGTCGTCCGCTCCACCGGGCCCGCGACATAGCCGATCCGCCGGTGGCCGAGCGTCAGCAGGTGCTCGGTGAGGCGTCGGCCGCCGCCCCGGTTGTCGAAGGCGAGCGCCGCCACGACCGCTTCGCCCTCGGGCAGCGGGGGCCGCCCGCAGAGCACCACCCTGGTCCCGGCGTCCGCGAGTTTCGCCAGCTTCGCCGCCATCGCCGCCTGGTGCGCCGGGTCCTCCACCGCGCCGCCGGTGAGAATGACGGCCGCGGCACGCTGACGCTGGAGCAGGGTGAGGTAGGTGAGTTCGCGTGCGGGCGAGCCACCGGTGTTGCAGACGACGGCGAGCTTCTCGCCCCCGGCCCGCCCGGAGCCGTCGCCCGGCCCGCCGATCTCGGTCTGCGCCGCCCCGGCCATGATCCCGAAGAACGGGTCGGCGATGTCGTTGACCAGGATGCCGACCAGGTCGGACGTGGCGGCGGCGAGCGAGCTGGCCGGTCCGTTGAGTACGTAGTCCAGGTCGTCCACCGCGCGCAGCACCCGCTCCCGGGTGGACGCCGCCACCGGGTAGTTGCCGTTGAGCACACGCGAGACGGTGGCGGGCGACACCCGGGCGCGAGCCGCCACGTCCGCGAGGGTGACTGTCATCGCTTCCTCCGAGGGTTTTGGACGGAGCCCTCTTGTCCGGGCCGCTGTCGGCAGGCTAGCGTCATACCGCATAGAAAGCGCTTGCTACGGCTGTATGGAGGGAACTTCGTGACACGCAGGACAGTGCGCATCGCCATGAACGGCGTCACGGGTCGCATGGGATACCGGCAGCACCTGGTGCGCTCGATCCTCGCGATCCGCGAGCAGGGCGGCCTCGACCTCGGTGACGGCGAGGTGCTGTGGCCCGAGCCCGTCCTCGTCGGCCGCCGCGCCCATGCGTTGGAGGAACTCGCCGCCCAGCACGGTCTGACCGAGTGGTCGACCGACCTCGACGCGGTCCTCGCGGACGAGACCATCGACATCTACTTCGACGCCCAGGTCACCTCGGCCCGCGTCGAAGCGATCAAGAAGGCGATCGCCGCGGGCAAGCACATCTACACCGAGAAGCCCACCGCGACGGACGTCGAGGGCGCACTGGAGCTGGCCCGCCTCGCCAAGGACGCAGGGATCAAGCACGGCGTCGTCCAGGACAAGATCTTCCTGCCGGGCCTGCTGAAGCTGAAGCGTCTCATCGACGGCGGCTTCTTCGGCGAGATCCTCTCCGTGCGCGGCGAGTTCGGCTACTGGGTCTTCGAGGGCGACTGGCAGGAGGCCCAGCGCCCCTCCTGGAACTACCGTGCCGAGGACGGCGGCGGCATCGTCGTCGACATGTTCCCGCACTGGGAGTACGTGCTCCACGAGCTGTTCGGCCAGGTCAAGACCATTCAGGCGCACGTCCAGACGCACATCCCGCAGCGCTGGGACGAGCAGGGCAAGCCGTACCCCGCCACCGCCGACGACGCCGCCTACGGCATCTTCCAGCTGGCCGGTGGCGCCGTCGCCCAGATCAACTCCTCCTGGACCGTCCGCGTCAACCGCGACGAACTCGTCGAGTTCCAGGTCGACGGAACGCACGGCTCCGCCGTTGCCGGGCTGCGCAACTGCCGCGTCCAGCACCGCTCGGCCACCCCCAAGCCGGTCTGGAACCCCGACCTCCCGGTCACCGAGTCGTTCCGCGACCAGTGGCAGGAAGTCCCCGACAACGCCGCCTTCGACAACGGCTTCAAGGCCCAGTGGGAGCTCTTCCTGCGCCACATCGTGCTCGACGAGCCGTACACCTGGGACCTGATGGCCGGTGCCCGCGGTGTCCAGCTCGCCGAGCTCGGGCTCAAGTCCTCCGCCGAGGGCCGACGCCTGGACGTACCGGAGCTGACCCTGTGACGATCCATCTCCCGCAGGGCCCGTACGAACCCCGAACCACCCCGCTCGACCTCGCACCGGCCGGGGCTCCGCTCGCCTCCCGTACGGTCTTCTCCGCCGCCCATGTCGTCGCCGACCCGTACGCCGACATCAGCCCCGACGACCCCGCGGTCGTCGACTGGGACGCCACCCTCGCCTTCCGCCGCCATCTGTGGTCGCACGGTCTCGGCGTCGCCGAAGCCATGGACACCGCTCAGCGCGGCATGGGTCTGGACTGGGCCGGCGCCGCCGAGCTCATCCGCCGCTCCGCCGCCGAGGCAAAGGCCGTCGGGGGCCGGATCGCATGCGGCGTCGGCACCGACCAGCTTCCCGCAGGGCCCGCCACGCTCGCCGAGGTGAAGGCCGCGTACGAGGAGCAGCTCACCCTCGTCGAGGAGAGCGGTGCCCAGGCCATCCTGATGGCGTCCCGCGCCCTCGCCGCCGCGGCGAACGGTCCCGAGGACTACCTGGAGACGTACGCACACCTGCTGCGCCAGGCCTCGGAGCCGGTCGTCCTGCACTGGCTCGGCCCGATGTTCGACCCCGCGCTGGAGGGCTACTGGGGCTCATCGGACCTCGACGCCGCCACGGACACCTTCCTCAAGGTCATCGCCGAACACCCCGACAAGGTCGACGGCATCAAGATCTCGCTCCTCGACGCCGAGCGCGAGATCGACGTACGCCGCCGTCTTCCCGGCGGGGTCCGCTGCTACACCGGCGACGACTTCAACTACCCCGAGCTGATCGCGGGCGACGACCGGGGCTTCAGCCACGCCCTGCTCGGCATCTTCGACCCGCTCGGCCCGTTGGCCGCCCACGCGGTACGCGTCCTGGACACCGGGGACGTGAAGGGCTTCCGTGAACTCCTCGACCCCACGGTCGAGCTGTCCCGGCACCTCTTCCAGGCGCCCACTCGCTTCTACAAGACGGGCGTGGTCTTCCTCGCCTGGCTGGCCGGCCACCAGGACCACTTCACGATGGTCGGCGGCCTCCAGTCCGCCCGCTCACTGCCCCACCTGGCGAAGGCGTACGAACTCGCCGACCGGCTGGGGCTGTTCCCCGACCCGGAGCTGGCCGAATCCCGGATGCGCGCCCTGCTCACGGTCGCCGGAGGTGCCCGGTGACGGACGTGTCGCGCCTGAGCATCAACCAGGAGACCATCAAGCAGTGGTCGCTGCCCGAGCTCACCGAGGGTTGCGTCAAGGCGGGCATCGACAAGGTGGGCCTGTGGCGGGGCCCTGTCCAGGAGTACGGGGTCGAGCGCACCGCGCAGCTTCTGAAGGACGCGGGCCTGACCGTCACCAGCCTCTGCCGGGGCGGCTTCTTCACTGCGCTCGACCCGGCCGAACGGGCCCGAGCCCTGGACGACAACCGCACGGCGATCGACGAGGCGGCGGCCCTGTCCACCGACACCCTGGTCCTGGTCTCCGGCGGTCTCCCGTCCGGCAGCCGCGATCTCCACGGCGCCCGCGAACGCGTTGCGGAAGCGCTTGCCGAGCTGGGCCCGTATGCGCAGGAACGCGGCGTACGCCTGGCGATCGAACCCCTGCACCCGATGTTCGCCTCGGACCGCTGTGTCGTCTCCACCCTGTCCCAGGCACTGGACATCGCGGAGCGCTTCCCGGCGGAGCAGGTCGGTGTGGTCGTCGACACGTACCACATCTGGTGGGACGACCAGGCGGCCGCACAGATCGCGAGGGCGGGGGAGGGCGGCCGTATCCACTCGTTCCAGCTGGCGGACTGGATCACCCCGCTCCCGGCGGGGGTACTCGTCGGGCGGGGTCAACTCGGCGACGGGAGCGTCGACTTCCGCGCATTCCGCGAGATGGTCGAGGCCACCGGCTTCGACGGACCGATCGAGGTGGAGATCTTCAACGAGGACCTGTGGGCGCGCGACGGCGCCGAAGTCCTCGCGGAGGTCGCGGCGCGGTACGTCGAGCACGCCTGCTGAGAGCGGATGCGAAGCGGCGGGTAAAGACATCGCAAAGGGACGCAACCCTTCCGTACCCTGCCGGGTCGTATCTTGCGTCGGGCGCTTCCGGGAGGGATCCGGGGGGATCGGGAAGCCCTGACGGAGGGGGAAAACGAGAGGGGTCCGGTCTTCTGACCGGACCCCATTTCGTCTTACCGGGCCCATCTCCTACGACTGCTGTGGCCGGTCGGACAGGGCCGGCTCGGTAGCCGCCGAGACCGGCCTCATCGCAAGCAGATCAGTAGGCCGAGTTGACGTTGTCGATCGAGCCGTAGCGGTGGGCCGCGTAGTTGCAGGCGGCGGTGATGTTGGCGACCGGGTCGTAGATGTTCCACGAGGTGCCGGGGACGTGGTACGCCTTGAAGGTCGGGTCGATGACCTGGAGCAGACCCTTGGAAGGGATGCCCTTGGCGGCATTCGAGTCCCAGTTGTTGATGGCGTTGGGGTTGCCGGAGGACTCGCGCATCAGGTTCTTGTAGATGCCGTTGTAGGAGCCCGGGATGCCCTGCGCCCGCATGATCTCCAGTGACTGGTTGATCCAGGTGTTGACGTTGCCGCCGGCCTGGGCGGGGGTGGCGGCCGAGGCGGCCGGGGCGCTGACGAGGGAACCGGCGACGACTGCGGCGCCGGCGGCGGCCATGCCCAGCGAGATCTTCTTGGTCTGGGTCATGCGAGCGAACTTCTTGGACATCGCGGAGATCTGCATCGGAAATTACCTCTTCCGTGGGGATGCCAAGAATTCTTAAACGGGGTTCAAGTTCCGGTCAATGACCCTTATTACTATCGGGATACGTACAGGGAACGGGCAACAGTGTCCGAAATGGCCGCAAACGGGCCGCGAGAGGGGGTCTTTGCCCTACTAAGTCGTATCATGGTGACGCACGCCATATCGCTCACGTCACATGACAGAAGCATTAAATCATCCCAAAACGGACATGGTTATATCGCCTTGCACCGGTCAAAGGGCCCCTATTCACTTCGCCACGCGTAATGAATAAAAAGCGCAATGTAATGAAAGCGCGGTCGACCCATTCAGTCGGCCCATTCAAAGGGGCGGGGGAGCCCGAGGGGGTAGCCGCCGAGCTGCTCCGGGCCATCCGGCTCGTCCGAAGCAGTCGGCTGCGGATCCGCCTGGCCCCGTATGCGAGCGGGGCGACTCATCGGCTGCTGGACGGGGTCAGGGGCTACCTGGGCCAGGAGCGTCGAGCCGGACCGAGCCGGCGCCGCGGCACGGGTCCCGGCGGGTCACCACCGGTCGCCGATGCGCACCTTGTCCCACCGGCTCTTGGATATGCACAGCTCGTGCGCGTCGTCGTCCAGCTCGATCTGCCAGCACGCCGGATGCCGGTGCGAGACGCGGTGGGTGCCGGTCCGCACCGTTCGGCACGACCTCTTGGTCTTGCCATTGCTCCGGGACGTGGTGCACTGCCTCTTCGTGACCGGCTCGGTCGTCCACGTGGTGCGGGCCGGCTTGTGCTCCTTCTCGGTTACGGTGCCGTGCACCTTGCTGCTGCCGCAGGAGGTCAACAGCAGTACGGTCACGGACGCTGCTGCCAGAGCGGCGATCCGGCGGAAAGGCATGGGCGGTCCTCTGCGACAAAGGGGGTGGTGCCGGGCCGGGTCGGGAATGTGGCGACGGCGCCGGTCGGCGCAGCATCATAGGGACGCCTGCCTGCGCGCGGCCGGACCGGCCGGCGGAACAACGGTCGCTCCCCGGCGAGCCGGGCGTCCTCGAGCATGGGTGCCGGCAGCTCCAGCCCGGCCTGCGCTTAGAGGAGCTCACAAAATGGGCGCCCGGCTCGCGACGCCTGGCACGCACGCTCGCTGCGTTGCCGAAATGCCCTAGTAGCTCCTTCCCCAAGCTCTCGACTTCGTTCGAGCAGGGGAGACCCCGTCCGAGGACCTTCCAGCGCCTTGCGATCGCACGCACCAGACGCCGCAAGCTGATCGGACTCCCATTTTGTGAGTTCCTCTTACGCGGAGCGTGGCGCGGTGGGATTCGCTGTCACCAGGATGAGCGGAACGCCGTCACAGGGACGTAGTTGGAGTCCGCCGTGTTCGATGCCGGTGGTTCGGCCGGTCAGTACCGTCGCGAAAATCGGGTCCTTGGTGAGTGAGCCGACCAGATGGTGAGGGTCGGTGGAGGCGGCGACCCGGCCGCGTGCGTTCACCAGGCGGGCGGGTTCCGGCAGGCGTTGGAGCAGGGGCATGACGACCGCTTCGAAGCGCCGCAGGTAGACGTCGGCAGCCGTAACCCCCATGAAGCGTCCTCCGACCGTCACCGGTGCCGAGAGAGTGAGGCTGTATTCGTCGGAGCAGAGGTAGTCGACGTACGGCCCGGCGACGGCCCGCTGCCCGGTGTCGCGGGGCAGGGTGTACCAGTCCCAGTGGGTGTAGTCGGAGTACATCGAGTGCTCCGGGTCCAGGTCGAGCAACAGCGGATGCACGGACCCGTCCACGGCGGTCTGCCACCACTCGAGCCACGCCGGTACGTCGTCGAGCAGTCCTGGCGCCGCGACGAAGCCGAGCCCCGAGATCAGTTCGTACTGGGCGAGGCGGGCATGCAGGCCGGGGCGGAGCGCCGCCAGATCGGCCGAGACCGGCCGGTGGCCGCCCGCGACGGCCGGGGCGAGCACCGCCTCGGTGTCCGCAGCGGTCCTGGCCACGGCGTCGAAGACTCCTTCGAGCGCGTCACGGACACGGGCGGCCGCGTCGGCGACGGTCAACTCGTCACACAGGACCGGTCCGGCCTCGCTTGCGAGACGGGGACTGCTGCCCATCGGGGGCCTCCTTCGGACGTGGACCGCGCGCACCGTCGGCAGAGCCGAGGCGGAGTTCGATCAGGCGCGCCATGGAGGCCTGCACGCATTGTTCGGCCAGGGCCCGGGCACGGTCATCCGCCCCATCATGCACGGCCGAGATTACGGCGCGGTGACGATCCACGGAGTCCTTGAGATGCTCGTCCTCGCCGAGCGGGAGGCGCAGCAGTGCCCCCAGTTCGGTCTGGAGAGTGACCTCTTCCCTGGTCAGCCGGGCGGACTGGGCGGCCGCGGCCAGCTCGACATGGAAGCGCCCGACGAGGCGACTGCGCGCCCCGGAGTCCTTGGCGTCCACCAACTCTCCCAGAGACCTGCGCAGTTGCCGCAGATCATCGGGCTCGGTGCGCTGGGCCGCGAGCCGGGCGGCGGTCCCGGACACGGCCGCCCAGTGGTCGGCGAGATCACGGAGTTCCTCGGTGCTCCACTCGGCGAGACGGGCCAGGAGCCGGTCCTCCGCGGGGCCCTCGGGCACGGTGACGAAGCTGCCTCCGCCACGCCCTCTGCGGGTGGTGACCAGCCCCTGTTGCCGCAGCGCCATCAGGGCTTCCCGCAGGGTCACGGTGGAGACGCCGAGCTGGGCCGCAAGGTCGGTCTCGCCGGGGAGTTGCTCGCCGTCGGCGAGCAGCCCGAGGTCGATGGCGTCACCGAGCCGCCGCACGACGGCGTCCACGCGGGCCAGGGTGTCGACGGGTGTGAAGACGACTCTGCGGGCGCCGGGTTTGTCTCGGTTCACGATCACCACCTTGCCAGAGTTGGCACAGCCTTTACCTTAGCGGGGCCTTGAAATTAGAACTATGACTTCATATGTTTACGGCCAACTCCCGACAGCACCAGAAAGGTTCCCGCCCATGGAGGGAATGGCCATTCGGCTGCAGAACCTGCGCAAGACGTTCGGCAGGACGGAGGCCGTGGCCGGAGTCGAACTGGAGATCGCGGACGGCGAGTTCTTCTCGATGCTGGGACCGTCCGGCTCCGGCAAGACCACGGTGCTCCGGATGATCGCCGGGTTCGAGGCCCCCACCAGCGGAACCGTCGAGCTCGCGGGCTCCGATGTCACCCGTCTGGCGCCCTTCGAGCGCGACGTGCACACCGTCTTCCAGGACTACGCGCTCTTCCCGCACATGACCGTGGAGCAGAACGTCGCCTACAGCCTCAAGGTCCGCAAAGTGCCCAAGCCCGAGCGTCTGAAGCAGGCCAGGGAGGCTCTGGCGAGCGTACGTCTCGCGGACTTCGGCACCCGCCGCCCGTCCCAGCTCTCCGGAGGCCAGCGCCAGCGCGTGGCGCTGGCCCGCGCCCTGGTCGGCCGACCGAAGGTGCTGCTGCTCGACGAGCCGCTGGGCGCCCTCGACCTCAAGCTGCGCGAGCAGATGCAGGTCGAGCTCAAGGCGATCCAGCGAGAGGTCGGCATCACCTTCGTCTTCGTCACCCACGACCAGGAGGAGGCGCTGACGATGAGCGACCGGATCGCGGTCTTCAACCAGGGGCGCATCGAGCAGGTCGGCACTCCGGCCCAGATATACGAACGTCCCGCCACGCCGTTCGTCGCCGGCTTCGTCGGTACGTCGAACCTGCTGACCGACGACGCCGCGGAGCAGGTCGTGGGCGACCGGGCGACGTACAGCATCCGGCCGGAGAAGATCCGCGTACTCAAGGAATCAGCACTCGCCGACGAGCCGCGCCACTCCCGTGCCACCGGCACCGTCGCGGAGGTCGTCTACCTGGGGGACGCCACCCGCTTCCTGGTGGACCTCGACGCGGGCGGCCGGCTCACCGCCCTCCAGCAGAACCTGGAGACCTCGTCCGAGGACGTCGCCGCCTTCCGCGGCTCCCGGGTCACGCTCGAGTGGCACCAAAGGCACAACTTCAGGGTCCCCGGGACCCGGTGACCGCGTGGACACGCGCAACACAACCCCCGGGC
This sequence comes from Streptomyces sp. NPDC057565, assembly GCF_042801455.1. Lineage (NCBI taxonomy): Bacteria > Bacillati > Actinomycetota > Actinomycetes > Kitasatosporales > Streptomycetaceae > Streptomyces > Streptomyces sp. NPDC057565. The sequence continues at coordinate 406,477 of NZ_JBHVFU010000004.1, read as the reverse complement.
CGCTGAAGCCCGGTGGCCGTACACACCCGCACAACCCTTCCCCGCCCTTTCCCCCTTCCGTGGAGACCCCTGTGCGTCTGAACCGAACGTCCCGAGCAGCGGCCGCGCTCGGCGCCCTGCTCCTTGCCGCCGCCTGCGGTTCTTCGGACACCGCCGGGACGTCGCCCGGCGGCGGCGCCTTCACCCCGCCGAAGCTCGCCGCGCAGAAGTCCCTCGGCAAGACGGAGGGACAGGTGAACCTGATCGCCTGGGCCGGCTACGCCGAGGACGGCTCGAACGACCCGAAGGTCGACTGGGTCACCGACTTCGAGAAGCAGACCGGCTGTCAGGTCAACACCAAGACCGCGGGCACCTCCGACGAGATGGTCAGCCTGATGAAGACCGGCCAGTACGACGCGGTCTCGGCCTCCGGCGATGCGTCGCTGCGCCTGATCGCGTCCGGCGACGCCGCACCCGTCAACACCGAGCTGGTACCCAACTACAAGGACGTCTTCTCCGGGCTCAAGGACCAGCAGTGGAACTCGGTCAAGGGTGTCTCCTACGGCATCCCGCACGGCCGTGGCGCCAATCTCCTCATGTACAACACGAAGAACGTCTCCCCGGCACCCGACTCCTGGTCCGCGGTCTTCGACAAGTCCTCGGCGCACAAGGGGAAGGTCACGGCGTACGACTCGCCCATCTACATCGCGGACGCCGCCCTGTACCTGATGAAGAGCAAGCCGTCCCTCGGCATCAAGGACCCGTACGCCCTGGACCAGAAGCAGTTCGACGCCGCGGTCGCCCTGCTCAAGGAACAGAACGCGAACGTCGGCGAGTACTGGAGCGACTACCTCAAGGAGGTCTCCGCCTTCAAGAGCGGTGACTCCGTGGTCGGCACCAGCTGGCAGGTCATCCTGAACACCGCCCAGGCCGAGAAGGTCCCGGTCAAGGCCGTCCTTCCCAAGGAAGGCGCCACCGGCTGGTCCGACACCTGGATGATCTCCGCGAAGGCCAAGCACCCGAACTGTGCCTACAAGTGGGTGGACTGGATCGTCTCCCCGAAGGTGAACGCCCAGGTCGCCGAGTACTTCGGCGAGGCCCCGTCCAACGCCAAGGCCTGTGCGGAGACCGCCGACAAGAACCACTGCGCCACGTATCACGCGGCCGATGAGTCGTACTGGAAGCAGGTTCACTTCTGGACCACGCCCATCCCGCAGTGCGTGGACGGACGCACGGACACCACGTGCGTGCCGTACGCCAAGTGGGTCCAGGCCTGGACCGGGATCAAGGGCTGAGGGTTACCCACCGATGACCGACACCGCGCACGCCGCCGGACCCGTCCGGCGGCTCGCCGGGATCCTGCACCGACGCCCCCGGCTGCAGCTGTCCCTGCTGCTCTCCGCGCCGCTGGCCTGGCTCGTCCTGGCCTACCTCGGCTCGCTCACCGTGCTGTTCCTGTCCGCGTTCTGGACCACGGACGCCTTCACCTCGAACGTGGTGAAGATCTGGAACACGGACAACTTCACCGCGCTGTTCACCACCGATGTCTACCGGCAGGTCGCCCTGCGCAGTGTCGGCGTCGCCCTGGCGGTCACCGTGCTGTGTGTCCTGATCGCCTTCCCCGTCGCCTTCTACACGGCCCGCATCGCGCAGCCCAGGTGGCGGCCGCTCCTCGTCGTGGCGATCCTCACTCCGCTGTGGGCCAGCTATCTCGTCAAGGCGTACGCCTGGCGTCTCATCCTCGCCCAAGGCGGCCTGCTGGACTGGCTGTTGGGGCCGCTCGGCATCAAGGGGCCCGGTTACGGTCTGACCGCGACCGTCCTCGTGCTGACGTACCTGTGGCTGCCGTACATGGTCCTGCCGATCCATGCCGGACTCGAGCAGCTCCCGGCCAACATCCTGGACGCCTCCGCAGACCTCGGCGCCCGCACCGGCAGAACCTTCCGTGCCGTGGTGCTGCCGATGGTCCTCCCGTCCGTCGCGGCCGGCTCGGTCTTCACCTTCTCGCTCAGCCTCGGCGATTACATCGCCGTACAGATTGTCGGCGGCAAGACCCAGCTCATCGGCAACCTCATCTACTCCAACATCACTCTGGACCTGCCGCTGGCCGCCGCCCTCGGCACGGTGCCGGTGGTCATCATCGTGCTCTATCTGCTCGCGGTGCGCCGCACAGGAGCCCTCAGCAGCCTCTGACGGTCCGCATCGCATCACGCACAGCGAAGGTCCCTACGATGAATCTCTCCCGCCCCGCGCGCATCACCGTGCGCATCGCCGCCGGGCTCGGCTTCGCGGTGATCTACGTCCCGCTGCTCCTGGTCCTCATCAACTCCCTCAACCCGGACCGTAGTTCGGGTTGGCCGCCGCCCGGACTCACCTTCGACTGGTGGGTCGATGCCTGGCACAGCTCCGGCGCCCGCGGCGCGCTGTGGACCTCGCTCAAGGCCGGGCTCGGCGCGACCGCGATCGCCCTGGTCCTCGGCACGCTCGTCGCCTTCGCCTGCCAGCGCTACAAGTTCTTCGGACGCGAGGCCATCTCCTTCGTGGTCGTCCTGCCGATCGCGCTGCCCGGCATCGTCACCGGCGTCGCGCTCAACACCGCCTTCCGCACCGTCCTCGAACCGCTCGGCGTGGGCCTCGGCCTGTTCACCGTCATCGTCGGACACGCCACCTTCTGCATCGTGGTCGTCTTCAACAACGTGATCGCCCGGCTGCGCCGGATGTCCGGATCGTACGAGGAGGCCGCCATGGACCTCGGGGCGCACACCTTCCGTACGTTCGTCGACGTCACCTTCCCGCTGGTGCGCTCCGCGCTCGTCGCGGGCGGGCTCCTCGCCTTCGCGCTCTCCTTCGACGAGATCGTCGTGACGACCTTCACCGCAGGGCCCGGCGTCCAGACCCTGCCCGTCTGGATCTTCTCCAACATGGCCCGGCCCCAACAGGCACCCGTCGTCAACGTCGTCGCCGCCGTCCTGGTCCTGCTCTCCGTCATACCGATCTATCTCGCCCAACGGCTGTCGTCGGACACCGCCTCCGGCAGTCGTATCTGAGAGGAGCAGCTCCCACTCCCAGGAAGCCTCCGGGGCACCGAGGCCGTCTCCCGGGCCGCCTTCATCGGCTTCGCCGCCGAACTCGCAGGCGATCTCGCGGTCGGCGACCGGCTGCTGCACACCGAGCGCCGCCACGTCCGCGGCAGTTGTCTCACCGCGTGGGTCCGTGACTCGGCGTGTGGAGTGTCGGTGGCGCCCGATACGGTCGAGGCATGTCCAACATGGCCGTCCTCGAAGGGGTCCTGGAGCGGATCACCTACGCGAACGAGGAGAACGGGTACACGGTCGCCCGCGTCGACACGGGTCGGGGTGCGGGTGATCTGCTGACCGTCGTCGGTTCGCTGCTGGGTGCGCAGGTCGGGGAGTCGCTGCGGATGGAGGGGCGCTGGGGCTCGCACTCCCAGTACGGCAAGCAGTTCACGGTGGAGAACTACACGACCGTGCTGCCCGCCACCATCCAGGGCATCCGCCGCTACCTCGGCTCCGGACTGATCAAGGGCATCGGGCCGGTGATGGCCGACCGGATCACCACCCACTTCGGCGTCGACACGCTCGACATCATCGAGCAGCAGCCGAAGCGGCTGGTCGAGGTCCCGGGGCTCGGCCCGAAGCGGACGAAGATGATCGCCGCCGCCTGGGAGGAGCAGAAGGCGATCAAGGAGGTGATGGTCTTCCTCCAGGGTGTGGGCGTCTCCACCTCCATCGCCGTCCGTATCTACAAGAAGTACGAGGACGCCTCGATCTCCGTCGTGAAGAACCAGCCCTACCGGCTGGCCGCCGACGTCTGGGGCATCGGCTTCCTCACCGCGGACAAGATCGCGCAGGCGGTCGGCATCCCGCACGACAGTCCGGAGCGGGTCAAGGCGGGGTTGCAGTACGCGCTGTCGCAGTCCACCGACCAGGGGCACTGCTTCCTCCCGGAGGAGCGGCTGATCGCCGATGCGGTCAAGCTGCTCCAGGTCGATACGGGGCTGGTCATCGAGTGCCTCGCCGAACTGGCCGAGGATCCGGAGGGCGTCGTACGGGAGAAGGTGCCGTCGCCCGAGGGAGGCGAGCCGATCACCGCGATCTACCTCGTACCGTTCCACCGCGCCGAGGTCGCTCTCGCCGCGCAGGTGCAGCGGCTGCTGCGGACTCCCGAGGACCGGCTGCCGGCCTTCCAGGACGTGGACTGGGGCAAGGCCTTGACGTGGCTCGCCGGTCGTACCGGGGCGACGCTCGCCCCCGAGCAGGAGGCGGCCGTACGGCTCGCGCTCAGCCGGAAGGTCGCTGTGCTGACCGGCGGACCCGGCTGCGGCAAGTCGTTCACCGTTCGCTCCATCGTCGAGCTGGCCCGTGCCAAGCGCGCAAAGGTCGTTCTGGCCGCGCCCACCGGGCGGGCCGCGAAACGGCTGTCCGAGCTGACCGGCGCCGAGGCGTCCACCGTGCACCGGCTGCTGGAGCTGAAGCCCGGCGGGGACGCGGCCTACGACCGGGACCGTCCGTTGGACGCCGATCTCGTCGTCGTCGACGAGGCGTCGATGCTCGATCTGCTGCTCGCCAACAAGCTGTTCAAAGCGGTGGCACCCGGTGCCCATCTGCTGCTCGTCGGGGATGTCGACCAGCTGCCCTCGGTCGGCGCGGGGGAGGTGCTGCGCGACCTGCTCGCCGAGGGCGGACCCGTTCCCGCGGTCCGGTTGACGACGATCTTCCGCCAGGCCCAGCAGTCCGGAGTCGTCACCAACGCCCACCGGATCAACTCCGGGACGCCGCCGCTCACCCAGGGCCTGAGCGACTTCTTCCTCTTCGTCGAGGACGAGACCGAGGACGCGGGCGTCCTCGCGGTGGACGTCGCCGCCCGCCGTATTCCGGCCAAGTTCGGCCTCGACCCGAGGCGTGACGTCCAGGTCCTCGCCCCCATGCACCGCGGTCCGGCCGGCGCGGGCACGCTCAACGGCCTGCTGCAGCAGGCCATCACCCCGGCCCGCCCCGACCTGCCGGAGAAGCGGATGGGGGGCCGGGTCTTCCGGGTCGGCGACAAGGTCACCCAGATCCGAAACAACTACGACAAGGGGGAGAACGGCGTCTTCAACGGCACGGTCGGCGTCGTCACCGCCCTTGACCTCGATGAACAGCAGCTGACGGTCCTCACCGACGAGGACGAGGAGATCCCGTACGACTTCGACGAGCTGGACGAGCTGGCACACGCGTACGCCATGACGATCCACCGCTCCCAGGGCAGCGAGTACCCGGCCGTCGTCATCCCCGTCACCAAGAGCGCCTGGATGATGCTCCAGCGGAACCTGCTGTACACGGCCGTGACGAGGGCCAAGAAGCTCGTCGTGCTGGTCGGCTCCCGGCAGGCGATCGGCCAGGCGGTCCGCACGGTTTCCGCAGGCAGACGCTGTACGGCGCTGGATTACCGGCTGCGCGGAGGGTCGGGCGGAGGATCAGCGGAAAAAATGATCGATCAAATCGGTGGCAAACATCACGAGGCCCTTCCGGAACCGGAGTCAAGGGGGCAGGATGAGTAAGTTGGCGGCACTGAGTGCCGCCAGTAGGTCCAATGGACGACCCCGAGTGCACTCTCCTGAGCCAAATGGGGGAGGGTGGAGACAGTCAGGGAACCTCGAAGAAGAGGCACTACGTCGGTGAGGGATGACGTGAGCGACAACTCTGTAGTACTGCGGTACGGCGATGACGAGTACACCTACCCGGTGATCGACAGCACCGTCGGCGACAAGGGCTTCGACATCGGGAAGCTCCGGGCAAATACCGGCCTGGTGACGCTGGACAGCGGATACGGCAACACCGCCGCGTATAAATCCGCCATCACCTACCTCGACGGTGAGCAGGGCATCCTGCGGTACCGCGGCTATCCCATCGAGCAGCTCGCCGAGCGCTCGACGTTCCTCGAGGTCGCGTACACGCTCATCAACGGTGAGCTTCCGAAGGTTGACGAGCTTTCGACCTTCAAGAACGAGATCACCCAGCACACGCTGCTGCACGAGGACGTCAAGCGGTTCTTCGACGGCTTCCCGCGCGACGCCCACCCGATGGCCATGCTGTCCTCGGTCGTCAGCGCGCTGTCCACGTTCTACCAGGACAGCCACAACCCGTTCGACGAGGAGCAGCGCCACCTCTCGACGATCCGCCTGCTGGCCAAGCTGCCGACGATCGCCGCGTACGCGTACAAGAAGTCGATCGGCCACCCCTTCGTCTACCCGCGCAACGACCTCGGGTACGTCGAGAACTTCCTGCGCATGACCTTCTCGGTCCCCGCCCAGGAGTACGAGCTGGACCCGGTCGTCGTCTCCGCGCTCGACAAGCTGCTCATCCTGCACGCGGACCACGAGCAGAACTGTTCGACCTCCACCGTGCGTCTGGTCGGTTCCTCGCAGGCGAACATGTTCGCCTCGATCTCGGCCGGCATCTCGGCGCTGTGGGGCCCGCTGCACGGTGGCGCCAACCAGTCGGTGCTGGAGATGCTCGAAGGCATCCAGGCCAACGGCGGCGATGTCGACTCCTTCATCCGCAAGGTGAAGAACAAGGAGGACGGCGTCCGGCTGATGGGCTTCGGCCACCGCGTCTACAAGTCCTTCGACCCGCGCGCCAAGATCATCAAGGCTGCGGCCCACGACGTGCTGTCCGCGCTCGGCAAGTCCGACGAGCTGCTCGACATCGCGCTGAAGCTGGAGGAGCACGCGCTCTCCGACGAGTACTTCGTCTCGCGCAACCTCTACCCCAACGTGGACTTCTACACGGGTCTGATCTACCGGGCCATGGGCTTCCCGACCGAGATGTTCACCGTGCTCTTCGCGCTCGGCCGGCTCCCCGGCTGGATCGCCCAGTGGCACGAGATGATCAAGGAGCCGGGTTCCCGCATCGGCCGCCCGCGCCAGATCTACACCGGCGAGGTCCTGCGCGACTTCGTCCCGGTCGAGGGTCGCTGAATCCCGTAGCACCCTCTGCACCGCCCCGGCCACTGCGGCCGGGCTGCCTTCGCCCCGCGTACCGCGCTTTCGCACAGAGCGCGGTGTCCGGGGCGATTTGCGTACCCGGCCCAGGCCCCGAGAGCGAGAAGCGCCCCGCCATCGATCCCCCCACGGGCCGACAGCGAGGCGCTTCCCATATCCCGGAGCGGATTCCCCCCACGGGATCCGGCCGGGCGTCTGCGGGAGCCGAAGCTCCTGGGTATTCCTCGTGCTGCACTACGTCACTGCGGTTGCACGTCTCGCGGTCTGCCGGGGTACGTACCTTTCGGGAGGGCCGCTCATAGCTCCCCGGTGCACGTGCCCCGGCCAACGCTTGCCTGAAGCATCCCCCAAGACGCTTCGTCGGACGTCCCCCAAGACATCCTTGGCATCGCACTCTTAGACTCGCGAACCCATCGGATGGTTACCCTCAAACCGATGTGATCTAGATCTCTTTGTGGAAATCATGTGAAGGCGCGCAACCGCAGGCTGTTCGTCACGACGAAGACCGATGAGAAGGCCATCGCCGCTCCGGCAATCATAGGGTTGAGCAGGCCAAATGCCGCAAGGGGTAGGACGGCAACGTTGTAGCCAAATGCCCAGAAAAGGTTGCCCTTGATCGTGGTCAGGGTGCGCCGGGAGAGCCGGATGGCATCGGCGGCCACCTTGAGATCTCCACGAACGAGGGTCAGATCGCTCGCCTCGATCGCGGCGTCCGTGCCGGTGCCCATGGCCAGCCCGAGGTCGGCGGTGGCGAGGGCCGCAGCGTCGTTGACACCGTCCCCGACCATCGCGACCGAACGTCCCTCCGCCCGGAGCCGCTCGATGACGTGCACCTTCTCCTCGGGGAGCACCTCGGCGTGGACCTCGTCGATGCCGACGGCACGGGCGACGACGTCCGCCACGGCCCGGTTGTCGCCGGTCAGCAGCACCGGCCTGAGGCCGAGGGCGCGCAGCTCGGCGACGGCTGTCGCGCTGGAGTCCTTGATCGCGTCGGCGACCCCGAGAACGCCACGCGCCTCGCCGTCCCAGGCGACCGCGATGGACGTACGTCCCTGGGCCGCCGCGTCCGCGAGGGCGTCGGACAGCGCCTCGGGGACGGTGATCCCGGCGTCGGTGAGCAGCTGGGGGCGTCCGACGAGCACCTGGTGTCCGTCGACGGTGCCGCGTATTCCGAGCCCCGGGACGTTGACGAAGGTCTGGACGGTGGGGAGTGCGTCACCGGTGCGTTCGGCGGCGCCGGTGGCGACGGCCTGGGCGATCGGGTGCTCGGAGGCGTGCTCCAGGGCGCCGGCCAGCCGCAGCAGCTGTGTCGCGTCGGTGCCGGGCGCCGCGTGGACGTCCTGGAGGGTCATCCGGCCGGTGGTGACCGTGCCGGTCTTGTCCAGGACGATCGTGTCGATACGACGGGTGGTCTCCAGGACCTCCGGGCCCTTGATCAGGATGCCGAGCTGCGCGCCGCGCCCCGTGCCCACCATGAGCGCGGTGGGAGTGGCGAGGCCGAGCGCGCAGGGGCAGGCGATGATCAGTACGGCGACGGCGGCGGTGAACGAGGCGGTCGCATCGTCCGTGAGCAGCAGCCAGACGACCAGGGTGGCCAGCGCGAGCAGCAGGACGACCGGGACGAAGACCGCGGAGATCCGGTCGGCGAGGCGCTGCACCTCGGCCTTTCCGTTCTGGGCGTCCTCGACGAGCCTGGCCATCCGGGACAGTTGGGTGTCGGCGCCGACCCGTGTCGCCTCGACGACGAGCCGGCCGCCCGCGTTGAGCGTGGCACCGGTGACGGGGTCCCCGACGCCGACCTCGACCGGCAGTGACTCGCCGGTGAGCATCGACGCGTCCACGGCGGAGGCGCCCTCGGTGACGGTGCCGTCGGTGGCGATCTTCTCGCCGGGACGGACCACGAAGTGGTCGCCGACGGTGAGCCGGGCGACAGGGATGCGTACTTCGGTGCCGTTCCTGAGGACGGAGACGTCCTTCGCGCCGAGGTGCATCAGCGCACGCAGCGCGGAACCGGCCTTCCGCTTGGACTTCGCCTCCAGATAGCGGCCCAGCAGGATGAAGGTGATGACCCCGGCGGCCACCTCCAGATAGATGGTGGAGGAGCCTTCCCCGAGCTCTCGGCTCCGCTCGAGCAGGGGAGACCCCATTGCGCGTGAGACCGAGAAGTCGAAGCCGTGCCGCATCCCGGTCATGCCCGCGTCCCCGAAGAACAGCGCCCAGAGCGACCAGCCGAACGCGGCGAGCGTGCCGACGGAGACGAGGGTGTCCATGGTGGCCGCGCCGTGCCGGAGGTTGGTCCAGGTGGCGCGGTGGAAGGGCAGTCCGCCCCAGACGACCACGGGTGCGGCGAGGGTGAGGGAGAGCCACTGCCAGTTGTCGAACTGGAGGGACGGGACCATGGCCAGGAGCACGACGGGGGAGGCGAGGACGGCCGAGACGATCAGCCGCTGCCGCAGGACGGCGAGAGCGTCGGCCGCGCCGCGCTCGGCTTCGGTCTCCTCCGGCGCGGTGTCGGTGTCCGCCGCCGCTTCGGTTTCCCGGATCTGTCGGGTCCCTGCGGTCCGTTCGGCCTCGGCGGGGCTGGTGGCCTCGGGCGCCGAGGGCGTTTCCGGGGGCGGCGTCGGTGCGGGCAGTTGTACCGGCTGTGCGGTGTATCCGGTCTTCTCGACCGTGGCGATCAGGTCGGCCAGCCGGGTCCCGGCGCCGAACGCGACGCGCGCCTTCTCCGTCGCGTAGTTCACGGACGCGGTGACGCCGTCCATCCGGTTGAGTTTCTTCTCGACGCGGGCCGCGCACGAGGCGCAGGTCATCCCGCCGATCGTGAGTTCCGCTTCCGAACTCACGACTGCCGGGGCTTCGGCCTCTGTAGCGCTGTGCATGTCCGAACTCCTGAAATGCCGACCGGGCCGTGTCCCACCAGTATCTGCTGGTCGGTCCGGCCCGGCGGCGCAAGGGGTGGTGCAGGTGATGCCGACGGTGCGGGGTCTTGTTGGTGTCCGGGTGGGCCCGGACGGCGTTCAGGCCTGGCCGGCGAGCTCGTATCCCGCCTCGTCGACCGCGGCGCGGACGGCGTCCTCGGAGAGCGGCGCCTCGGAGACGACGGTCACCTGCCCGGTGGAGGCCACTGCCTTCACCGAGGTGACGCCCTCGATGCCGGAGATCTCCTCGGAGACGGCGCCCTCGCAGTGCCCGCAGGTCATGCCCGTCACCTGGTAGACGGTGGTGACCGCGCCCGCCGGCGCTTCGGTCCCCGCACCGTCGTGGCAGGAGCCACCGGGCGAGCAGCAGGAGCCGGTGGCCTGGGGGAGCTGGGTCTCGGTGGTCATGGTGTTCTCCTCTTCGACGCGTACAGCCGCAGTGTGGCGCCAGGGAGCCCCGGGAAGGCCGGTGCGCCCCAACAGAAGCAACTCTATACCCCCAGGGGGTATGAATGCGAGAGGGGGTGCTGTCGCTTCGCGCGCTATCGGCCATTCGGTGGAGCGGTGGCCGCGGCGGCCGAGGGGGCTCGGAGGGGCCGGTCGCCGACCAGTGGCTCCAGATAGCGGAGGAGTACGGTCTTCAACTCCTTGATGTACGCCTCCCGCTCCTTGCCCTCGTGGGCCATGATCACGTCGAGTCCCGCCTTGAAGAGGATGAAGATCATGGTGGCGATGCGGGTGATCTCGGCCGGCGGCGTGTCCGGGAGGTAGCCGCCGAGGATGGCCTCGACCCGGGTGAGCATCGTCGTGTGCAGGGTGTCGTGCTCGCGGATGATCACGCCGGGGATCTCGGAGCCGTGCATCAGGACGGTGAAGGCCGGATTCTCGCAGTTGAACGTGATCAGCGGGTCGAGGGTGGCGTCGAGCATCCGGTCGAGGGGGAGTGCCAGATTGTCCGGCAGGAAGGCCGCTCCGTACGTCTCGCGCCAGCGCCCCAGCAGCTGGTCGCCGAGTTCGACGGCGATGGCCTCCTTGTTCGGGAAGAACTGGTAGAGCGTGCCGGGCGAGACGCCGGCCTCGCGGGCGATGGCGTTGGTGCTCGCGGCGGTGTAGCCGGTCGCGCAGAAGACGCTGGCGGCCGCCTTGAGGAGCTGAGCGATGCGGGCTTCGCCGCGGGCCTGGCGGCGGCGCGGCCGGCCGGCGGTGGTGCCCGCGCTCCCGGAGGCGTGTGCGGCCTTGGTGGCGCCCTTCCCCTCGGTGGCGCCCGCGTCCCCGGTGGCGCCCTTCCTCCCGGCGGCTCCGGCGGCTCCGGATCTGGCCTCCGACACGGTGATCCCCAGCTTTCCTCACGCGTTTGACAAACGCGAGTGGGCGCTCGCATTCTTGTGGAACGCGAGCGATGACTCGTGTTTGCCAGTGTATGTGGCAACGAGTGACCCATGCTGCCCTGTGCCGCCCGGGTCCGGGGGAAGGGGACACCGCACCATGCCTCAAGTCAACCGCTCGGAGCGTCTGGGGGGCTGGACCCGGTTCGTCACCGCGCGACCACGGCTCGCGCTGCTGGCCGCCCTGGTGGTCACGGTGCTCGCGGTGTTCGCGGGCAGCGGCGTCGCCGACCGGATGGGCAGCGGTGGCTGGGAGGCTCCCGCTGCCGAGTCCACCTACACGACCAAGGCGCTGGAGCGCGAGTTTCCCGCGTCACAGCCCAACCTTCTGCTGCTGGTCGACAGCGGCAGCACTTCTGTCGACGACCCTGCGGTGGCCGCCGAGGCCGCACGGCTCACCGAGGAGCTGGCTGCGGAGAAGGACATCACGGGCGTCGGTTCGTACTGGCAGAGCAGGTCGCCCGGGCTCCGCGCCAAGGACGGGCGGGAGGCATTGATCGCGGCCAGGATCGAGGGCCACGACAAGGCGGTGGGCGAGATCCTGGACCGGATAGCCCCCACCTACCGAGGGACGCACGGCCCGGTGAAGGTCTCGGTCGGCGGCCCCGTCGCCGTACAGCACGAGATGCAGACGACCATCCAGGAGGACCTGCTGCGGGCCGAGATGATCGCCCTTCCGGTCACTCTGGTGCTGCTGGTCATGGTCTTCGGCAGCGCGATCGCGGCCCTGCTGCCACTCGGCGTCGGCATCGTCGCGATCCTGGGGACCAACGCCGTACTGCGGGGCATCACCGAGTTCACCGACGTCTCGGTCTTCGCCCAGAACCTCACCACGGCCCTCGGCCTCGGGCTCGCCATCGATTACGCCCTGTTCATCGTGCGCCGGTTCCGCGAGGAGCTCGCAGCGGGAGCGGACACCCGGGCGGCGGTGGGCACGACCCTGCGCACCGCGGGGCGCACGGTGGTGTTCTCCGCGCTGACCGTGGCCGTCTCGCTGGCCGCGATGCTGGTCTTCCCGCAGTACTTCCTGCGCTCGTTCGCCTATGCGGGCATTGCCGTGGTTCTGCTGGCCGCCGCTGCCGCGCTGATCCTGCTGCCGGCCGCGCTGATGCTTCTCGGTCCTCGGGTCAACTCCCTGGATCTGCGCCGACTGCTGCGCCGCCGGGGGAGCGAGGCGCACCACGAGCCGGACGCGCCGGGCAGGGGGTGGGGGCGGTTCGCGACCCTGGTGATGCGCCGGGCGCCGGTCTTCGCCGTCCTCACCACGGTGGGCCTGGTCCTGCTCGGACTGCCGTTCCTCGGGGTGAAGTTCGGTACGGCGGACGACCGCCAGCTGCCCGCAGGTGCCGAGTCGCATGTCGTCCAGCAGCACATACGGGACGGTTTTCCCGGCAGCCCCGGCGGCGGCCTCGAAGTCCTCGCGGTAGGCAGCGCGACGCCCGCCCAGTACGCCGACTACCGGAACAGGATCACTGCGCTCCCCGGCGTGCTCCGAGTCGACGGACCGGTGACGGAGGGGCGGTCCGCGTACTTCAGCGTGCTGCCCAAGGGGGAGGCCGTGGGGGAGGAGTCCCAGCGGCTCGTACGCGAGCTCCGGGCCCAGCCCGCCCCGTTCGACACCTCGGTGACGGGTACGGCGGCGGTCCTCGTCGACTCCAAGGACGCCATCGCGGACCGGCTGCCGTGGGCGGTGGGCATCATCGTCCTCGTGACGCTGCTGCTGGTCTTCCTGCTCACCGGCAGCGTGCTCATCCCGCTCCAGGCAGTGGTGCTCAACGCTCTGAGCCTTACAGCGATGTTCGGAGCGGTCGTCTGGGTCTTCCAGGACGGGCATCTGTCGGGACTGCTCTCCTTCACCAGTACAGGGGACATAGAGACGACCTTGCCCGTACTGATGTTCTGCGTCGCCTTCGGACTCTCCATGGACTACGGGGTGTTCCTGCTCTCCCGGATCAAGGAGGAGTACGACCGCACCGGAGACCACGAGCATTCGGTGACCTTCGGGCTGAGGCACACCGGCGGACTGATCACCGCGGCGGCCGTGATCCTCGCGGTGGTGATGGTCGCCATCGGTACGTCGCGGGTGACCAACACGAAGATGCTGGGCCTCGGCATCGCGCTGGCCGTGCTGATGGACGCCATGGTGGTGCGGAGCCTGCTGGTGCCGTCGGTGATGAAGCTGATGGGCCGGGTGACCTGGTGGGCACCCGCACCGCTGCGGGCCTTCCATCAGAAGTTCGGGCTGAGCGAAGGGGGGCCCGCACCGGTCCTCGCCGAGGGCATGTCCACAGCCGCTCCCGATCGGGACAAGATCAGCACCGGGGCGTAGATTCGACGGTCCGACGAGTGCTTCGACGGACAGCACAGGTGGCGGTCCGGCCGGCGGGCGGAACGAAGGGCGGGCTGATGAGGGCAGTGGTGTTCGAGGAGTTCGGGCAGGACGCCGGGGTGCAGGATGTCCCGGATCCGGTCCCCTCCGAGCAGGGTGTCGTGGTTCGAGTCGAGGCGACCGGGCTGTGCCGCAGCGACTGGCACGGCTGGATGGGCCACGACCCGGACATCGCCCTGCCGCATGTGCCGGGCCATGAACTCGCCGGTGTGGTCGAGGAAGTGGGGCGGGGCGTTGTCAACTGGCGGCCCGGTGACCGGGTCACCGTGCCCTTCGTCTGCGCCTGCGGGCGCTGCCCCGCCTGTGCGGCCGGGGCCCAGCAGGTCTGTGAGCGGCAGACCCAGCCGGGCTTCACCCACTGGGGCTCGTTCGCCCAGTACGTGGCTCTGGAACAGGCCGACGTCAATCTGGTCGCCGTGCCGGAGGGGCTGTCGTCCGCCACGGCAGCCGGTCTGGGGTGCAGGTTCGCCACGGCGTTCCGGGCCGTCGTCGGTCAGGGGCGCGTGGCGCCGGGCGAGTGGGTCGCGGTGCACGGCTGCGGCGGGGTCGGACTGTCCGCCGTCATGATCGCGGTGGCGTGCGGGGCACGGGTGGTCGCGGTCGACGTCTCGGCTCGCGCGCTCGAACTGGCCCGGTCGTTCGGGGCGGCGGCGTGCGTGGACGCGTCCGCACACCCGGGCGGGGCGGACGAAGCAGTGCGCGAACTGACCGGAGGCGGAGCGCATCTGTCACTCGACGCGCTGGGCTCGCCGGTCACCTGTGCCGCCTCGGTCCGCAGCCTGCGGTGGCAGGGGCGCCATGTCCAGGTGGGACTGCTGCCCACGGTGGCCGGTGACCCCGTTGTTCCCATGGCGCGGGTGATCGGTCAAGAACTGGAGATCCTCGGCAGCCACGGAATGGCCGCGCACGACTACCCGCCGATGATGGACATGGTGCGGGCCGGCACTCTCCGCCCCGACCTGCTGGTGACGTCCACCATCCCGCTGGACGCGGCACCGGCGGCACTCGCCGCGATGGGGAAGACGCCAGGGGCAGGAGTGACGATCATCGACCCCATGAAGTAGCCCGGCCGAGGGCTGGGCGCCACGGGAACCGGACACGGACGGAGGCCCCGTGCGGCACCGGGTGGGAGCCGGTCGCTGTACGGGGCCTGGAACGGACGGAGGCGGGGGAGAGGGCGTCAGTCCTTGCGGCCCCGGTTGCTCGGGCGGGCAGCGACCCAGGCGCGGACGGTGTCCGCGTACCAGTAGGGCTTACCGCTCTCCACATGGTCGGGTGCGGGAAGGAGACCGTGCTTGCGGTACGAGCGAACGGTTTCCGGCTGCACCCGGATGTGCGCGGCAATGTCCTTGTAGGACCAGAGCCTTCTGTCCGTCATAAGTGACACCTCTCTGCGCCGCAGCGGCAGCTGGGGGGCTGTCGGGGGCACTGCGGCACGGACGCTGACGATCACTCAGCCTGTGTCCGGTGAACGACACGGAGTGACGAGCGGGGAGGGGCTGTCGAGCGCCTGTGACGGAAGACCCACGTAACGCAGACATGTGTGACGAGAGGGTGATATCTGTGACAGAAGGCGTACATCCGGGCCGGAGGCGGCTATGCGTGCCAGAGTGCGGACCAGGTCTGCGGACCGACCAGGCCGTCCGGGACGAGTGGCGGGTGGTCCGCCTGGAAACGGAGAACGGCGGCGAGGGTCGTCGTCCCGAAGGTGCCGTCGACGGCGCTCCACGGCAGATAGCGGCGGTTGGCCAGAAGACACTGCACCTCAAAGACCCGTTCGCCCTGTTCGCCGAAGAAGGTCAGCTGGTTGCCGTCGTAGAACACGCAGGCCGCGCCGGGCGAGAGGAGCGACTGCTCCGGGACGCGCCCGGTGGCCGAGGCGCCGGGCGCGGCGGTGAGGGTGGCGGCCAAAGCGAGTGCGGCCAGGGCCGAGGCCCCAGCCGTCCTGGCGGAGAGAGACATCGTGCGGATCACGGTGAGTTGCTCCTCGTGCGGTCACGGGGTGCGGAAGGCACCGCACCCGCTTCTCTCCGAGCACAACACCGCACACCGCCCGGACGTCACATCCGAGCCCGGTTCGGTGTGTCCTGCTCGGGCGCGGGTGTCTGCGCCGGGGTGCCGCAGGAGCGAAGGAAGGCGCGGGTACGGCGGGCAATCGGCAGTGGCTTGTCGGGCGGGCACGGATACATGTCCTGCTCGACGATCGCGAACAGGTCGACGTCCAGCCGGCGGGCCGCGTCCAGCACGGGCCCCAGAGCGGGCACACCGTTCGGTGGTTCGCACATGACGCCCCGTGCCACGGCCGGCCCGAACGGCACCTCGTCCGCCACGACTTCGGCCAGGACGTCCGGATCGACCTGCTTGAGGTGCAGATAGCCGATCCGCTCGCCGTAGGTCTCGATCAGCTTGACGCTGTCCCCGCCGCAGTAGGCGTAGTGGCCGGTGTCGAGACAGAGCGAGACCAGGTCGGGATCGGTGGCGTCGAGGAACCGGTTGACGTTCTCCTCGCTGTCGATATGGGTGTCGGCATGGGGGTGGACGACGATCCGCAGTCCGTAACGGTCCCGCACCTCGCGGCCCAGCCGCTCCGTCTGCGTGGTGAGCCGGCGCCACTGTTCCGCGGTGAGGGTGCGGTCCTCAAGGATCTCCCCCGTCTTGTCGTCGCGCCAGAACGACGGAATGACCACCAGATGCCCGGCGCCCATCGCCCGGGTGAGTGCCGCGATGTCGGCGACATGCGCCCAGGTCCGTTCCCAGACGTCCGGGCCGTGGTGCAATCCGGTGAAAACGGTGCCCGCGGAGACGGTGAGTCCGCGGCGGCCGGTCTCCTCGGCGAGGCGGGCCGGGTCGGTCGGGAGATAGCCGTACGGGCCCAGCTCGATCCACTCGTAACCCGCTTCGGACACCTCGTCGAGGAAGCGCTGCCACGGCACTTGACGGGGATCGTCGGGAAACCAGACCCCCCAGGAGTCGGGTGCCGAGCCGATACGGATGCGGGCCGGAGCGGAAGCGGAGGAGGTCATGCGGCCAAGAATTCGGCGCCGGAAGACAAGTGTCAAGAGTACGTCCGTATGTCCGGACAAAATGTTGACAGGGTTCCGGAGGGAGGGCTAGACCTGGGGGCAGCCGCTCCGGTCGCCGGTCGAAGGGATGCGTATGCCTGAGATGTACGACGTGATCACCATGGGGCGGATCGGGGTGGACCTCTACCCCCTGGAGACCGGACGCCCGCTGGCTCAGGTCGACACGTTCGGGAAGTTCCTCGGCGGCTCACCGACCAATGTGGCTGTTGCGGCCGCCCGGCTCGGCCGACGGACGGCGGTGGTGACACGCACCGGCCGGGACGCGTTCGGGGGCTATCTCCACCAGCAGTTGCGGGAGTTCGGGGTGGACGACCGATGGGTGACGCCTGTCGACGCGTATCCGACGCCGGTGACCTTCTGCGAGATCTTTCCGCCGGACGACTTCCCGCTCTACTTCTACCGCCTGCCCAAGGCGCCCGACCTGGAGATCCACGAAGCGGAACTCGACCTCGACGCGATCCGGGCGGCCCGGGTCTTCTGGATGACCGGCACCGGACTGTGCGCGGAACCCAGTCGCACGGCGACGCTGGCGGCGCTGCGCGCCAGGGGCGAGGCGCGGGCGGAATCCGGCAGCGAGCGGGGCCTCGCGCGAGGTCGCTGCACGGTCTTCGACCTGGACTGGCGCCCGATGTTCTGGGCCGGCGAGCCCGATCACCCCGGCGCGGACCACCTCGTCCACCCCACGGCCACCGCGCGCTACCGCGAGGCCCTCGCCCACGCCACCGTCGCCGTCGGCAATCTCGACGAGTGCCGGATCGCCACCGGGGAACGCGAGCCGTATGCGGCCGCCCGCGCCCTGCTCGCCGCCGGGGTCGAGCTCGCTGTCGTCAAGCAGGGCCCCAAGGGTGTCCTCGCCGTCCACCGGGACGGCACCGTCGCCGACGTCCCGCCCCTGCCCGTGGACGTCGTCAACGGTCTCGGCGCCGGAGACGCCTTCGGCGGGGCGCTCTGCCACGGGCTGCTCGCGGGCTGGGAGACCGAGCGCATCATGCGGTACGCCAACGCAGCCGGTGCCATCGTCGCCTCCCGGCTCGCCTGTTCGCCCGCCATGCCCTTCCCCCACGAGGTGGAAGAGGCACTCGTCCGTGGCGCCGTCACCACCGGCGAACCCGAACCCGGAACCGGGCCCGGGGCGGTCTCATGACACCCGCGGCCTCATCCGTCGCCGACCTCGTACGGCTGCGCGTGCGCCACCCCGAAGCCGTCGCCGAGGCCGCCGCCCGCCGCCGCAGACGGCCCCTCGTCGGTGACAGCGGGCGCCTGATGATCATCGCGGCGGACCATCCGGCCCGCGGCTCCTTCGCCGTCGGCGGGCACGAACTGGCCATGGCCAACCGGTTCGAGCTCCTGGAGCGGCTCTGCCTCGCCCTCTCCCGCCCCGGCGTCGACGGTGTCCTCGGTACCGCCGACATCCTCGACGACCTGCTGCTCCTCGGCGCGTTGGAGGACAAGGTCGTCATCGGCTCGATGAACCGCGGTGGACTCGCGGGCGCCTCCTTCGAACTCGACGACCGCTTCACCGGCCACCGGCCCGACGACCTCGCCCGGCTCGGCTTCGACGCGGGCAAGCTGCTGCTCCGCATCGACTACGACGACCCCGGCTCCCTCGACACCATGCACGCCACCGCCCGCGCCATCGACGCCATGGCCGCGCACCGGCTGCCGGTCTTCGTCGAGCCGTTTCTCTGCCGCCGGATCGACGGCAAGGTCCGCAACGACCTCGGAGCGGCCGCGGTGACCACCTCGATCGCCATCGCCTCGGGGCTCGCGGGGACCTCCGCGTACACCTGGCTCAAGGTCCCCGTCACCGAGAACCCCGACGACATGGCGCGCGTGATGGAGACGTCGACGCTGCCTGCCGTGCTGCTGGGCGGCGAGGTGGGCGGCGACCAGGAGGGGGCGTTCGAGAAATGGCGTGGCGCGCTGCGACTTCCCACTGTTCAGGGGCTGGTGGTGGGGAGGTCGCTGCTCTATCCGGTCGACGGGGACGTGGCCGGTGCCGTCGACACGGCCGTGGCACTGCTGTAGCGAGTGGACAGGGAGGGGTAGGGAGAAGGCATGACGACGGACCATGAGGAACGCGTACGGGAACGGCCGCGGCACCGGTGGCATCTGCCCGCGGGCAGCGCGGCGGAGGGACCGTACGCCCTGGACATCGATCCGAAGCGGGCCGGCTGGGACCGGTCGAGCCTGCGTGTGGTGGAGCTGCAGCCCGGTGGTGTTCACACACTTGTCACCGGGGAGAGTGAGTGGATCGTCCTGCCGTTGACCGGTGGCTGTACGGTGCACACCTCAGGTGAGATCTTTGAACTGCTGGGCCGGGAAAGCGTGTTCAGCGGGGTGTCCGACTTCGCCTACGTACCACGTGAGGCCCACGCGCAGATCGCCTCCGGCGCAGGAGGCCGCTTCGCCCTGGCAGGAGCGAAGTGCGAGCGACGACTCCCCGCTCGCTACGGCCCCGCGCCGGAGGTACCCGTCGAGCTGCGCGGCTCCGGGACCTGCTCACGCCAGGTCAACAACTTCGCCGCCGCCGACACGTTCGAGTGCGACCGGCTGATCGCCGTCGAGGTCCTCACCCCCGGCGGCAACTGGTCCTCGTATCCGCCGCACAAACATGACGAGCACCGTCCCGGAGCCGAGTCGGTCCTCGAAGAGATCTACTACTTCGAGATCGAGGAGCGGGGCGGCACGGCCGGGTTCGGCTATCACCGTGTCTCCCCGTCCCGGCCCGGCGGCACGGATGTCCTCGCCGAGGTCCGCAGCGGCGACGCGGTCCTGATCCCCGACGGCTGGCACGGCCCGTCCATCGCCGCCCCCGGCCACACCATGTACTACATCAATGTGATGGCCGGCCCGGGGGAGCAGCGGGAGTGGCTGATCAGCGACCACCCCGATCACGGCTGGATCCGTGACACCTGGCCGGCGCAGCCGGTCGACCCCCGGCTCCCGCTCCACGGACTCTCCGGTCCCTCCGGACTCTCCGGTCAGGAGGCATCCCGATGAGCACCCGCAGGCTCACCACCGCCCAGGCCCTGGTCTCCTTCCTCGCCCGCCAGTACACCGAGCGTGACGGCCGGCGGCAGCGTCTGATCAGCGCCACCTGGGGCATCTTCGGCCACGGCAACGTCGCCGGAATCGGCCAGGCGCTGCTGGAGACCGGGCCCTCCATGCCCTACCTCCAGGGCCGCAACGAGCAGTCCATGGTGCACGCCGCCGTCGGGTACGCCCGCCAGTCCGGCCGGCTCTCCGCACACGCCGTCACCACATCGATCGGCCCCGGCGCCACCAACCTCGTCACCGGTGCCGCCCTTGCCACGATCAACCACCTCCCCGTCCTGCTGCTCCCCGGCGACACCTTCGCGACCCGCCCCGCCGACCCCGTCCTGCAACAGCTCGAAGTCCCGTCCGCCGGCGATGTCTCCGTCAACGACTGTCTGCGCCCCGTCTCCCGCTACTTCGACCGGATCACCCGCCCCGAGGCGCTCGTCCCGGCCGCCCTCCAGGCGATGCGGATCCTCGCCGACCCGGCGGAGACCGGTGCCGTCACACTCGCGCTGCCGCAGGACGTACAGGCGGAGGCGTACGACTGGCCGGAGGAGTTCTTCGCCGAGCGCATCTGGTACGTACGCCGGCCCGCGCCCGACGCCCACGAGCTGGAGCAGGCGGTACGGGCCGTGCGCACCGCCCGCCGGCCACTGATCGTCGCAGGCGGCGGCGTCCACCACAGCGCCGCCGAGGAGACCCTCGCCGCGTTCGCCGCCGCCACCCGGATCCCGGTCGCCTCCACCCAGGCGGGCAAGGGCTCGCTGCGCCACGACCACCCCGCCGACGTCGGCGGCATCGGCCCGACCGGCACCGCGGCCGCCGACGAGCTGGCCCGCAGCGCCGACCTGGTCATCGGCATCGGCACCCGCTACTCCGACTTCACCACCGCCTCCGCCACCCTCTTCTCCAACCCGGCGGTGCGCTTCCTCAAC
This sequence comes from Streptomyces sp. NPDC057565, assembly GCF_042801455.1. Lineage (NCBI taxonomy): Bacteria > Bacillati > Actinomycetota > Actinomycetes > Kitasatosporales > Streptomycetaceae > Streptomyces > Streptomyces sp. NPDC057565. The sequence continues at coordinate 385,743 of NZ_JBHVFU010000004.1, read as the reverse complement.
CTCAACATCACCGGCTTCGACGCCCACAAGCTCGCCGCACTCCCGCTTGTCGCCGACGCCCGCACCGCCCTCGAAGCGCTGAGCGGGGCCCTGAACGGGCGCAACTACCGCGTCGACCCGGCGTACGAGACCGAGTGCACCGAGGCGAAGGAGCGCTGGGAGCAGCGCGTCGACGCCGCGTTCGCCGCCGACGACCCCCACGCCCGGCCCACCCAGGCCCAGGTCCTCGGCCTGCTCGACACCCTGGTTTCCGACGACGACATCCTGATCAACGCCGCGGGTTCGCTCCCCGGCGACCTGCACAAGCTGTGGCGGACCCGCTCCCGACGCCAGTACCACGTGGAGTACGGCTACTCCTGCATGGGATACGAGATCCCGGCCGCGATCGGCGTGCAGCTGGCCGCCCCCGACCGTCCCGTCTGGGCGCTCGTCGGCGACGGCACGTACCTGATGAACCCCACCGAGATCGTCACCGCCGTGCAGGAGAACCTCCCGATCAAGGTCGTCGTCCTGCAGAACCACGGCTACGCCTCCATCGGCGGGCTCTCCGAGACGGTCGGCGGCGAACGCTTCGGCACGGCCTACCGGCACCGGAGCGCCGACGGGAGTTTCACCGGTCCCCCGCTGCCCGTCGATCTCGCCGCCAACGCGGCCTCCCTCGGAATGCGGGTGCTGCGCGCGAAGACCGTCCATGACCTGCGCGAAGCCCTCACCGAGGCACGGAGCGCGGACCGCCCCACTTGTGTCTACGTCGAGACCGAAACGGCAGACACAGTGTCGGGCCCCCCTCCGGCGCAGGCGTGGTGGGATGTTCCTGTAGCCGAAACGGCCACCCGCCCGTCGGCGGTAAAAGCCCGGGAAGACTACGACCGGCAAGTCGCAGCCCGACGCCGCCACCTCTGAAGGCCTGAAGGAGTTTCGTAATGAAGACCGTCAACCACTGGATCGGTGGCAAGACCGTCGAGGGCACGTCGGGCAACTACGGCCCGGTCACCGACCCGGCCACCGGCGCCGTCACCACCCAGGTCGCGCTCGCCTCCCTCGAAGAGGTCGACGCCGCGGTCGCCGCAGCGAAGGACGCGTACGCCACGTGGGGCACGTCCTCGCTGGCCGCCCGCACCGCCGTCCTCTTCCGCTACCGCGCGCTGCTCGACGCCCACCGCGACGAGATCGCCGCGCTGATCACCGCCGAGCACGGCAAGGTGCACTCCGACGCGCTCGGCGAGGTCGCCCGCGGTCTGGAGATCGTCGAGCTCGCCTGCGGCATCACGACCCAGCTCAAGGGCGAGCTGTCCACCCAGGTATCCAGCCGGGTCGACGTCTCCTCGATCCGTCAGTCGCTCGGTGTCGTCGCGGGCATCACGCCGTTCAACTTCCCGGCCATGGTGCCGATGTGGATGTTCCCGCTGGCCATCGCGTGCGGCAACACGTTCGTCCTCAAGCCCAGCGAGAAGGACCCGTCGGCCGCCAACCTGCTGGCCGAGCTGGCCGCCGAGGCCGGTCTGCCGGACGGCGTGCTGAACGTCCTGCACGGCGACAAGGTCGCGGTCGACGGGCTGCTGAACCACCCGGACGTCGCCGCGGTCTCCTTCGTCGGCTCGACCCCGATCGCCCGCTACATCCACACCACCGCCTCCGCCAACGGCAAGCGCGTCCAGGCGCTCGGCGGTGCGAAGAACCACATGCTGGTCCTGCCGGACGCGGACCTCGACGCCGCCGCCGACGCCGCGGTCTCCGCCGCGTACGGCTCCGCCGGTGAGCGCTGCATGGCGATCTCCGCGGTCGTCGCGGTGGGCGCCATCGGTGACGAGCTCGTCGCCAAGATCAAGGAGCGGGCCGAGAAGATCAAGATCGGTCCCGGCAACGACCCGACGTCCGAGATGGGTCCGCTGATCACCGCGGCCCACCGCGACAAGGTCGCCTCGTACGTCACCGGCGCGGCGGCCCAGGGCGCCGAGGTCGTCCTCGACGGCACCGGCCACACCGTCGACGGCTTCGAGGGCGGCCACTGGATCGGCCTCTCCCTCCTCGACCACGTGTCCACCGACTCGGACGCGTACAAGGACGAGATCTTCGGCCCGGTGCTCTGCGTTCTGCGCACCGAGACGTACGAGGAGGGCGTCGCCCTCATGAACGCCTCGCCGTTCGGTAACGGCACCGCGATCTTCACGCGCGACGGCGGCGCCGCCCGCCGCTTCCAGCTGGAGATCGAGGCCGGCATGGTCGGCGTCAACGTGCCGATCCCGGTGCCGGTGGGCTACCACTCCTTCGGTGGCTGGAAGGACTCGCTCTTCGGCGACCACCACATCTACGGCAACGACGGCGTGCACTTCTACACCCGTGGCAAGGTCGTCACCACCCGCTGGCCGGACCCGGCGGACGCCCCGGCGGGCGTGGACCTGGGCTTCCCGCGCAACCACTGATCGCCACTGGTTCCGCTGCTCTTCCGCGCCGACGGCCCGTACGGAAGCTGTATCCGTACGGGCCGTCGGCATGCACGGAAGCCGTATCCGGCTGCCCGGCCCGCTCTCACATGCGCCGCAGACCCACGTACTGGACCGCACCCATGGCCGCCACCGTCAGGCCCTGGAACACGATCCACCCGTTGCCGGCGCCCGTCGCCGTCAGCGCGTCCTCGAGCACGGTCACGACACTTGCCACGGCCCATGCCACGTTCAGGCCGATGACGACGGCGACCGCGCCGCGGCTGATGCGCTCCTGACGGGAGACGACCAGCACCCACAGGGCGTACACGGTGAGGAAGACGCCCACCGCGTACTGCACGGACTGAGGCACGCCGAGGAACGAGTCCAGGACCGTGGCCAGCGCGAGGTAGCCGATGCCGTTCGCACCGGTGAGGACCACGTCCGCCACGAGGGCCAGGCGGAGAAGGCCATCGGAACGGGCGGCGCCCGTGGACGGGACCGTACCCACGTTCTGGGACGACATCATGAGGTCTTCCTTTCGTTGTCATGCGGTCACGCGGGCAACGAGCCGCCGCCGGTCCGCGCGGCGGAGGCAGGAGCGGCCCCCGGACGGCGGCGTTCTCGGTGGGACGCAGGCCCGTACCCGGACGGTATGGACGGAGGGCGGAGGTGCTCAATTACCTCCCGGGTAATGGCCGGTCGTCCCATCGGCCGCTCAGCGACGCATCACCCGGGTTGGATCAGTGCCGAGTCCGGAAAGCCGAAGGGGGGAGCCGCGACGGCTCCCCCCTTCGGCTCACGGCGTCACCGTGCGGCGTCCGTGGCCCTCTCGGCAGGGGCCGCCTCGGCGATCATCCGCGCCATCGGAACGGCGCCCACCCGGCCCGAGACCAGGAACCCGAACACCATCGTCGCCACCATGATCACCGTGCCGAGCCACACCATCGTCTCGACCGGCACGGTGTACGCCCCCACCGTCCGCACCACACACTCACCCAGCAGCGCCGCACCCCACACCGCCGAGAACCGCACTTCCGCCCGCCGGAACGCCGCCGACTCCGCGGACAGCCGCTGCCACGCGGTGTCCTTGGCCGCATCCCCCTTGACCAGCCACGGCCGCACCGCCGCGCTCATCATCGGCTGCCCCTTCCATGCGGACACCAGGACGACGAGCCCGATGATGCTGCTCACCCCGCTGTCCTTGGCGAGCATCAGCCGCGGGTCACCGACCATCAGGCTCGTCAGCAGTCCGACCACGTTGACCGTCACCATCAGCGCCGCCAGACCGTTGAGCCGGCGCCTGCGCGCCACCCCCCACACGGTTCGGACGACCGGCACCACACTGCTCCAGGCCAGCGCCGCGAACGTCCCCGTACCCGCCGCCTTCAACGCGTAGTACGAGACGAGCGGCACGCCCACATCCACGAGCAGCGGAAGCACACTGTCGAGCAGCGCGCTGCGGGGAGCGGACGGGGCGGCGGCGACCGGAGCATCTGCGACAGGGGCGGTGGCTGTGGCGGCCGGGCTGCTCATGACGGGTTCCTCTCCCGTATCGGCGGACGCCTTCGCGGCCCCGCTCTCGGTACGTACAGACTGGCCGCCGGGGCCCGGTGCCCGGCAGAGCCGCGTGTACCGAGGTCCGTATGACGAATGTCAGGCCCGGCCGATGACATCCCGGACAGCGGGCTGGGAATCCGGGGCTCGCACACCCCGTAACCCGCTCGCCGAGCCCGTCCGGCGGGTGATGTGATGAGGCCATGACCGCCCCGACCAGGCCACAGCACGAGATCCGTGCCCAGTACACGGACATGACCGTCACCGTCTACCAGGCGTACACCCCGTCCGTCGGCCTTCCCGCCGCACGTGACGGCCGCTTCCCCGCGGCCTGGAAGCGCGACCGCATGACGTGGATCAAGCCCAGCTTCCTGTGGATGATGTACCGCTGCGGCTGGGGCACGAAGGAGGGCCAGGAGACCGTCCTGGCGGTGGAGATCACCCGCGAGGGTTTCGCCTGGGCCCTGAACCATGCCGAACTCTCCCACTACGTAAGGGGAGTTCACCCGGACGCCGAGAGCTGGCGACGCAGCCTGCGCCGTTCCCCGGCCCGCGTCCAGTGGGACCCCGAACGCGACCTCCGGCTGAACCCGCTTCCGTACCGCTCCCTGCAACTGGGGCTCGGCGCAGAAGCGGCGCGGCGGTACGCGGACGAGTGGACGGTCTCGATCCGTGACGTCACCCCGCTCGCCCGGGAGATCCACGGCCATGTGCGGGCGGGCCGGCTCGACGAGGCGAGGGCACTGCTGCCGGCCGAGTTGCCGTACGGGACGGACGCGACGCCGCCCAGGGGCTGACCCGACCTGCGCGACCTGGCATTCTGCACGTGTCCACCGGGCCCCGAACGCGGAGACCGGCCAGGGGAGACGGACGAGGGGAGACAGCCGTGGAACCCACGCCTGCCCGGGAGCGGCACGACACGCTTCCCGAAGGGATCGCCGAGGCGATACGCGACACCGCCGAGGAGATAGCGGCGCTGCTGCGCGGCCGCACGGACACGAGCGTGCCCGTCCCCGGATCCGAGTGGACGCTCGGTGAGGCGGCAGCCCATCTGGCGCAGGCCAACGAGCTGATGGCGGAGGTCGCCGCGGGCCACGAGCGCAGCTACGGCGACGGCACGCCGCAGAGCCTGGCGGCGGCCAACGAGCGCGCCCTCGCCGGGTTCGAGGAGCGTGGGGCGGATCCGCTGGCCGCAATGATCGTGGCACAGGCGGCCGCCTTCCTCGGAGCCGCGGAACACCGAGCGCCGGACGAGCCGGTGGAAACGCCGCTGGGCTCGATGGATCTCGCGGCGCTCGGCTCGTACCTGCTCACCCACATGCTCGGCCACGGCTACGATCTCGCCCGCGCGCTCGGCCGTCCGCACATGCTCGACCGCAGCCGGGTCGAGCTGTCGATGCCCTTCATGCTCACGGTCATGCCGCGGGTCGTCTCCGCCGCATGCGCCGGGCTGACCGCCCGCTTCGACATCCGTCTGCGCGGCGGCTCGCGGTTCGGGGTGATCGTCACCGACGGTGCGGTGACCGTCGAGCGCGGGCCGGTGAGCCGCCCGGACTGCACGATCCTCATCGAGCCGGTGACGTTCCTGCTGATCGCGCTCGGCCGCTGCGATCCCTGGGGCGCCATCGCCCGCGGCCGCGTGCTCACCTGGGGTCGCAAGCCCTGGCTCGCACCCCGCTTCCCGACCTTGTTCACTGCTCCCTGAGGCAGCCGAGCTCACGGCCCGTCAGCCGGGCGAGGGACCTGGCGTCGGAGGCGGCCGGCACGCGCGGGCTCTCGCGGTCCGATTACGCGGATGCGTCGAACTTCCAGGTCAGCATGGCGAACCGGCCGTCGTCACCCGCCCCCGCCGACCGATACGTCGCGAGGGCGGCCTCGTTGTCGAGGTCCACACCCACCCACATGTCGTAGCAGCCGCGCTCCCGGGCGACGGCGGCCAGCGCCTCCGTCAGGGCGCGCCCGATGCCGCGCCGACGGCAGGGCCCGTCGACCGAGAGCTCGTAGAGGCACATCTCCGTGCCCTTGTCCGGGTGGGTCATCTCGATGCCGGAGACGAAACCGGCGGGCACCTCGTCCACATAGGCGATCAGCATCAGATGGCCGTCGGAGGCGAGGAACCGTTCCGCCCATTCCTGGCGCGCCGGACCGTCGTACAGGTGCTGGGCTGCGGTGAGTTCGGCCACGGTCGTCGCGCGGCGGATCTCCACGTGGTTGTCCATCGGGAACCTTTCGGGAGCCTTGGGGAGGCGGGCCGGGCGCGGGCATACCGCGTACGGAGTACGGCAGGGGAGCACCGTACGCCGGAAGGAGGCCGAACAGTTCCCCCTCGCGGCAGCCCGGGCGCGCGGGCCGTGCGCTTAGGGTCGTCACATGCAGACCCCTGACTCCCGATGGCGCCGGTGGACCCGCAAGCGCAGCCGGTGGGCGGCGGCCGTGGCCGCGCTCGTCGTGCTCGCGGGTGCCGGTACCTGGACCGCGGTGGCCGACGACCGTGCGCCCGCCGTGCACCGCGAGGACCGGACGATGCGGATCGACGGGGTCTCCCTCGACACCTCGTACTTCACGTCCGGCGGTTCGGAGCGACGGCCCGCCGTGCTGATCGGGCACGGCTTCGGCGGTTCCAAGGACGATGTGCGGGCGCAGGCGGAGGAGCTGGCCGGTGCCGGGTACGCCGTCATGACCTGGTCGGCCCGCGGATTCGGGAAGTCCGGCGGGGAGATCTCGCTCAACGCGCCCGACCGCGAGGTCAAGGACGTGTCCGGGCTGATCGACTGGCTGGCCCGGCGGCCCGAGGTGCAGCTGGACGCGAAGGGCGACCCGCGGGTCGGCGTCACGGGCGCCTCGTACGGTGGCGCGGTCTCGCTCCTCGCCGCCGGATACGACCGGCGCGTCGACGCCATCGCGCCGGTGATCACTTACTGGAACCTCGCCGACGCACTCTTCCCCGACGGGGTCTTCAAGAAGCTCTGGGCCGGGATCTTCGTCACCTCGGGCGGCGGTTGCGAGAAGTTCGAGAAGCAGCTCTGTGCCATGTACGAACGGGTCGCCGTCTCCGGGAAGCCGGACGCCGCCGCGCGTGCGCTGCTCAGTGAACGGTCGCCGAGCGCCGTCGGCGACCGCATCAAGGTGCCCGCGCTCATCGTGCAGGGGCAGACCGACTCCCTCTTCCCGCTCGGCCAGGCCGATGCCATGGCGCGGACCATCAGCGGGAACGGCGCACCCGTCGCCGTCGACTGGATCGCGGGCGGGCACGACGGCGGGGACATGGAGAGCGGGCGGGTCGAGAACCGGATCGGGGCCTGGTTCGACCGCTATCTGAAGGAGGACAAGGGCGCCGGCACCGGACCCGCCTTCCGCGTCACTCGTACCGGAGGAATCGACTCCACAGACGGGGCGGCGCTCCAGCGCGGGGCAAGCAGCGACACGTATCCCGGGCTGTCCAGCGGCGACCGGGAGATCGCGCTGACCGCGACGAGCGACGGGCCGGGCATCGCGGGCGCGGGTGCACCGGCGAGTGGCGGGCGGAGCGGTGGATCCGCGGACCGTCGGACGCAGACGTTCCGCAACCCCGCCGGTGCCAACCCGCCCGCCGTGTCCGCCGTCCCGGGCGTCGGCGGCGGCATTGCCCAGCTCTCGTCCCTCGGCGTCGGTCTGTCGGTCGACTTCCCCGGTCAGTACGCCCGCTTCGACTCCGCACCGCTCGATACGTCGATGCGCATCACCGGATCGCCCACCGTCCGCGTGAAGGTGACGGCCGGGCAGGGCGACGCGGTCCTGTTCGGCAAGGTGTACGACGTCTCGCCGGACGGGAAGCAGCAGGTGCTGCCCGCCCAGCTCGTCGCCCCCTACCGGATCACGCCGGAGCGGCAGAACAAGACCGTCGAGCTGACCCTGCCCGCCGTCGACCACGCACTCGACGCCGGACACCGGCTCCGGCTCGTCCTCTCCGCCACGGACCTCGGCTACGCCTCACCGACCGAGCCGACCACGTACAGCGTCTCCCTCGCCGGCCCGCTGACCGTCCCCACCGCCCCCGCGGTGAAGACGGCATCGGCCGCCCTGCCGTGGTGGACCTGGGGGCTCCCGGCGGCGGCCGCCGTCATCGCTCTCGCCCTGCTGCTCACCGCACGGCGGCGTACCGCGACCCCCGCCCCCGATCCGGTGCTCGCCGAGGTCCCCCTCCAGATCGCCGGACTGTCGAAGAAGTACGCCAAGTCCGCCGACCGGTACGCCGTGAAGGACCTCTCCTTCCGTGTGGAGAAGGGCCAGGTCCTCGGACTCCTCGGGCCCAACGGCGCGGGCAAGACCACCACGCTCCGCATGCTGATGGGGCTCATCACGCCCGACGACGGCGAGATCCGCGTCTTCGGGAATACCATCCGGCCGGGCGCGCCCGTGCTGTCCCGGGTCGGCTCGTTCGTCGAGGGCGCCGGATTCCTGCCGCACCTGTCCGGGCGCGCCAACCTGGAGCTGTACTGGCAGGCCACCGGCCGCCCCGCCGGGGACTCGCACATCGAGGAGGCCCTGGAGATCGCAGGGCTCGGTGACGCGCTGGCCCGCGCCGTGCGTACGTACTCCCAGGGCATGCGGCAGCGGCTCGCGATCGCCCAGGCCATGCTCGGCATGCCGGACCTCCTCATCCTCGACGAGCCGACCAACGGGCTCGACCCGCCCCAGATCCGCGAGATGCGGGACGTGATGATCCGCTACGCGGCCGGGGGCCGGACCGTCATCGTCTCCAGCCATCTCCTCTCCGAGGTCGAGCAGTCCTGCACCCACCTGGTGGTCATGGACCGGGGCCGACTCGTGCAGGCCGGACCGGTCGCCGAGATCACCGGCTCGGGCGACATGCTGCTCGTCACCGTCGCCGAGGAGATCGCCGAACCGCTGGTGGAGAAGATCGCCGCACTCCCCGGGATCGGCTCGGCCGTCCGTACGGACGACGGGCTGGGCCTGCTCGTCCGGCTCGACGGCGCGAACTCCTCCCGGCTGATCGCCGAACTGGTCCGGCTGGACGTGCCGTTGACGGGGGTCGGGCCGCACCGTCGCCTGGAGGACGCGTTCCTCACTCTGATCTCCGGAGGCTCCGCATGAGTGCCGCAGTCGATGCCACCCACGCCGCCGAGGCGCCCGGCTACCTGGCCCGGCGCACCCTGCCGCTGCGTGTCGAGGCGGTTCGGCAGCTGCGCAGGCGGCGCACCCTGCTGATGGGCGGGGTGCTGGCGGCGCTGCCGTTCATCCTGATCACCGCCTTCGCGATCGGCGGCACCCCGGGCTCCCGGGGCGGCGGCGACCGGCTCACGCTGATGGACACCGCGACCGCGTCCGCCGCGAACTTCGCCGCGACCTGCCTGTTCGTCTCGGCCGGGTTCCTGCTCGTGGTGCCGGTGGCACTGTTCTGCGGGGACACCGTCGCCTCGGAGGCCGGCTGGTCCTCGCTGCGCTACCTGCTCGCCGCACCCGTGCCACGGGCCAGGCTGCTGTGGAGCAAACTCGTCGTGGCGCTCGGCTTCAGCCTGGCCGCGATGGTGCTGCTGCCACTCGTCGCACTGGCCGCGGGAGCGGCGGCGTACGGCTGGGGGCCGCTCGAACTCCCCACCGGCGGTGCGCTCGCGACCGGCGACACCGTGCCGCGGCTCGCTCTCGTCGTCGCCTACATCTTCGTCTCCCAACTGGTCACTGCCGGGCTGGCGTTCTGGCTGTCGACGAAGACCGACGCCCCGCTGGGCGCGGTCGGCGGTGCGGTCGGGCTGACCATCGTCGGCAATGTGCTGGACGCTGTCACCGCGCTCGGCTCCTGGCGCGACTTCCTGCCGGCGCACTGGCAGTTCGCCTGGGCGGACGCGCTCCAGCCGGACCTGGAGTGGGGCGGCATGGTGAAGGGGGCGTCGATCTCGGTGACGTACGCCCTGATCCTGTTCGCTTTCGCGTTCCGCGGGTTCAGCCGTAAGGACATCGTGTCCTGACGTTGATGTTCCGCGGCGGTTCGCGCCGTTTCTGCCCGCCGTTGCCGCATCGAGACTGTTCCGCAACGTCTTCGTCTGCTCCCCGGCGCCGCCCCGAACGTCACATTCACAAGTGCTGACGCGATGGTTGGGGGTACGGGATGGAAAACCGGACGCATGGCCGGACGTATCGAAGGACGCTCGGCCTGGTGCTGGCGGCCGGGATGCTTGCGGGTGGGGCGCTGCTCACCGGCTGCGGGGCGGGGGGAGGCGGGTACAACTCGTCCGCCGAACGTGCCGACGGCCCGCAGGGGAAGAGCCGGGGCGGCCAGGTCGCCCCCGCGCCCGCGCCCGGCGCCGAGGACGGCGCCTCGCAGAAGGCGGAGGACAGGCCGGAGAAGCCCGTGGCGCCGGACTATCTCTCCACGTTCGCACTGGACGTGGACACCGCCAGTTACGGGTACGCGCGCCGCAAGCTCGGAGACGGCGAACTGCCGGGGGCGGAGACCGTACGGCCCGAGGAGTTCGTCAACAGCTTCCGCCAGGGCTACCGGCGGCCGGCCGGCAACGGATTCTCGGTGACGGTCGACGGGGCACGTGCGGGCGAAGGCTCCGGTGACTGGTCGCTCGTACGGGTCGGTCTGGCCACCCGTGTCGCGGACGAAGACGGCGAACGCCCGCCCGCCGCGCTGACCTTCGTCGTCGACATCTCCGGCTCCATGGCCGGGACCGGCCGCCTCGACCTGGTGAAGAAGTCCCTCTCGATCCTCACCGACGAACTCCGCGACGACGACTCCGTTTCCCTGGTCACCTTCAGCGACAAGGCGAAGACCCTGGTGCCGATGACCCGGCTGCGGGACCACCGCGGAAAGATCCGTGACGCGGTCGATTCCATGAAACCCACCGACTCCACCAATGTGGAAGCGGGTGTCCGGCGCGGTTACGAAGAGGCGGTCGCCGGTCACCGCGCGGGCGCGAACAACCGGGTCGTCCTGCTCTCCGACGCCCTCGCCAACACCGGCGAGACCGATGCCGACGCCATCCTCGAACGGATCGACGACGCCCGCCGTGAGTACGGCATCACCCTCTTCGGCGTCGGCGTCGGCAGTGACTACGGGGACGCGCTGATGGAACGCCTCACCGACAAGGGCGACGGCCACACCACCTACATCGGCGACGAGACCCAGGCGCGCAAGGTCTTCGTCGACCAGCTTCCCGCCCACATCGAACTGCGGGCCCGTGACGCCAAGGCGCAGGTCGCCTTCGACCCGAAGAACGTCAAGCAGTTCAAGCTCATCGGGTACGAGAACCGCAAGGTGGCCGACGACGACTTCCGCGACGACAGCGTGGACGGCGGCGAGGTCGGCCCCGGGCACACGGTGACCGCGCTCTATGCCGTACGGCTCCGGGACGGCGCCGCCGGACATGTGGCGACCGCGACGGTGCGCTGGCTGGACCCGAAGACACGGGCGCCGCACGAGCAGTCGGGAACGGTCGGGACCGGCGCGATCGACGGCAGCCTGTGGAGCGACGACGGCAACAAGCGGCTCCAGGTGGCCGCGGTGGCGGCGTACTTCGCGGAGGAACTGCGCGGCGGCACGCTGCCGGGTCAGCCGGGTCTCGGTGAACTCTCCACCCGGGCGTCGGCGTTGGCGGCCGGCACGGAGGACAGTTCCGTACGGAAGCTGGCGACGGCGATCACGCAGGCGGACCGGCTCCGGGGCGACGACAGGGGGCCCGACGGCGGGGGCGAGCAGGAGGGCGAGATGGGCTGACCCGGCCGGGGCGCCGGATTCGGTCAAGGAAGTCTCAGAGTTGGCTCAGGTTTGGGCAAGGGAACCGCTCATACGGTCGATATCGGATTTCCGTATGAGAAGGTTTGCTGCTTCCGAGTCGCCTGTTGACGCAGTGTCCAGCCGGCTCCGTCCCGTCCCATGTCGTCCCCGTACTCATCGTCGAGGTCTCTGTGTCGAATCACCGCATGTCGAAGAAGCGGCGCCGGATAGGAATGGCGCTGGCCGGGGTGGGCGTGCTGGCCGGTGCGGCGTTCGCCGCAGAGGCGGCCACCGCGACCACCGTCACCCGGCCCGCGCCGACCGTCTTCACCGGCCACGCCTTCGACACCTGCACCGCACCGACGCTCACCACCATGCAGAAGTGGCGGGCCACCTCGGTGTACCGGGCTGCCGCGGTGTACATCGGCGGGAAGAACCGCGGGTGCGCCCAGCCCCAGCTCACCCCGTCCTGGGTGAAGTCCGTGAGCGCCGGGGGCTGGAAGCTGATCCCGCTGTACGTCGGCGCGCAACCGCCGTGCCAGACCAGCAACAACCCCGAGAAGATGACCGCCGCCAACGCCACCGCGCTGGGCGCCACCGACGGCGCCGACGCGGTGGCCAAGGCGTCCGCGCTGGGGATGAGGACCGGCAGCCCGGTCTACCTGGACATGGAGTACTTCGACCCCACCAACACGTCCTGCGTGAACACCGTCCTCGCCTACATCCGCTCCTGGGACAAGACGGTCCACGCCAAGGGGTACTGGACCGGCTTCTACGGCTTCAGCAACTCCAGCGCCGCCGTCGTCGCCAAGGCCGCGACGCGCACCGACCTGCCGGAGATCCTCTGGTACGCCCGGTACGACGACATCTACTCCACGACCACCGGATTCCCGTACGACAAGACCCTGTGGACCGGGCACCGCCGCGGCCACCAGTACGCGGTCAACAAGAAGGTGACCCACGACGGGGCCACCCTCACCATCGACCGCGACGCGTGGGACGCGCCGGTGGCCGTCGTCGCCAAGTAGCGTCCGGCGGACGTGAAGCAGGGGCGGACGGGGGCAGGGGGCGGGCCGGGCAGCGGCGCCTTGGCGAAAGGGTGCCGCGCGGCCCGCCGCGCCGCGCCATGATGTGCGCCATGGCCTCTCTGCTGCTCGCACTCGCCGCCGTCACCACCGGTCTCTATGCCGGCTTCCTGGTGTGCTTCACGACCGGGATCATGCCCGGCCTGAAGCTGTTGCCGGACGATCAGTTCACCGCCGCGATGCGCCGCTTCAACGAGAAGGTGCCGGGGCCGGTGTTCCTCGTCCTCTTCCTCGGCGTGATCGCCTTCCCGGTCGCCGCGCTCGTCGTCCCCGTCGACGGCCGGACCTCCGTCGAGCGGGGACTCGTCGCAGGCGGGCTGGTCTGCGCGGCGCTCAGCCACCTTGTCACCGTGAGCGGCAACATCCCGCTCAACTCGGCGCTCGCGGCGGCCGAGGGCGGCGACGACAGCACGGCCCGCCAGGCATTCGAGTCCCGCTGGACCGCTCTCCACCGGATCCGCACCGTGCTCTCGGCAGCGGCATTCGCGCTGCTGGTCGCTGCCGCGGTCTAGCCCGTGGGTCAGGTGGAAGACCCCGTCAACCGCTGAGCCGCCGCAGAGAGTCCCGGAGGTATGCCCAGCCCTACCCCCGGGACTCCGGCAGCACCGATGGTTCCGGCGGAGCAGCGTCTTCTACGGTGAGGCCATGCGCCCTCGGAACGTCTGGCAGGCCCTGCCGGGACCCCGCTATCTGCTGTCGTCGTGGCCCTGGCGGTCGGCCGGATACCTGCTGAGCGGAGCCGCGGCAGGCGTCGTGGTGCTGTTCGTGATCACGCTCGGCGTGCTGCTCGGCGGTGCGCTCACCCTCGTGGTGCTCGGGCTGCCGCTGCTCGCGCTGACCGCCCTCGCGGGGATCCCGGTGGGGTCCCTGGAGCGGGTACGGCTCCGCCTGATGGACCGGGCCCCGGCGCCCGGCCCGCACCGCCGCCCGGCCGAACCCGGGCTGTGGAGCTGGCTGGCGTTCCGTTACCGGGAGCCTGCGACCTGGCGGGAACTCGGGTACACGCTGCTCTGGGCCGTGGTCCTGTGGCCGCTCGACGCCCTCGCGCTGGGTGTGTGCGTGGCCGTCCCACTGGCGCTGATGTCCACCCCCGCGGTGATGCAGGTGTACGGGAACGGCGAAGAGGCCCGCGTGGTGAAGCAGTGGACGGTCACCACCTGGCCCGAAGCCTTCGCCACCGCTGTGCTCGGACTCGTCCTCCTCGCGCTCGGCTGCTACGCGCTGGGCCTGCTGGCCGGGGCGAGAGCCGGACTGACCCGCCTCCTCATCGCCGACAGGGGCGACGACATGGGGGACAGGGTCACCGAACTCACCCGCTCCCGGGTCCGGTTGGTCGACGCCTTCGAGGCGGAACGGCGCCGCATCGAACGCGATCTCCACGACGGCGCCCAGCAGCGCATCGTCGCGCTCACCATGACCCTCGGACTCGCCCGCCTCGACGCGCCGCCCGGCCCCCTCGCCGACCAGTTGGCCAAGGCCCACCAGGAGGCCGGTCAGGCGCTGGCCGAACTGCGCGAACTGATCCACGGCATCCATCCCAAGGTCCTTGCCGACTACGGCCTGGAAGCGGCCGTCTCCGACGCGGCCGACCGGTCCGCGACCCCCGTCGACCTGGAACTGGCGCTCCCCGGCCGGTTCCCCGAGGCCGTCGAGGCGGCCGCGTACTTCGTGGTCCGCGAGGCGCTCGCCAACGTCGCCAGGCACAGCGGTGCGAGCCGCGCCGAGGTGACCGGCGGCCACGCCGCGGGCCGGCTCTTCCTGGAGATCCGCGACGACGGGCGGGGCGGTGCGCGCACCGGTGGCGAAGGAACCGGGCTGACCGGTCTCGCCGACCGGGTCTCCGTACTGGATGGCAGACTTGCGCTGTCCAGCCCGCCCGGCGGCCCGACCCTGTTGCGTGTGGAGATTCCTTGCGAGTGGACCGATCGCTCCGCGTAGTGCTGGCCGAGGACAGCGTGCTGCTCCGTGAAGGTCTCATCGGACTGCTCACCCGCTGCGGCCACGAGGTCGTCGCCGCCGTCGGCGACGCGGAAGCGCTCCTCGCGGCCGTCGCCGCACACACTCCGGACATCGTCGTGACCGACGTCCGGATGCCGCCCGGTCTCCAGGACGAAGGACTGCGCGCGGCGGTGGAACTCCGCGAGAAGCAGCCCGCTCTGCCGGTTCTGGTGCTCAGTCAGTACGTGCAGCGGACGTACGCCGCCGAACTCCTGGACTCAGGAGACGGATCCGGTGTCGGCTATCTGCTCAAGGACCGGGTCGGCCAGATCGAGGAGTTCATCGACGCCCTGCGGGAGGTCGCCGACGGCGGCACCGTCGTCGACCCGGAGGTCGTACGCCAACTCCTGCGTCGCCGCCGCGATCCGCTGGAGCGGCTCACCGCCCGCGAGCGGGAAGTGCTCGCCCTGGTCGCCCAGGGCAGGTCGAACGGCGCGATCGCCCGCGACCTGGTGGTCTCCGAAGCCGCGGTCGGCAAGCACATCGGCAACATCCTCGCCAAGCTGGACCTGCCGCCGGCCGACGAGACGCACCGCAGGGTGCTGGCGGTGCTGGCGTTCCTCCGCGCGTAACTCCCCTTCCCGTGGCCGCACGTGCGACAGTGCTGTGAGTGATACGGCGTCAACTGTCCTGTGCGGTAGTCGATGTACCTCTGTGTGCAGGGCATACAGCTCCCGTATACATCCGCGACAGTCCGCTGCCGGATGCTGTGCCCGTCCCGAGCGAAGGCCGCCGGGACAGTCGCGTTCCCTCACCAAGGAGCTCCCCATGCGCCGACGCCTGACCGTCGCTCTGGCCACCGCTGCCCTCGCCCTGTCCGCCGCACTTCTTCCCGCCGCCGACGCCACCGCCGCGCCCGCCGACAAGCCGCAGGTCCTCAGCGGCTGGACCCAGACGAGCGCAAGCAGCTACCAGGCGTTCTTCGCGGCCAGAGGCAACCGGGGCGCATGGAGTGCGTACGGATTCGACTGGTCGACCGACTACTGTTCCACCTCGCCGGACAACCCCTTCGGCTTCCCCTTCGCCAACTCCTGTGTCCGCCACGACTTCGGCTACCGCAACTACAAAGCGGCCGGCACCTTCAGCGCCAACAAGGCCCGGATCGACAGCGCCTTCTACGCCGACCTGAAGAGGGTCTGCGCGGCATATTCGGGTGTCAAGAAGGCTTCCTGCGACGCGACGGCCTGGACCTATTACCAGGCGGTCGACAAGCTCGGCTACACGGCGGTGGTGGACGCCGCGTAGCCGGTCCGGCGGTAATCGCCTGCACATTCGCTCGCCCGTACCCGTACGTACAATTAAGTGGGCAATATTACTCATTCCGGGTGCCCTGTGTCCTACGCGGGTTCGCGGAAGGAAGCGTGCGATGGCTGAGCAGCTCCTCATGGACAAGGCCGGTGCGGCACGGCTTCGGATGATCATCGAAGCGGGGGTTGGGCTGGGGGGAGTCGATCTGCTCGGATTCGCCCTGGAACATGCGGTGACGGAGGCCGACGGACTGGGCGGAATGGTCCATGTGAGGGGTCCCGGGGGCCGGGGGCTGCTGCTGATGGCGACCAGCGGGATCGTCCGCACCGTGGCCCAGGACTGGGAAGAGATCGCTGTGGACGGCGACACCGCGCCGGCGCGCGCGGTGGCCGGTGGCACCTCGGTGTGGATGCCCGCTCTGGGCGGGCAGGGCCTCAGCCTCCCCGAGGTCTCCGTGACCCGGCGCAGCACGGGGGGCGGTACAGAACGCGCCGGCGAGGGCCGTACGGGCGGCGACGCAAGCAGTGCGGACGACAGCGCACAGCGCGGCGGCCGGGGCTCCGACAGCCCCCTCGGCCACCACCCCCACGCCGCCGCCCCCTGGTCGCCGCTCTCCGCGCTGCCCGCAGGCAGCGGGCTGCTGGCCGTACCGCTCCTCACGCCGGACGGGGTAGCGGGCGCGCTGTCCGTGCTCACCGTCGGCGAGGGGCAGCCGACGCCGCAGCAGCGGTCGGCCGTCGAGACGCTCGCCGCCTGGGCCGCCCTCCGGCTGCGGGAGCCTTCGATGGACTGGGGCAGGGCCGAGCCCAGGCGGCCGGGGAAGGAGCCACCCGTCACCCGGCTCCGGGAGGCGCTGGAAGCGATCAAGGTCGGCTCCTGGGAATGGGACCTGGCCACCGGGGAGCAACTGTGGGACGAGTCGACGCTCGCCGTCCTCGGTATGGCAGGGCAGTCCACGAACCAGCGCTTCGACACCTGGAGCGGGCTGGTCCACCCCGACGACCTGCCGTGGCTCCTGGTCGAGATCGAGCAGGCGATCCGTAACCAACGGGTGTCCGGTGTGGAGTACCGGATACGCCGCCCGGACGGGACCACGCGCTGGGTCAGCTCGCGGGGCAGGGTCCTGCCGGGGGAGGGCGGCCGGCCCGGCCGCATGGTCGGCACGGTGTGGGACACCACCGAGAGCCGGATCGCCCGGGACTCGGTCAGCCGCGCCCTGCGGCACATGAGCGATGCGTTCTTCGCGGTCGACGGCGAGTGGCGGATCACCTTCCTCAACATGGAGGCGGAGCGGCTGCTCGGAGCCTCGCAGGAGCTGCTCGGCCAGAACCTGTGGGACGCATTCGCCGAGATCGGTATCGACGCCGTGGGACTCGGTCTGCACGCGTCGTACCGGCGGGCCGTCGACCGCGGCACCCCGGTCGGCTTCGTGGTGCGGTGGCCCACCAACCGGCGTCAGTACCAGATGCGGCTGATCCCGGTACCGGACGGCCTGATGGTGTACGCCACCGATGTCACCGAGATGCGGTCGCGTGAGGCCGAGTCCGTCGCCGCGGAACGCGTCACGGCCGACCGCAACGCCCGCATCACCGCCCTGGCCGGTGCCCTTGCCGAGGCCCTGACGGTGCAGGATGTCGTGAACGCCGCCGCCGAGCGGATCATGGCGCCGTTCGGCGCCTCCGGTCTCGTCGTCCATCTCATCGAAGCGGACACGCTGCACGTCGCCGGGCAGGTCGGATACCCGGAGACGTTCTTCCGCGACTTCGAGGGAATGCCGGTCGGCGACATCGCCCCGCTCGACGAGGTGCATCGCACGAGAACGGCCGCCTTCATCGACTCGGTGGAGGAGTACGTCGAGCGCTACCCCCGGATGGCCGACCGCCCGGCCGAGGCCAGGAAAGCGTCCTGGGCGTTCCTGCCGCTGATCGTTTCCGGCCGCTCCGTCGGCTGCTGCGTCGTCTCCTTCACCGAGCCGCGGCGTCTCGGCGGTGAGGAAAAGGCTCTGCTCATCACACTCAGCGGACTGATGGCGCAGGCCATCGAGCGTGCCCGGCTGTTCGACGCCGAGCACGTCAGGGCCCAGGAGCTCCAGCGGGGACTGCTGCCGAGTGAGCTTCCGACGCTGTGCGCGGTCAGCACCGCCGCCCGCTACGTGCCCGCCAACGAGGGCATCGAGGTCGGCGGCGACTGGTACGACGTGATCCCGCTGTCCGGCGCCCGGGTGGCGCTGGTCATCGGTGATGTGATGGGACACGGCCTGTCCGAGGCGGCCACCATGGGGCGGCTGCGGACCGCCGTGCACACGCTCGCCGATCTGGAGTTCCCACCCTCCGAACTCCTCACCCGCCTCAACCAGGTGGTGAACGACCTCGGCGACGACTTCTACGCCACGTGCCTGTACGCGGTGTACGACCCCGTCACCTGCACGTGCAAGTTCGGCTCCGCCGGGCACCCGCCGCCGGCCGTCGTGTATCCGGACGGCACCACCGAGTTTCTCGACCACCGGCCGGATCCGCCGCTGGGCACGGCACGCCCGCCGTTCGAGACCACGGAGGTCGTTCTCCCCCAGGGCAGCCTGCTGGTGCTCTACACGGACGGACTAATCGAATCCGCCACCCGCGACATCGACCGGGGCATGCTCCACCTGACCAAGGCGCTGTCGAGTGCGGCGGCCGCCGTACGGGAGGACGATGCCGCGGGCAGCTCGCCCGGGCTGGAGCGGTTGTGCGACAACGTCCTGGCCGAGCTGCTGCCGGGCACCCAGCTCATGGACGACGCCGCACTGCTCGTCGCCCGCACCTTTGCGATACCGGTCGCTTCCATTGCCAGCTGGACACTTCCCGACGGACCGATCGCCGCGAGCGAGGCACGGCACCATGTCCGCGACCAGCTGGCGGGCTGGGAGCTCGACGAACTCGCCATGACCGCCGAGCTCCTGGTCAGCGAGCTGGTCGGGAACGCGGTCCGGTACGGCAAAAGCCCCATCGCCCTCCGCCTGCTCCGTGCCGAGGGGCTGATCTGCGAGGTCTCCGACGGCAGCCTGTCCACACCCCGCATCCGCAATGCGGCGGAGACCGACGAGGGCGGCCGCGGTCTGCAACTGGTCGCCGCCCTCGCCCACCGCTGGGGCGCCCGCTACACCGCCACCGGCAAGTGCATCTGGACCGAACAGCCGGTGAGCTGACCGCCGTGCGGCGGCACGCACCACGGCGACACCGGCCGCTTCGCGGCCCAAGGGGCACGAACAGGCCGACGGTGCGCCGGATCAGCGGCGCAGGTCGACGAATTCGTCCGGGACGGCCGATTCCCCTTCTGTCTCCGCCGACGGCCAGTGGAGGGAGGCCAGTTCGCCCGCCAGGTACGCCAGCCGTTTGCGGGCCTGCGGCGGCCCGAGCACCTCGACCTGCGATCCGAGACCGGCCAACTGCCGTGCAAGAACGTCCAAGGACGGGCCATCGGCCTCGATCTCCACCCATCCATCGGCGAGTTCACGGCCGATCCGCAGCCGCGCACCCATCAGCCCCTGCAGGATCGGCAGGGCACCCCGCTCGGCACGGGCCCGCACCGTCGCCGCCGGCATGCGCTCCTCGATCTGAGCCGCGAGGGACCGCCACACCTGATCGTGCCGATCAGGTGTCAGTAGAGGCCCATCGCCCGGTCGACCGCGATCTCGATCACCACCAGACCCGCTGGGGACGGGGGCGCGGACCAGTACCGTTTCGCATAGTGCCGGGCACCTTCGACCACCCGCTGCGGATCGTCGGACACCGTGGCGGTGCCCTCAAGGGTGATCCAGCGCGGACCCGCCGCCTGGCAGACCGCGACGCGACTGCCTGGGCCGGCCAGCAGGTTCCTGACCTTCTGCCGCGAGGCGGCGGTCATGACCCGTGCCAGCCCGGTGTCGGCGTCCCAGGTGAAGCGCACCGGCGCCACATGGGGCGAGCCGTCGGGCCGGACGGTGGTCAGCGTGCACACGTGGCTCTCGGCCAGAAAGGCCTCGGCCGATTCCGACAGGGGCAGCGACATGCTGTTCCTCCGCCCTTCAGGCCCCGGGGATGCCGTCGTGTTCCGATGTCCTCATCATCGGCAGCAGCAGCGCGATGACGATGGCGCCCACGGCGAACCAGGCCCCGACGACGAACGCGTGGTGGAAGACGCTCGTACGGGCCTCCCGAATGAGGTCGGGGTCACCGTGGGCCCACTTCTCCAGGCCGCGGGTGGCGCTGAACGCGATGGTGGCGGCGACGGCCACACCGAGGGCGCCGCCCGCCTCCTGGCTCGTGCCGATGAGACCCGCGGCCAGACCGGACTCGCTCTTCTCGACCCCGGTGAACGCGGCGATCTGGAGCGGCACGAAGGAGATACCGAGGCCCAGGCCGACGACGAGGAACGCCGGCAGCACGTGGGACACGTAGGTGCTGTCCGAGGGCAGTCGCCACAGCATGAGCATGCCGATGAAGGTGAGGGCGAGACCGGTGAGGAGCACCGGCTTCGCCGCGATCCTGGTGATCAGCTTCGATGCGACGCCCGCGCCGACCGCCGTGATCAGGGCGAGCGGCGCATAGGCCAGACCTGCTCTGATCGGCGAGTAGTCCAGGACCATCTGCATGAAGAGGCTCGCGAAGAAGAACAGCGTCACCAGGGTGCCGAACAGCAGGATGGCGACGATGTTGGCCATGGTCAGGACGCGGCGCCGGAAGATGCTGAGCGGGATGAGCGGCGACTGCGCCCGCTGCTCGACCACGAGGAAGGCGATCAGCAGGACGGCCGCGACGGCCAGGCTGCCGAGGGTGCGGGTGGACAGCCAGCCGACGTCGATGGTCTGGCCCAGGGTGTAGATGGTGAGCACCAGGGTGGCGGTGAGGAGGATGGCCCCGGCCGTGTCGAAGGACTTGCGGCGCTCCTCGGAGCGGCTCTCGGGAAGGATGAACGGCGCCGCGAACGCGGCCGCCAGGCCGATCGGCACGTTGATGAAGAAGATCCAGCGCCAGCCGGGGCCCTCCGTGAAGAGGCCGCCCAGAATGACGCCGGCCACCGACGCCAGACCGCCCATCGCACCCCACACACCGAGCGCCTTGTTGCGTTCGGAACCCTCGGCGAAGGTGTTGGTCAGAAGACTGAGAGCGGCCGGAGCGATGAACGCCGCTCCGAGACCCTGCACGGCGCGGGCGGTGATGAGCATGGTGGCGCCCTGGGCGATGCCCGCCAGCAGGGACGCCGCGGCGAACACGATCAGGCCCGTCCGGAGCATGCGCCGGCGCCCGAAGGTGTCGGCGAGCCGGCCACCGAGCAGCAGGAATCCGCCGAGGACCGTTCCGTAACCCGTCACCACGTACTGTAAATAGGTTTCGGAAATGTGGAGGCTTTCCTCGATGCTCGGCAGAGCGACGTTCACGACGGTGACATCGAGAAACGTCATGAGTCCGGCAACGCAGAGGAATGCCAGAATCAGCCCGGGCCGACGGACTGCCCGGGGCTCTGGTGCGGCTGATATCTCGCGGGGACTGGACAAGGATCCTGGGATCGACATGGCAATTCCTGGCAGTTGGTGGGATGAGGAAGCCGGCGCGAATGGCACAGAGGTGCCGAATACGGGTCGTTATTGCGTCGACCCGGCGAAGCTAGCATCCGGAGTGAAGTAGGTACCTAGAGGAAAGTGACTTCCCTGGAGGAGGCCCATGCGCGTCGGCGAGCGGGTCGTCGAGGTCGCCCGGAAGGAGTTCGACGGCGACAGCGCCTGGATCGTCACGGTCCGAGGCGTGGGGTACCGCCTGGGCGAAGGGGCGGCGAGCTGAGCGCCGTACCCCACTGCCGCTGCGCAGTGTTTCGTCGCTGTTTCCGGACGTGCGGTATGGAAATTCACCCGCCAGGGATTGCGGGACAGCCCTTAGTCCTCTTCGCTCCCGGCCTCGGGTGCGTCCGGTTCCTCGACCGTGGCCAGCAGCCGTTCGGCGCGGGTCTCGGTGATCTCAAGCATGGCGAGCACGGCCGGCAGGGCAATGCTCGGCAGTACATAGCGCAGCAGCATCGAGATCCGCTGCTCCAAGTCCTCTCGCTCGCACAGAACTTGGGACATCTCCTGGATGCCGGAGAAGGCGCCGGCCAGGAGCTGCGCCGCCTCCGCGGGATTGACATGGGACAACACCTCGCCCTGCTGCTTCGCTTCGGTCAGCAGCGTTTCGAGCCGGGCTATCCAGGAGTGGAACGGCAGGCCACGGTCCAGTTCACCGCCCCCCTGCGCCATCGCCAGCCCGACGCTCGCGCGCACCAGCGGCTCGTGGCGGAGCCGGTGGGCCAGCACCAGACCCTGGTCGACCAGCTCCTGCAGTTTCGTCAACTGGGGTGGAAGCGCGCCGACTTCCAGCTGCGCCTCCATCACTCCGAGGGCCAGCTCCTCCTTCGAGGCGAAGTGGAAGTAGAGAGCCCCCTTGGTCACGCCCGCCCGTGTGAGAATCTCGCTGATGGTGGCGGAGCCGTAGCCGCGCTCGTCAAAGACAGTGGCGGCCGCCAGCAGGATCGACTGCCGGGTCTGGATCGCTCGAGCTTGTTGGGCCATCGACTGTGCGTTCCTGCCTCTCGTGGTGTTGTGGCCTTGAATGCACCGGCCGGACTGTAGAAAAACCAGGGCCGTCGGTAACTTACCGTGGGGGAGCGAGACACTCCCTCATGGATTAGCTGGGGGTATTTCGATGGTTGATGTTGATTTGCCCGATACTGTCACCCGCACCGAGACCGAACCGTCCGGTCTCTATCGGTTGGCGATCCCGGCGCAGAGAGGCTGGATAACTGATGTCTCGCATGAACTCGTTCACCGGTCCGACCCCAGGGACATCTTTCCCACCGCCTGGTGCAGGCTGAGCGATACGGAGTTCTCCGTATCGGCCCAATGGCCGTG
This sequence comes from Streptomyces sp. NPDC057565, assembly GCF_042801455.1. Classification (NCBI taxonomy): domain Bacteria; kingdom Bacillati; phylum Actinomycetota; class Actinomycetes; order Kitasatosporales; family Streptomycetaceae; genus Streptomyces; species Streptomyces sp. NPDC057565. The sequence goes on along the minus strand of NZ_JBHVFU010000004.1, from coordinate 362,817 downwards.
CCCACACCGCTTCTTCGCCGTCGCATCGGGCCGCCACCAGGACCCGCTGCTGATAGCCGAGACCATGCGGCAGGCGACGATGATGCTGGCCCACGCGGAGCTGGGAGTCCCGGTCGACGACCAGTTCGTGATGTGGGACCTGGCGTACGACACCGTCGTACCGGGTTTCGCCCTGGAGGTCGCGTCCGGAAAGGTCCTGATCCATCTGACCTGCTCGGATGTGCGCAAGCGGGGCAAGAGCATCGCCGGTATGCGGGTCGACCTGCGCTTCCACCGGGGCGGCACCGTGCTGGCGACCAGCTCGGGTCGGATCAGCTGCACATCGGCGCGCGCCTACCGCCGCCTGCGGCAGGACCGTCTGGACACGGTGGGCCGTCCCGTACCGCTGTTGCCCGGTGCGGATCCGTACGAGGTGGGCCGGACGGCGGAGTCGGACGTCGTACTGACGCCGACACCCCAGCCCAACCGCTGGCGGTTGCGGCTGGACACCACCCATCCGACTCTGTTCAGGCGCCCGAACGACCATGTTCCCGGCATCCTGCTCCTGGAAGCGGCCCGGCAGGCAGCCGTCGCTGTCACCCCAGGGCACACATTCCTCCCGACGTCGGTGGAGATCGCCTTCCACAAATACGCCGAACTCGACAGTCCGTGCTGGGTCGAAGCCGAGTTGATGCCCTCCGACGACAGTTCCCGGACCATTGTGCGAGTACGCGGACAACAGGACGGCGAGCCGGTATTCACCAGCGAACTCGCCCACACAGATGAGGACGACCGGTCGTGACCACACACATCCTCGTCACCGGGGCGAGTGGCTTCGTCGGCAGACATGTGGTGGCGGCTGCGGACGCCGTCCCCGGGCTCCGGCTGCGACTGATGGAGCACAGGGCGTCCGTGAACGTCCCCGCCTCCGCCGCCGGCTCCGGCATCGAAACCGTGTATGGGGACCTCGCCACCGTCGCATCGTTGCGCGGCATCTGCGACGGGGTCGACACGGTGATTCACTGCGCCTCGCAGATCAACGGGGACGAGCGAACGGTCCGGTCCGTGAACGACCTCGGGACCCGGGCGCTGGTGGAGGAGGCGGAGCGCGCAGGCGTCGCCCGCATCGTCTATCTGAGCACGGCAGCGGTCTACGGACGCGGGCCGTTCAGGGACCTGGCCCCCGGCCGGGCGCCGCTCGCGCCGGGCTCGCTCACCAGCGTCACGCGTGCTGCCGCGGAGCGCCATGTGCTGGCCGCGGGCGGGACCGTGCTGCGCCCCCACCTCGTCTACGGCGAGGGGGACCGCTGGGTGATCCCCGGCCTGGTCGCGCTGGTCCGGGAACTGTCGTCCGGTCTTGCCGGGTGCGCCGCCCGGCACTCCATGATCGATGTGCGAGTGCTGGGCCGGGCTCTGCTCGCCGCGGCGCTCTCGCCCCGGGAGACCGCGGGTGTCCACCATGTCAACCACCCTGATCCGGTGGCCTGTTCCGAGCTCGTCGCGGCAGTCTCCGCCGAGCTCGGACTGGAGTGGGGTGCCGCCGACATCGCGTTGGACGAGGCCCGGGCACAGCTCGCCGAGTCGCCGCGCCTCCTGCACTCCCTCCAGTTGCTCACCGTGGACCACTGGTTCACCGATGACGGGGTCTGGGAGCTCCTCGACTGCGATCCCGGTGACGGCTTCAAGGCGGACTTCCCGCTCCATGCCGACTGGTACAGGAAGCACGCCGGGCGGTGCGGTCTCCGGCACGCTGCCGGGCACCGCGGAACCACGCGCCAGGAGCGGCCGACGCCTGCATGACGGACCCCGGGAAGCGTCCCTCCCGGGTCGCCTTGAGGAAGCCACCGTCCTGCGTACAGTGACTACCTGAAGGAAAGTGACATCCCTGGAGGCGTCATGCCCTACACCCCCGTCCCCCGGACTCCCGCTTCGGGAGCGGCAGTTCCGTCCGCCACGACGGTCGCTCCGGCCCAGGCGTGCCCCATCGGACCGGTGGTCGACATCGTCTTCAGTCGCTGGACCACCCCTATCCTCTGGGCCCTGCACACGTTCGGGCGGCAGCGCTTCGTGGAGCTCGAACGTCGCATCGGCACCATCACGTCCAAGGTGCTGACGCAGCGACTGCGGCAGATGGAGCGGGACGGTCTCGTACTGCGTACCTATTACCCGGAAGTGCCGCCGCGGGTCGAGTACGAGATCAGCGACCTCGGCCGGAGCCTCTCGCCGCTGTTCGCCGTGCTGGCCGACTGGTCCCAGGCGAACCTGGAGCGGGTCGAGGAGGCCCGGCGTGCGTACGACGCCCCCGGTGAGACCGGTCCGGTCACGAGCCGTCGGCCCTGAGCGTCCGGGTGGCGCAGGAACCCTCCGCTCCGGCGGTCCGTCACACAATATCGCGGTTGACGATTCCCGTGCATGGTTGACAAATATCTGTACGGGGTTCCGTTTGCTGCGCCGTTCGACTCCCGCATATTCATGGCTGCCGCCCCACGTTTCTCATGTGGCGCTGTCGTCATGAGCGGCAGTACGAAAAAGGCCGCGGATGTCGGGCTGCCGGTGGTCGACGTGTCGCCCGGCGTGGACTACGCAAAGCTGCAGTACGAATTCGTGCAACGCAACCCGGAAATGGCATTGGAGCCCTGGGGAAATCAGGACGATGATTCCGATGCCGAAGACTTTCGATTCGGCAACATGGCTCGGCTGTTCGCCGAGGTCGGCGCGCCGACCGTGGACCGGGCGATCGAACTGGCGCGGCGCCGGCGCCCGGACGTCGTGCTGCCGCAGTGGTTGACCGCGCGCGGAAGAGGCCGAGGGGGACCGCCACGCGCGGCTCGACGGTCAGTCGGTTCACCCCTGACGGCCTCGATGCAGCAAGCCGGCGCAGGGCGGGTGTATGAGCCCTTCACGGAGGATGGTGGACAAAAGAGAGGATGGTGGACAAAAGAACGGAATACGATGGACGAGGGTCATTCGGGCCATCGCTCGATGATTGCCGGCGGAGCGACAGATGGACACCTTGGACGCACTCATGCGGAGGGCTGAGCCGTCAGCTCTTTTGTCCCTGGACGGCACCATCCACTCCCTCAACGCCTCGATGGCCACGACGCTGGGCAGGCCGGCGGAGCAGTGCGTAGGTCATGACTTCCTTGGCGTGCTACCTGCCGGCCAGCGGGCCGCGGCCGAGAATCTGCTGACGCACGGGGCCACGACGAAGTCGGTCGCGATGCGTGTGCTGCAGTTCCCGGGGCCGGGCAGCGCGCACGTGGTCAGCCTCGTCGAGGCCCGGCCGGCGGATCTCGCGGGTGGCCATCGGCTGGTGTGGGTGCATGTGGTCGACGCGCGCAACGACCTGGGCAGTCTGCTGATCCCGTTCCGGCTGGCGGCCGCGGCTGCAGACCTCGGCCTGTGGATGTACTCACCCCAGGATCACCAGCTGGAATGGCTGGGTGGCGCACCCGCCCTGGCCGCGCCGTTCCCGGAGGCCTCGGTCTCCTTGTCCAGTCTGGTCCGGCGAGTTCACCCAGATGACCGGGAGGCCTTGGGGCGGATCATCCACTCGACCGCCGCTCAGTCCCCCTGGATCAGCTTGCGGTTCCTCACCGAGCAGGACGGGTGGCACCATGTGGCCTGCCAGATCCGTCGGATCCGGTTGGGCTACGACGGCCCTGAGCAGGTCTTCGGGGTGTTCCGCGACGAGACCCAGCTCGAGGAGGGCCGACAGAAGGTGCTGGCCGCGGTGAGTGCCGAGCGGCTGCGTGCCGACGAGATCGCCGCTTTCGCCTCCGCCTTGATCACCGCCGCCACCGAGCAGGAGTTGCAGCAGGTCGTCCTGGCAAGGGTCGCCGCGACCTTCGGCGGCACGGGCGCCTTGCTTGCCCTCGTCGACAACCGGACGGGGCTCCTGCGCGTCTCCTCCGATGCCAGCGTCGACCCGCGGCAGATCGCCGCCATGGACGGCCTGTCGCTGGGTGATCCGCTACCACTGACCTGCGTGGTCCGAACCGGAGAGCCGCAATTCATCCCCAACCGGGATGAGGTCATACGTCGCTGGCCGCAGGCAGTCTGTTTTCCGTGGATCGACTCCTTTGCCGCCATATCGATCACCCCGCTCAGCCCGGTCGGCGATCAGCCTGTCGGCGCTTGGGCGGTGACCTACGACAGCGAGCACCATTCGTCCCCGGACGAGCGCGCCCTCATGAGTACCCTGGCCGACCTGGCAGGTCAGGCACTCAAGCGCACCCGATTGCAGCAAGCCCGCATCGAGTTGGCCACGGCGCTCCAGGAGAGCATGCTGCCCACGCTGCCCGAGCATCTCCCGGGGCTGGAGATCGCCGCCCGCTACCAGCCCAGCCGGGACGGGCTCGACATCGGCGGGGACTGGTACGACGCCTTCGTGATGCCCGACGGCACGGTGGCCCTGGAGATCGGCGACAGCCAAGGGCACGATGTGGATGCCGCCGCCTTCATGGGGCAGGTGCGCGCCTCCATCCGCGCCATCGCCCCCCACGAATCGAAGCCGGGAACCGTGCTGACGCGCACCAACGAGCTTCTCGTCACGATGGACGCGGCACGATTCGCCAGCTGCACCATGCTGTACTTCGATCCACGCGACGGACGGGTCATCGGCGCCAGCGCAGGCCATGTGCCGTTGCTGTGTGTACGCGAAGACGGAAGCCGCGACATCCGCGAGCTGCCGGGCGGTCCGGTGTTGGGAGTCCTGCCCGGCACCGACTACCTCGAGGAGACCTTCACGCTGGAGGAGGACACCGCGCTGATCATGCTCACCGACGGCGTGGTCGAAGGGCCGGGCCTGACGCTGGACGCCGGACTGGAGCGGGCCGGAACACTGGCCGCCCAAGCCCTCCACGACGGGCTGAACGCCGACGCGACTGCTGAACGAATCCTCGACGCCGCGGTCGCGGTGGACCACCTCGACGACGTGGCCGTGCTGGTCGTCAGGCGCGCATGACGGCGCCCTTCGCTTCGCGCTGCGGGACCACGCACGTGAGGAGGAGGCTTTCCCTCTACGCAGAAAGTGACTTCTCGCTGGGACGACAGAAGCCTTGGACAGGCCCTGTCGTCCCAGCTCAGAAGGCACTTTCTTGTCTCCGCTCTTGATCCGGACGCCGCGCTGGTCCTGCTGCCTGCTCCGTGTCACGCCCCAGCTGCGACGTGGCTGATCGACCGGCGGTCGGCGAACTGGCTACGCCACACAACCTCGGTGATCCTCGGCCGCCTGCGGCAGGCGGGGGCCATGAGCGTGAGAGGGTGCGGCGGGCAGGTCTTGTTCGACCCAGACGAGCTTGCCGCCCGTCGCGGAGCGGAAGCCCCACCTGCGGGACAACCGAGCAACCATGAAGAGGCCCCGGCCGTTCTCGTCGACGATGCGAGCATGGCGCAGGCGCGGGTAGCAGCTTCCACCATCGAAGACTTCGCAGGTCAGGACTTGGTGCTGGATGAGGCGTAGACGGATTGGGCCGGCGCCGTGGCGGATCGCATTGGTGACCAGTTCACTGACGATCAGCTCCGTGTCGGGCACGAGATGCTCCAGGCCCCATTCGCTGAGCTGACGGGCGGCCATGTGCCGGGCGGTACGGACGACGGTCGGCTCGCTCGGGAGGTCCCAGGAGGCAATCTGGGGCGCCTTGAGTGTGCGGGTCCGGACAAGGAGCAAGGTGACGTCGTCGGATGGTGCCTGAGTCGGCAAGGCTTCGATCACTGAGGAGCACAGGTCCTCCAGGGACTGACCAGACTGCGCCAGGGCGGCGCCCAGGCGGCGCATTCCGACGTCGATGTCGTCGGCACGGGACTCGACCAAGCCGTCGGTGTAGAACGCGAGCAGACTTCCCTCGGGCAGCTCCACTTCCACGGCGTCGAAGGGAACCAGCCCGAGGCCGAGGCCGAGCGGGGCTCCGGTGGGCAGGTCGGGGAAGGTGACCTGGCCCTGTGGGTCGATGATCGCGGGCGGGAGGTGCCCAGCTCGTGCCATGGTGCACTTCCGGGTGACCGGGTCGTAGACGGCATACAGGCAGGTGGCGCCGACAACCGCGGGGGTCTGGTCTGAGGCGTCGGCGTCTTCCTCGGTCATCCGTCGGACGGTGTCATCGAGGTGGGCCAGCAGTTCGTCGGGGGGCAGTTCCATGTCGGCGAGCGTGTGGACGGCGGTGCGGAGCCTGCCCATGGTCGCGGCGGCGTCGATGCCGTGTCCGACCACATCGCCTACGACGAGGGCCACACGGGCGCCGGACAGGGGGATCACATCGAACCAGTCGCCTCCGACACCGGCGTCGATATCGGCCGGCAGGTAGCGCGAGGCCGCCTCAACCGCGACACCGCCCCTCAAGCGGTGGGGGAGCAGGTTGCGTTGCAGCGCGAGGGCGGCGGTGCGTTCGCGCGCGTACTGGCGAGCATTGTCCAACGAGAGCGCGGCCCGGGTGACCAGTTCCTCGGCCAGGAGCAGATCATCCTCCTGGAACGGCATCGGGCACTCGGTGCGTGCGAACAAGGCCACGCCCAGCACGGAGCGCCGTGCGCGGATGGGTACGACCATCAGGGAGTGCACCCCGTTCTCGAGGATCATCTCCGCTCGACAGGGATCGTGGTCGATCCATGTCCCAGGAGAGGTGTCCAGCACCGGTTCCAGGTGAGACCTCCCGGTGCGCAGGACCCTGGCGAACGGCGAGGTCGGTGAGACCAGGACCGGCTCTCCGTGCGCCCACGGCGACTCCGGGACCCCTGGGTGAATCGAGGCCAGACCGGCACGGCGGAGAATACGGGGGCGACCGCTCATGGTGTCGTTGCGGGCAGAGGGCTCTTCGCCGAACGGAACCGACTCTGCCAGGTCGACGATGGCGCAGTCGGCCAGCAGGGGCACGGCAACGTCGGCCAATTCCTGTCCGGTCTGCATGACGTCCAGGGTTCTGCCGATGCGCGTGCTGGCCTCGCTGAGGACGGCACGGCGCTCGCACACTCCCTGGCTGCCGGTGACATCCACGATCACGGAGCACACTCCCAGCGCCTGGCCGTCCGCGTCCTGGAGGCAGAGGAACGATGCCGAGAATGCGTGCTCGCGGCGCGGATCTTCAGCCGGCCACGCCCGGTACTCGTGGACCGTGGTGGTGCCGCTCGCCAGCACCTGCCGCATCACTGCTTCGAGCTCTTCGGCCTCGAAGCCGGGCATCGAATGGGCGAGTCGACATCCGAACCGCCGGTCACGAGGAATGCCGTCGTGGCGCTCCATGACGTCGTTCACCCAGGTACAACGTAGTTGCGGGTCATGAACGACGATGCCGATCGGTGCGCGAACAAGGAGCGACTCCCGCACCGATCCGTTCATGAACCCCGAGGAGAGCGCGCCTATGTCAGTCAGGAATACCAGCCACCTGAGAGTTGCGTCCTGCCCCCACAGCAGCGAGACGCGAAGGCTCAGGTTGAGCGTGCGGCCGTCGCGGTGGCGGACCGCCGCGGTGCCGGACCAGCCGCCCCGAGCACGGCACTGCTCGGTGAATGCTGATAGTCCCGCTTCATCGGAAGTCGGCAGCACGAATGCGGCGGACCTGCCCAGTACGTCCTCAGCGCAGTACCCGACAAGCCGCTGAGCGGCTTGCGTCCACCCGACCACCGTCCCTTGCTCGTCGATCACGGCTGCCGCGGCGTCGAATATCTTGTGGGGCTTCAGCGGCTCAACGAGTGCGGTCCGGTCAGTGCTCATCATTGCGGTTCATCCCATCAGGTATATAGCGGTGAGGAGAAGTCGATCCCCGTGCAATTCCAGGGAACCAGCCGCAAATCCATCCGGGGGCGGTCAAGCAGGCCCGCCTCGGCCATGGCCTACTGGTCCAGGTACTGGCAGGCCCCCTTTCCCATCACTGAGTAACGACCGATGCAGGCTTCGGAAGAACGCAGGTTGATCCTCATCGACGCGGAACCGGCAATGAGGTCGTCAACGCGGCCACGGGCCGACGCCCGGACGACAAGCAAGGCATTCGGCTCCCCACCGGCCCCGCCCCCGGCGGGGTCATGAGCGCCCGCCACCTGGGCCCTGACCGGAGACAGTCTGCTTCTTTTCAGCCACCAGGATTTTATTCGGAAAGTGCCTATTTAATCGACGCCACTCGCTGGTCCGACGGTATGCGGGACGGCTCCACTTTGTGTTTTTCGGGTGACCGCTCCAGGGACTCCCTTTATCGCTGACAGGGATAGGCTTATGCGGCCGCAGTGCCCCAATGCTGCGTCTTGCTGGGATGACGCGCCGAGGCTAGCCTCAACATATGGCCAAGGCGTCGCCCGGTTCGGGTGACAACAAGGAGTTGAGCGAATTTCTGCGCTCGCGGCGCGCCCGGGTGAGCCCTGAGCAGGCCGGGGTCACGCCGGGGGCGAGCCGCCGCGTTCCGGGACTCCGCCGCGAGGAGGTTGCACTCTCGGCCGGATTGAGCGTGGACTACTACATCCGTCTGGAACGCGGACGGGTGGCCAACGCCTCAGAAGCAGTGTTGGAGGCCGTAGCCCGGGCTCTGCGGCTGGACGATGTCGAGCGCGCGCATCTGTTCAACCTGGCCAGGCCGCAGTCCGTGGCCAGAGTGAGCCGGCCCGCCGTTCCGCGGCGAGTGCGTCCGGGTGCGTACGCGCTGCTCGAGGTTCTTCGGGAAACCCCTGCCATGATCTTGGACGGCCGTATGGACGTCCTTGCTCTTAACCGGATGGCTCGCGTGATATTTGTCGATTTCGAGGCCAGGCCGGCCCGCGAGCGTAATTTGGCGCGATTTGTTTTTCTCGACCCTGCGGCACGTGAACTATTCATTGACTGGGACATGGCCGCCCGTATGGTCGTCACAGGTTTGCATCTGTATGCGGGTCGGCATCCGAACGACCCGCAACTGACCGAGCTGATTGATCAGCTGTCGGCCGTGGACGAAGACTTTCGCCGATGGTGGGCCGCGCACGATGTGGAGGAATTCTCCCACGGCACCAGGCACTACCGGCACCCGCTGCTCGGCGAAGTCACCTTGGACTATGAGACCCTTATATTTCCCGGTGACCCGGACCACTGGTTGTTCGTGAGTACAGCTCAACCCGGCTCCCCGTCCTCCGAAGCCTTGCGCACCCTCGCCGGCCGGATCGGTGACCTGGACACCTCGGTACATGCAAGTTTCGCGAGCGGTCCCGAGCGACTGTCTGACCGTCAGCTCGAAGTCAAGGATCACCAGAAGCGGATTCAGGCTGGGGGAGCTCGCCCCGGCATGGCAGGCGAGCTCTGAGCCATCCGTGAAACGTCAAGGGGGCCCAGCCCCGGTGAGGCGATCGGCCGGTCCCACGGCGGACTGACCACGAAGATCCGCTTCGCCTGCGACGGCCGAGGTGACGTACGCCGGCAGGGAGGCGGTCACGACGGCGGGTTGGCCGCCATCCGGCAGGCACCGTTCGCGGCGCCGCCCGGCACGCCGACCCCGGTCAGGGTGCTCACACAGCCTTGCAGATCACCGTGCACACCTTGGGTGCACGCCGTTCCGACAGTGTCCGAGACTTGGACGCCCGCCTGTTGGACCATGTTCGTGCAGGCCGGGATGTCCGCGTGGGCGGCGGGAGCGGCGAAGGCCACGCCGCCGAGTGCGAAGGTCAGACCGGTGAGGAATCCGGCTGTACGGGCCGACGTGCGCATGGGAGCCACCTGCTCTCAAGGGTTGGTCGGGGACTCGCGGATTCAACGCCGAGCAGCGGACGCGGCCGGTGTACAACTGCGGTCCCGGGCCCCCGCACCCGTCGGCTCGGCAGGGCCGCCCCTTCTCCGTCCGACGCTAGAACAGTCCGCCGCCGCGCGCACTCCGGCCCGGTGGCGGGACACTCCCCAGCGGGTTTCGTGAACACATTGCGACGGAGAAACCCGAGCCTGTGATCTGCTCTTCCCAGGGAGAACGGTGGCCTGTTCTCCGGGGCAACGTCAACGACAACGTGGCGGGTGATGGTGGTGGGATCGTCAATCTCAGCGGCACCGTCAACCTGATCCGCACCAACGTCAACAGCAACGAGGCCACAGGCGGAGTAGGCGCCGGCGGCATTCTCAGGACCGGCGGCACAGTCAGCCTCAACAGCAGCCGCGTTCGCGGCAACGTGCCGACGAACTGCGCGGGCACGGTACCCGGCTGTACCGGTTGAAGCAATGCCGCGCCGGAGCCTCCCAGCTTCTGGCGCGGCACCGTCTTGCAGGGGTGGAGCATTTAAACCCCCCGCCCTTACGAGCAATGCTCAGCCGCAGTTGCAACTCGCTGCCGTCGCGGCCGTTTCGGCGATCTGGCTGGTGCAGCAGCCGTCGCCGGTGGTGTCGGGGTCGGCGCTCTTGCCGAGGGTGTCGGCGTCGGCCTTGACCACGTAGACCTCCCAGGGCTCCTTGCCGGGGCCGTGCACCCAGACCTTGTCCTGGAGGGCGTAGCAGCAGGAGGTGTCGTTCTCCTCGAAGGTGGCCAGGCCGGCGTCCTTGAGCCGGGCGGTGGCCGCGTTGACGTTGTCGATGGACTCGACCTCGACGCCGAGGTGGTCCAGCCTGGTCTCCTCGCCGGGCTCGCCCTCGATGAGTACGAGCTTGAGCGGGGGCTCAGTGATGGCGAAGTTGGCGTAGCCCTCGCGCCGCTTGGCCGGTTCGGTGCCGAACAGCTTCGAGTAGAAGGCGATCGACGCCTCCAGGTCGCTGACCCGCAGGGCGAGCTGAGCACGGGACATGGCAGGGCTCCCATCGGCTTGGATTGATGTCTATCGATGCAACCTTGTGACTTGGATCGAAGGATGTCAACATAGAGGCATGTCGAAGCAAGAGCTTGTGGTGCTCGGACAGAGCGACGAGAACGGCGCATGCTGCCCCGGGCTGGTGACCGCACCGCTGGACGAGGACCAGGCGGCGGAGCTGGCAAAGCTGTTCAAGGCGCTGGGTGACCCCGTACGGCTGCGTCTGCTGTCGTTGATCGCCTCGCGGGCGGGCGGTGAGGTCTGCGTGTGTGACCTGACCCCGGCCTTCGACCTGTCTCAGCCGACGATCTCGCATCACCTCAAGCTGCTGCGGCAGGCCGGCCTGATCGACTGCGAGCGCCGGGGTACGTGGGTCTACTACTGGGTGCTGCCGGCCACCCTGGACCGGCTCGCCGCCTTCCTGGAGACATCGCAGACGGCCGAGGCAACCGCATGACCGCGTCGCGGGGACGACGGGCCCTCGCCGAAGCCATCGGCTCGGCCGCGCTGGTCGCAGTGGTCGTCGGCTCCGGCATCCAGGCAACCGAGCTGTCCAGGGACGTCGGCGTGCAGCTGCTGGCCAACTCGCTGGCCACCGTCTTCGGGCTCGGCGTGCTCATCGCACTGCTCGGGCCGGCCTCGGGTGCGCACTTCAATCCTGTCGTCACCCTCGCGGCCTGGTTCACCGGCCGTCGCAGCGGGGATGGGCCGACCGCGCGGGACGTCGCCACGTACGTCCCGGCCCAGATTGCGGGCGCCATCGCCGGTGCCGTCCTGGCCGACGGCATGTTCGGCAAGCCGCTCGTGCAGTGGTCCACCCATGACCGCTTTGCCGGTCACCTGTGGCTGGGCGAGGTGGTCGCGACCGCCGGACTCATCCTTCTGATCTTCGGACTGGCCCGCACCGACCGGGCCCACCTCAGCGCCGTGGCCGTGGCGTCCTACATCGGTGCGGCGTACTGGTTCACGTCCTCCACCTCGTTCGCGAACCCCGCGGTCACCATCGGCCGTGCCTTCACCGACACGTTCGCCGGCATCGCCCCCGTCTCGCTCGGCCCTTTCATCGCGGCCCAGCTGGTCGGTGCCGCGCTCGGGCTGGGGCTGGTGTTCGCGGTGTTCGGACGCCCGGCACCCGCACGCATCAGCACCGCACTGCTTTCGGGCGAACCCGAACCCGCCGCCCCGACGATCCCCTGACCAGCCCGCTCCCGAGAGAGACACCCGCCATGAACAAGCCTGCTGAGCGTCCGTCCGTGCTGTTCGTCTGTGTCCACAACGCCGGGCGCTCCCAGATGGCCGCCGCGTTCCTCTCGCACCTTGCGGGCGGTCGCGTACAGGTACGTTCCGCCGGGTCCGCGCCCGCCGACACGGTCAACCCGGCCGTCGTCGAAGCGATGGCGGAGGCAGGCATCGACATCTCTGCCGAGGTGCCCAAGGTGCTCACCGTTGAAGCCGTCCAGGTCTCCGATGTGGTCATCACGATGGGCTGCGGCGACACCTGCCCGGTCTTCCCGGGCAAGCGTTACCTCGACTGGGAGCTCCCCGACCCGGCCGGACAGGGCGTCGACGCCGTTCGCCCCATACGTGACGAGATCGAGAAGCGCATCCGCGGGCTGCTCGACGAGATCGCTTCTGTGAGTCAAGTTACTCAAGAGGTTGGGGAGCGACTCGGAGCTGTTCGCTGTGGAGCCAGTCGAAGGTGCGGTCCGGCTCGAGGTGGGCTTGGCCCCAATGGATGACATGGATGCCGCTCTCGACGTCGGCCGTGAAGAACACGCAGACCAGCTTCGTTGAGGCCCCCAGCTCCTCGAACGCTTCGTGCAGTTCCAGGTACTCCTCTGTTGTCAGGTCGTCGTCGCCGGTCAGCGGTGCTGCTTACCCGATGAGGTGGCGTCAGAGCTTCAGCGGCCCGTAGGTGCCCGCGTGGAAGGTGAAGACGGTCGTCTCGGCGTCGAACTCCTCGCGGAAGTGCCCGCCGTAGCCAGGTTCTTCGACGTGAGGTGCGAGCAGGTCCAGGATGGGGACGAGGTCACCCATCATGTCGTCGAGCCAGAGGTTGCGGCTGAACAGCCCCCAGACGTGGCGCTCACCGCTGGCCGTGAAGCCCCAGGGCTGGCGTCGTAGGGACGCGAAGTCACCTCCGGGCAGGCGGCTGTCCGGATCCGGGGAGAGCAGCGGATATGTGTGCTCCTCCCCGTCGAGCCCTGCCGGGCGTTCAGGGATCAGGCCGAGGTGCCATCGCAGGGCGTCCAGGACCGCGTCGGGAGTGTCGTCGCGGAGGTGGCAGGCGAAGACGACTTCGTAGTGGAGGCTCACGGAACCGTATTCTGCCCGGCACGACCGACAGGCCCGGAGTGTTGCCTCAAGGTCTGGACGCTCCGACTGAAGCCTCTACGGCCATCCTCTGGCCAATATGGGGTGGCGTATCCGGCTTGGAAGGTCGTAACCACAGGTCAGCGCGCCTGCCGCAGCACAGAAGTGGATGATCTTGAAAACCGTACTCGGCGCCGCCGGAGGGCTTGCAGCGTAAGAGTCGGGGCATCGAGGCCGGAGGGGACCTACCTGATCTGTCGGAGCGTTGAGCGCGGCTCTGGAAGCGCCACCGTGTATCCACCGTGGCCACCCGTAGAAACCCGGTGACAGCCGGACAGCGCCGGACCCTCCCCACCGTGACCTGGGACGGTTCCGGCGCTTATGCGTTCGCTACGTCGCCCTCGCTACGGTGCGGTGACCTGTAAAAAAGGCCCTCCCGAGGGAGGGCCTGATGTTGTACGGGCAAAGCGCCCCCGGCAGGACTCGAACCTGCGGCCAAGCGCTTAGAAGGCGCCTGCTCTATCCACTGAGCTACGGGGGCCGGGTGGTGGCCTCGGCGGCCTGGAGCCCTGGGGCCGGGCCGGTCCGTGACCTTGCCGGGACAAGGATAGGGCTCCGATCGCCTCGACCCGGTTGCCTCACCTACGTGGCACGATGTGTAGGTTCGGTGAAGCGAACCGATAATCGCAGGTAGGCGTGGCTCGCGCATCGCTTTTGACGCCTCGCGCCCCGGGTGTTGTGCACTCGTTATGCCTGCGCCCCACTCGCCCCCTCTGTCCCGACGGCGCAATCGGCGCGCAGAGGTGGCTATACGCTTCAAAAAGGCGCCAAAATTGGGCATTCTTCGCATGTGGTAACCATGGACGTACGGCCTCAGCTCATCGACGCACTTTCCGCCCTGCGCGACCGTGTCGCCGCCGTGCGTCTGCCACTCCCGCTGCCCGGCGTGACACGCGCCCGGCAGGCCAGGGTCGAGCTGCTCGCACAGCTCGACGACTACCTGCTTCCCCGGCTCAAGGATCCCGAAGCGCCCGTGCTCGCGGTCATCGGCGGATCCACCGGCGCCGGGAAGTCGACGCTCGTCAATTCGCTCGTGGGGCGGCGGGTCAGTGAGGCCGGGGTGCTGAGGCCGACCACCCGGATCCCCGTCCTTGTCTGCCATCCGGACGACCATCACTGGTTCGCCGGGGGCAGGGTGCTGCCGCAGCTGACCCGGGTCTGGCTGCCGCCGGTGGAGTCCACGGATCCCGGCCTCTGCCACGAGCTCGACGGGCTCGACGACGATACGGAGAAGGACGGGACCACGCTGCGGGTCGAGACCGCCGCGAGTCTGCCGCGTGGGCTCGCGCTGCTCGACGCCCCCGACATCGACTCGCTCGTCGTACGGAACCGGGTGCTCGCCGCCGAACTCATCTGTGCCGCCGACGTCTGGGTCATGGTGACCACCGCCTCCCGGTACGCCGACGCGGTGCCGTGGCATCTTCTGCGTACCGCGAAGGAGTACGACGCCTCGCTCGTCACCGTGCTCGACCGGGTACCGCACCAGGTGATCGGCGAGGTCTCGCGGCAGTACGGGGCGCTCCTCGCCAAGGCGGGACTCGGTGAGGTGCCCTGGTTCACCATCCCGGAACTGCCCGAGTCGGCGGGCGGCGGCAGCGGGCTGCTGCCCACCAACGCGGTTGCGCCGCTGCGCGCCTGGCTCAGCCACCGCGTACAGGATCCGGCGGCCCGTCAACAGTCGGTGGGGCGTACGGCGGTCGGGGTCATCGACTCGCTGGACGTACGGATGCCGGAGCTGGCCGGTGCCGTCGCCGCGCAGCACGCCGCGGCCATGCGGCTCACCGGCGTGGTCGAGGACGCCTACCGGAAGGAGGGTGAACGGGTCCGGCGGCGGGTGGAGAACGGTGGCGTGCTCTCCGGGGACGCCCGTACCCGATGGCGCGGATACCCGCACTACAGCACGTCCGAGGAACTTCTCGAAGCGCTGGTGGACAGCCTCGCCGCGCTGCTGCAGTGTGCCGTGGCCGCCGCCGACGAACAGATCCGGACCACCTGGCAGCGCGAACCCGCAGCCGGTGTGTTCGGGTTCGGGGACGCGGGCCGGGAAGCCGGGGGATGGGGTCCCGCCGAGGATGTCCGGGGCCGGATCGCCATGGCCGTACGGCGGTGGCGACGGGTCCTGGAGGAGCTGGCCGAGGAAGAGGTGCGCCGGCTGGACCGCAGCGCCGCACCCGACGCCGAGACGGTGGCCGCGCTGCTGGCCGCCGCGCTGCTCGGCGGCCGTCGCGCCCGCAGCGCCGGGGAGCAGCTCGCCGAACGCCTCGGAGCCCAGGGCGCGCTGCGGCTGCGCGACAAGGGCGGGGCGCTGCTGACCAGTTACCTCGACCGGGTGCTGGGCAGCGAGCGCGACCGGCGGCTGGCGCCGCTCGACGCGCTCGACGTGGCCCCGGAGCCGCAGGCCGAACTGATTGCCGCGCTGTCCGTACTGCAGAAGGAGAGGTGGCAGCGTTGACTGCCGTCACTGACCAGGATCACGGCCAGGGACAGGGCGAGGCCGGTGGTGTCGTCGTATGCCAGGGCCGGCACGTCCCTGCGTCCGATGGCCGGTGGGACGACGGGCTCATCGCCCGGCGCGCAGCGGTCCTCGCCAAGGTTCCCGAGGACCCCGAGGCCGCCCCCGACGACGACGCACGTCCCCAGGTCGAGGCGTACGTACGCGCCGGCGGCCTGCTCCGGCCGCGGCTCGACGCGCTGCGCGAACTCGTCGGGCTGTCCCGGGCCCGCCTCGACGCGACCACGCTCGCCGAGGCGGGGCGCGTACTCGACGAGGCCGCCGCACGACAGCGGCTCTCCTCACGGCACACCGTCGTCGCCATCGCCGGGGCGTCCGGCAGCGGCAAGTCGATGCTCTTCAACTCCCTGGCGGGCGCACAGATCTCCGAGACTGGGCTGCGTCGGCCGACCACCGCCGCGCCCCTGGCCTGCTCCTGGACCGACGGCGCCGCTGGACTGCTGGACCGGCTGGCCATTCCCGGACGGCTCAGGCGCAGGCCGCAGCAGGGCGGTACCGAGGCGGACGAGGCGCTCCAGGGGCTTGTCCTCGTCGATCTGCCCGACCACGACTCGGCAGCGGCCGGGCACCGCGAGCAGGTCGACCGGGTGCTGGCACTGGTGGACGCGGTGATCTGGGTCGTCGATCCCGAGAAGTACGCGGACGCCGCCCTGCACGAGTGGTATCTGCGACCGCTGGCCGGCCACGCGGAAGTCACGTTCGTCGTCCTCAACCAGGTGGACCGGCTGCCCGGTGACGCCGCCGACCAGGTCCTCGACGATCTGCGCAGGATCCTCGACGAGGACGGCATGGCGCTCGGCGAACACGGCGAACCGGGCGCCACCGTCCTGTCGCTGTCCGCGCTCACCGGCGAAGGTGTCGGTGAACTGCGTGAACTGCTCGGCCGGTTCGTGCAGGAGCGCACCGCAGCGGCGCGTCGGCTCTCGGCCGATGTGGATGCCGCGGCGGCGAAGCTGCGTACGGAGTACGTCGCCGAGGGGCGGCCGGGACTCGGGGAACGGGCCCGCGAGGAGTTCGCGGACCGGCTGGGGGAGGCGGTGGGCGCGGCCGCGGCCGGCCAGGCCGCCGAACGTGAGTGGCGCAGGAACGCCGGACGGGCCTGCGGGACGCCGTGGCTGCGGCTGTGGCGGTGGTACGAGACCACTCGGCGGCCGGGAAGTCCGGACCGGGCGGCGGCGATGCCCGCACCGCCGGAGGAGCAGCTCACCGCCCGGCAACGCGTCGAGCAGGCGGTACGGACGGTGGCGAACGCCGCCGCGGACGGACTGCCGGGTCCCTGGGCGCAGGCGGTCCGAGAAGCCGCGGTGCACGGGGCGACGGGGCTGCCGGAGGCGCTGGACGAGCTGGCCGAGAAGGCCGGAACGGTGGGGTACGGGCGGGCCAGGGGCACAGGCGACGACGCGGGGCGCGGTACTGCGGCCGCAGTCGGCGGTGGAGGTGTGGTGGCCACCGGTGTGGCCGGTGCCTCGGGTGTGGCGCACAGCGGGCGGGTGGGAGGCAAGCCGCCGAGGCCCGCATGGTGGCCCGCCGCCGTGCTGGCACAGGCGTCCATGACGCTGCTGCAGATCTTCGGCGGGCTCTGGCTGGTCGGCCAGATCATCGGCGTCATCGAACCGGGACTGCTCACGCCCGCGCTGGTGATGCTGGCGGGCGTGATCGGCGGGCCACTGGTCGAATGGTCGTGTGCGGCGGCAGCCCGGGGGCCCGCCCGGCGGTACGGGCAGGAGGCCGAGTGGCGCCTGCGCCAGGCGGCGGCGGCCGTCGGCCGGGCAAGGGTGCTCGATCCGGTGGCGGCCGAACTGGTGCGGTACCGGGAGGTGCGCGAGCGGTACGTGACGGTGACGAAGATTTCCACAACCGGTCGGTAGTACACAGCCCTCAGCAGGATCCCCGCCTCCCCTTCAGCATGAGATCAGTGACCGCGCGGCAGCGGTCACGGAGCCGAAGGGGAGGCGGAGGCATGAACGAGACCGTGGTGACACTGGTGGGCAATGCGGCGACCGGGGTGGAGTTCCGGGAGACCGCGACCGGGGGAATGGCGCGATTCCGGTTCGCTGTGACGGCCCGCCGCTGGGACCGGGAGCAACAGCTCTGGACGGACGGGCACACCAGCTTCTACACCGTGTGGGCGTGGCGCACACTGGCGGCGAATCTCGCGGGCTCGGTCTCCGTCGGAGAACCACTGCTCGTGCACGGCCGGTTGAAGGTGCGCGAGGAGGAACGGGACGGGCAGCGGCGGACGTTCGTGGACATCGAGGCGGTGGCGGTCGGACACGATCTGACACGGGGGACCGCGGCCTTCCGGCGGGTGCTGCGGGGTGACCCGACGCTGACGGCCAGGCCGGGCAGGAGGGACGCGGCAGTCGTAGCGGGAGAGGCGGCGGGGAGCCCTGCGCAGGCGGCGACGGGGATGATGATGCGTCAGGAGCCGCTCCCTGAGCTGGCGTCGGCGCCGTGACCGCGCCCGGGGCGGGCTGAGAAGGGGTCAGCGGGCCGCAAACAGTTCCAGCGATAACGATTCTGATTCGGAATGGTTGTACGACGGTATGACGAAGGACTGCGCTTCGTCGCTTCCTTAGGATTCCCCAGTACTCACGCGGCACTTGAGTCGACTGGCGGGGCAATCCCCACACGCGCATCAGGCGCGGAAGGCCCTGCCCGGAGGGGACATCTGTGTTTTCTGCTTCTTCAGCGACCTTTTCATCGTCCAACGCGGGGACGAATCCGCCACGGGGCCGGGGTATTGCCCGGCTGGCCGCATCGGTGGTGGCATCCGGACTCGTCATAGCCGGGGCCCTTGTCGGCGCGGGCACTGCGTCCGCCGACGAGGCGCCGCAGCACCAGGGCGGTGCCACCGCAGTCCTCGACGGGTTGAAGACCTTCGACCGGGCTGTGCTCACCACGGACGGGAAGAAGCAGGAGCTGCCCGCCGGGCTCTTCGAGATGACCGTCGACGGCGGCGGCAAGCTCAAGACGTACTGCATCGACATCCATAACCCCACCCAGGACCAGGCGAAGTACCTGGAGACCCCCTGGAACCAGACGTCGCTCGGCGCCAACAAGAACGCGGGCCGGATCCGCTGGATCCTGGAGCACTCCTACCCGCAGATCGACGACCTCGCGGCGCTCGCCAAGCAGGCCGGCACCGGGCCGCTCACCGAGCGGACCGCGGCGGCGGGAACCCAGGTCGCCATCTGGCGTTACTCGGACAACGCCGATGTCGAGGCCGGCGACAAGCAGGCCGAGAAGCTTGCCGACTGGCTGGGCGAGAACGCCGAGGACGTCGCCGAGCCCAAGGCGTCCCTCGCCCTGGACCCGGCCGCGGTCTCCGGCCGGTCCGGTGAGCGGCTCGGGCCGGTCACCGTCCGCACCAACGCCGGCCAGGTCTCGGTGACCCCGCCCGCCGACTCCGCCAGTGGCGTCAAGGTCACCGACAAGAGCGGCAAGCCCGTCACCGCCGCCGCCAACGGCGCCGAGCTCTACTTCGACGTCCCGGCGGGTGCCGCCGACGGCACCGCCTCGCTGACCGTCCAGGCCACCACCTCGGTGCCGGTCGGCCGGGCCTTCGCCGGAGTGACCAAGAGCCAGACGCAGATCCTGGCCGGCTCCAGCGAGTCCACGGTCTCCGCGACCGCCACCGCGACCTGGGCCAAGAAGGGCGCGATCCCCGCGGTCACCGCGAAGAAGAACTGCGCCAAGGGCGGCGTGGACGTCACCGCGAGCAACGAGGGCGACGAGGCATTCACCTTCGAGCTGGCCGGCATCAAGCACACCGTCGAGGCCGGCGCGTCGGAGACGGTGACCGTCCCGGTCGCCGAGGACCAGGCGTACGACTTCACGATCACCGGACCGGGCGGGTTCACCAAGACGTTCAAGGGCGTCCTGGACTGCAAGACCAGCGGCAGCTCCACCGGCGGCACCGACACCCAGACCGTCGACCAGCCCGCCCCGGCCTCCGCGGGCGGCAGCTCGACCGGGACCGGTGGCGACCTCGCCGAGACCGGTGGCTCGAGCGCCACTCCGGTCATCGCGGGCATCGCCATCGCCCTGGTCGTCGTCGGCGGCGGCGCGGTCTTCCTCCTCCGGAAGCGGAAGACGCAGACCGCCGCGGAGTAAACACTGAGTGACGCATCGGGGCCACACCGCCACGATGCGCTGATGACAGCCTCGGTACGCCCACGCGTACCGGGGCTGTCGCGTACCGGAAGGCGTCCATGGGGCGTACCGTCGGGCGGACGGGTGAGCCGATGCTGACCTTCGGTCCGGTCGGCGTCAGCCGACGGACGGCACGCATACGCGCAAGCCGGGCCTGCTGAGTCGGCTCGCCGCAAGCCACGGCTTGCAGTGTGCGGAGGTCTTCAGCCGGCCTTGGCGATGATGCGATCCATCTCTTCTTGACCGAAAGCCCGCAGAGTCGTGGTGCGGACGTTGCCCACTCCGCCGAGCTGCAGGAGTGTCGCGGTGGCGGTTTCGTCGTCGGGTGCCTCGACGACGGCCACGAGGTCGTATGGGCCGACGGTCCAGTAGATACTCAAAAGCTTCGCGCCGAGCTTCTGGGCCGCTGCGGCGAAGGCCTCGGAGCGTTTCGCCGTGTCCTTATAGTTTCGGACCCCTTGATCGGTCCAGTTCAGCAACGCGACATACGTCGCCATCTTTTTTCACCTCCACGAGGAAACACATCGTGAGGACAATCCTGGACATCACGACTGAAGCCTGCGCGAGGTGCGCACCTGAACGAGCTAATACGGGCGATCACAGGCGGTTGATCAGCGGCCGAAACGGCCATGGCTGCTGGACCTGGCCAGAGCTACGGATCAGAAGGCCGCCGTGCCCGGCATGCCCGCTCGCCGCGTTGGCCAAGCCCCCAACCAAACGTGCTGGTCAGGGGCCGATTCCCAGTGTGGCGGCGCGAGGATTCGAACCTGGGCAGGCATGGCCGACAGATTTACAGGCTCCCCGGGCAAGCGGGATGCTGTGCGCGACTGCCGAATGACGCAGCGACGCGCTCCCGCGTCACCGCACGTGGAGCTGCACCCGTGGCGGGGTCAGGTCGAAGCACGCGAGGAACCTCGCGAGGACCTCGGGCTCACCCGCGACCTCGACCGCGTCATCCTGCCGCAGCGTGTCCCAGGCCGTGCTCCCCGAGGCCAGCGCGAGGAACCGGTCCTTCGGGAGGCTCAGAGTCGCGTCGGGGTCATCCGCGGTCTTGTCGACCCGGAGCACGCTGTGGCGGAGCTCCAGCCGGGCGCGTTCACCACTGTCGCTGAGCACCACGTCAACGACGAGACGCTGCCTCCCGGCGCGGCTCGGTACGACGTTGAAGCGGAAGGAATCGAGAAGCCCGAGAAGCGGTGTCGAGGACGACGTGAGCGTCTTGCGGGCGAGACCGCTGATGGCCGCGGGGTCGAAGGCGCCTTCGAGCTCCAGTGCGCCGGTGAGGTAGAAGTTGCGGCGTGGTGCGTTCTGCTCGGCGTAGCCGAGGAGGCGCAGACCGGCGGCCTTGAGCCGACGGGCCTCGCGGTCCTCGGTGTCGACGCTGACGCACAGGCCGGCCAGCTCTGCGCACCACTGGCCGTCGCCGTCGTCGAGCGCTGCTCGTGCTGCCTCGATGACCCGATTTCGACCGCCCATGAGCGCCACGGTCCGACTGGCCCGTTCGGCGCGCGGCAGCGGCGCCAACTCGGTGGCGTCACCGCCGAACCACCCCAGGTAGCCGGTCATCTGCGCCGCAGCGTTGTTGGCGGCACTGCCGTACATCTCCCGGGTGAACGGGTCGAGGTCCAGATGGCCGGGCAGCTCGACGAGACCCGTCCGCAGGTCCTCGGCTGTGGCGCCGCGCAGGATGTGCCGCACCGCTTGGTCGTGGTTGTACTGGATCGCGTCCTGGTAGACCCCCAGGACCTGCTCGATCTGCTCGCGCCCTTCCAGCGGCGGCATGTGGCACCCCAGCAGCAGGTCGACATCCCGGGCCAGCACCTTCTCGCCCGCCGCTGCCCAGCGCATCGCGTCCCGGAACTTGGCACCGCGGAGGGTGTAGAGGTTGGGAAGCGAGATGTAGACCTCGTCCGCGATCAGCGCCGTGCGATAGTCCGGCAGATACATGCCGATCTCGCTGGCCGCCTCCCCGCCGGTGAGGAACAGGGTGAACCGGACACCGGCAATGTCGAAATCGGTCTCGCTGTCGATGAGCGTGGTCGGCTCGATGAAGGTCCCCACGCTTCCGCCGATGAACCGGCCACCGATCCCGGTGTACGGGAGATCTTCGGGTGGGAGCAGGGCGCCGGACATGTAGGCAACGCGGATGCCCATGATGGGCCCCACGACCCGATTCTCGTCGGCGTACTCGCGAGGGAAACTCGACCACGCGATGATCTCGACCTCGCCGTTGGCCACTGCCTCAGGGGACACGATCGCGTCGGTTCCCTGGCAGTGGTCCGCGTGGTGGTGGGAGTAGACGACGGCCCGCACCGGCTTGTCCGAGAACCGCGCGATCTCGGCAGCGATGAGCTCTCCTTGTTCATGGGAGATTCCCGTGTCGTAGACGACCAACCCGTCGTCGCCCTCGATGACGATGCTGTTCACCGACCACCCGCCCAGGTTCTCCAGCACCCAGATCGGCCGATCCTTGATCTTGGTCACCCGGCCGGTCGTGTACCGCTCACGATGCTCGCGGTAGTAGGCGGGGAAGGAACGCTCGACCTTGGGCTGCGACACCACGTCACCTCGACTCACTGAGCGGAATGCCAGGGGCATACCGTTGAGATCGTATTCAGCCGCCCTGGAGGGGCACGCAGCCACGCCGTGGGGTTGGTGGACCCGGACCTAAGGGCTGTCCATCAAGATCCGGGCCGGCCACGGACCAACCCCGGCGTCGGGGGCCCACGGAGGGACATCGCCGCAGGCCAAGTGGCGTTGCGGGCGCAGTCGTCAAGCGGTCTGTAAACCCGTCGCCGAAATACTTCGCGTGGTCAGGTCTCTACGCGGCAACCTGCTTCCATGAGCCGTTGGAAGTTGTACGACAACTGGGATGCCGACCTGCCGGGCCTGACCATCGAGCAGCTCGTCGAGCGTTGGGCTTTCGCCGATCAGCGACAGCGACAGGCGGAGGCTCGGGGGCCGGGCCGCAACCCCAAGGCTGCACGCGACTGGCGCAACAAGCGGCAAGCCGTCGATGAGGAACTCCGCCGGCGCGGCGCCTGAGCGCACGTGTTGCCAGCAGCGAAGTACAGCAACCATGTCGACCGCAGGCGACCGAGCCTGACCCCAGCAGCTTGGTTGACCTCGGCAGGAGACTTCAGCGACCGAACTGCCGGTGGTTCGCATCGAGGGGGCTGGGCAACGGGAAACACCAGCGGCCCCGGGGTTATCCCCGGGGCCGTCTGTGGGCCGTCCGAGGGCGGCCGACGACGACAGATGACGACAGTCGACGACAGCCCTTCCCCTGCTCAGCGACGGCGGTTTGGGTACCGGCGCAGGTGCCCATCAGTGAAGCAGTGAGGTGCCGGAGCCGTCGGCATGCGACGCTAAGACCATGACGTCTGCAGCGATCGCTCAGGGGGCGTCCGCCCAGCGGTGGCTAGCGCGGCTCAGCTTCGTGCTGGCAGGCCTGGCTATCGTGATCCTGGTGGTCTTCGCCCAGCTGGCGAGCCTGGCCATGCTCGCCGTTGCCCTGGCTGCCGCGGTCGCGAGCGTGGCGGCAGCCTACTTCTTCCTCTCCCGGCGAGGCATCGTGCGGTGGCTGTCGCTCGGGGTCTTCGTCCTGGTGCCGATCGCGGTGGTCGTCATTTTCGCGGTCAGCGGCGTGCTGTGGGTGGCCATCGTGTCGGCGGGAGTCTGGCTCCTCGCGGGCGTGACCGCGCACCAGGCGCTGAAGGGGGACCAGCCGGACTGGCGCATGCCCGAGTATCCGGCGCAGCCACCGGCCCGGCATCCGTACCTGATCATGAACCCGAAGTCGGGCGGCGGGAAGGTCGAGAAGTTCGACCTCAAGCGCAAGGCCGAAGCCCTTGGCGCCGAGGTGTTCGTCCTGGACGGGGCGACTGACGTGGCCGCGGTGGCCCGGCAGGCGGTGGCCAACGGCGCTGACCTGCTGGGAGTGGCCGGCGGTGACGGCACCCAGGCACTGGTAGCGGGCATCGCTGCCGAGCACGACCTACCGTTCGTGGTGATCAGCGCGGGCACCCGCAATCACTTCGCCCTGGACCTGGGGCTGAACCGGGAGGACCCGGCCGCCTGCCTCGGCGCCCTGGTCGACGGTGTGGAGTTGCGGGTCGACCTGGGGTTGATCAACGGGCAGCCGTTCGTCAACAACGCCTCCTTCGGCGCCTACGCCCAGGTCGTGGAGAGCCCGGCCTACCGTGACGACAAGATTGGCACGACGCTGAACCTGCTCCCGGACCTGCTGCAAGGTCACCGCGGAGCGCAGCTGACAGCACAAGTGGACGGCACACAGATCGAGGCGCCGCAGGCGCTGCTGGTGTCCAACAATCCGTACCGAACCAATGACATCGCTGGCCTTGGCCGCCGTGCACGGCTGGATGGCGGCGTGCTCGGCGTGATCGGTGTCAGGGTGCGCACCGCCGGTCAGGCCATCGATCTGCTCCGCGGCAGCAGCGCCGAGGGGGTCATGGAGCTGACCACGCAGCAGATCGAGATCACCGCCGATGCGGCGCAGATTCCGGTCGGCGTCGACGGCGAGGCGGTGACAATGTCGACGCCGGTGACCTCCACGACCTGGCCGGGCGCGCTGCGCGTTCAGGTGCCACGCGGCCGCCCGGGCATCCCCGAGCCGGAACCTCCGGCGAACTGGGCCAGGCTGCGGCGCTTGGCCGGCGGTCGCCGCGAGGGCGCTGAGGTCATGAGGTGAAAACCGTTTTCCAGCATGCGACCAGCCTTGCCGACGCGGCCGGCCCGGCCCGAGAACTGTCGGCCCGAGGCCGGCCGAGGCCGACCGGCGACGACCGGCACTGACAGCCGAGTCATAGCCGCTGACAGTGAAACCCCAGGTCAGAGCCACCCAGCCATACGCGTTTCCCCCTAGGGCTAGCGGTCGGGCAAGATGGGGTGTATCTGCCCACACATCGATAGCCGGACGGTTTCTCTTGGCTGAGTACATCTACACCATGCGCAAGACGCGCAAAGCGCACGGCGACAAGGTGATCCTCGATGACGTCACCCTGAACTTCCTGCCCGGCGCGAAGATCGGTGTCGTGGGCCCCAACGGCGCCGGTAAGTCCACGGTGCTGAAGATCATGGCGGGTCTGGAGCAGCCGTCCAACGGCGACGCGTTCCTGTCGCCGGGCTTCAGCGTCGGCATCCTCATGCAGGAGCCGCTGCTCGACGAGTCGAAGACCGTGCTGGAGAACGTCCAGGACGGCGCCGCCGAGATCATGGGCAAGCTCACGCGCTTCAACGAGGTCGCCGAGCTCATGGCGACGGACTACTCGGACGCGCTGATGGAGGAGATGGGCAAGCTCCAGGAGGACCTGGACCACGCCAACGCGTGGGACCTGGACGCCCAGCTGGAGCAGGCCATGGACGCCCTGGGCTGCCCGCCCGGCGACTGGCCGGTCGTCAACCTCTCCGGTGGCGAGAAGCGTCGCGTCGCGCTCTGCAAGCTGCTGATCGAGGCCCCGGACCTGCTCCTCCTCGACGAGCCCACCAACCACCTCGACGCCGAGTCGGTGAACTGGCTGGAGCAGCACCTCTCGAAGTACACGGGCGCCGTCGTCGCCGTGACGCACGACCGGTACTTCCTGAACAACGTCGCCGAGTGGATCCTCGAGCTGGACCGCGGCCGCGCGCTCCCGTACGAGGGCAACTACTCCACGTACCTCGACAAGAAGGCCACCCGCCTCAAGGTCGAGGGCCGCAAGGACGAGAAGCGCGCCAAGCGCCTCAAGGAAGAGCTGGAGTGGGTCCGCTCCAACGCCAAGGGCCGGCAGACGAAGTCCAAGGCGCGTCTCGCCCGGTACGAGGAGATGGCGGCCGAGGCGGACAAGATGCGGAAGCTGGACTTCGAGGAGATCCAGATTCCGCCGGGCCCGCGGCTCGGTTCCATCGTCGTCGAGGTCGAGAACCTCTCGAAGGCCTTCGGCGAGAAGGTCCTCATCGACGACCTGTCGTTCACGCTGCCGCGCAATGGCATCGTCGGCGTCATCGGTCCGAACGGTGCGGGCAAGACCACGCTGTTCAAGATGATCCAGGGCCTGGAGACGCCGGACTCCGGTGGCATCAAGGTCGGCGAGACCGTCAAGATCTCCTACGTCGACCAGAGCCGCGCCAACATCGACCCCAAGAAGACCCTCTGGGCGGTCGTGTCGGACGAGCTCGACTACATCAACGTCGGCCAGGTCGAGATGCCGTCGCGGGCGTACGTCTCCGCGTTCGGCTTCAAGGGCCCGGACCAGCAGAAGCCGGCCGGTGTGCTCTCCGGTGGTGAGCGCAACCGCCTCAACCTGGCGCTGACGCTCAAGGAGGGCGGCAACCTGCTGCTCCTCGACGAGCCCACCAACGACCTCGACGTCGAGACCCTGTCCTCGCTCGAGAACGCGCTCCTGGAGTTCCCGGGTGCGGCCGTGGTCATCTCCCACGACCGCTGGTTCCTGGACCGCGTCGCCACGCACATCCTGGCGTACGAGGGCGACTCCAAGTGGTACTGGTTCGAGGGCAACTTCGAGTCGTACGAGAAGAACAAGGTCGAGCGCCTCGGCGCGGACGCGGCCCGTCCGCATCGCGCCACGTACAAGAAGCTCACGCGAGGCTGATCGTCTTGGCTCGTCACATCTACAACTGCCCGCTGCGCTGGTCGGACATGGATGCCTTCGGCCACGTCAACAACGTGGTCTTCCTCCGCTACCTGGAGGAGGCGCGCATCGACTTCATGTTCCGGCTGGCGCCGGGGGACGGCTCGCCGTCCTTCGCCGGCGGGTCCGTCGTGGCCCGGCACGAGATCGACTACGTGCGCCCGCTGGTCCACCGGCACGCGCCGGTGACCGTCGAGTCCTGGGTCACGAAAATAGGTGCCGCGTCCCTGACGATCTCGTACGAGATCAAGGACCCGGACCAGGTGTACGTGCGGGCCTCGACCATCGTCGTGCCGTACAACCTGGCCGAGGAGCGGCCCCGGCGGATCTCCGCGGAGGAGAAGCTCTTCCTCCAGGAGTACCTGGCCGAGGAGCCCGCCGCGGTATGACGGTGCCCGTGCAGTCGCTGCACTTCGCCGACGCGAGGGAGGCGGCGGATCTCGCCGCCTTCCTCGGTCGCCTGCTCCACTACGACCGGGCGGCTGCCGTCCGGTTGCAGGCGGGCGGCGGAGCACTGGCCGTGTTCGGCAGGCCGCCGTCGTTCGAGGTCCTCGCGATCCGGACGGCGCGGCTGGCCGACCCGATCGACTTCGACATCACCGCGTCCGCCGGTGAACTCCTCGAATCGCTCGACGTCGAGACGGGTGATTCCCGTGGCGGGCTGCCCGCGCCCGTCACCGGGCCGCCGTGGACGGGGGTGCTCCCGCCGCGCACCGGCTGGCAGGAACGGCCCGGACTGCCCGACCCCGTCTCCCTGCGCACCGCCGTCACCGCCGCGGTGGCGGAGTTCCGCTCCCGCGACGAGGCGCTGCCCGAGGACCGTCGCACCAGGGCGGAACGGGACCTGATCGGCCGCGAGATATGGTCGCGCACGGTCGGCGGCACGGGACTCCCGCTGCGCGCCGTCCACGCCGCCCAGTCCCTCGGCTTCCTGCGCCCGGCCCCGGACTTCCCGGTCGCGCTGTTCGCGTCGGGGCCGTGGCTGCGGCTGCGTACCCCGTTCGGCTCGATCGCCGTGCGCGGCGCGGGCAGCGGACTCGGCAACCTCGCGGTGACGATCGGCGCCCGCTGACGCCGAGGCCGGTGCGGACCTGCGGGTAAGGCGCTCGCTGGTGCTGCGACCGGAAAGGTCCACCGGCGCGCAAACCTTTCCGGTCGCAGCACTAGCGCTGCTGGTCGTCCGGCCACACCCCGATGTGGTCCTGCTCCAGCTCCAGCATCACGCGGTGCTCCATCCCGAGCGTCTCCGTGTAGTCGGCGGGCAGCTGCAGCCGTCCCGCGCGGTCGAGCATCGCGTACTCGCGGGCAACCTGGGACTCCTGGCCCGTCGCCGCGTCCACCTCCGTACGGCGCAGCACCTCGGACGACGTACGGCCGTCACGGATGGCGACCGTACGGCGGACCTCGCCCGCCACCGCCTGGTCGTGGGTGACGATCACGATCGTCGTCCCCAGCTCCTCGTTGGCCCGGCGGAACGCGGCGAACACCTGCTCGCCCGTCGCCGAGTCCAGCTCGCCGGTCGGTTCGTCGGCGAGCAGCACCGAGGGGTTGTTGGCGAGCGCGACGGCAATCGCCACCCGCTGCTGCTGGCCGCCGGACATCTGCGGGGGCCGCCGGTCGCGGCAGTCCGCGACCTCCAGCATCTGCAGCAGCGACTCGGCGCGCGCGGCACGTTCGCGGTTCCGGCCGCGGCCGCGAAGCTGCATGGGCAGCGTGACGTTCTGGATGGCGGTGAGGTACGGCAGCAGGTTGCGGGCGGTCTGCTGCCAGACGAACCCGACGACGTCCCGGCGGTAACGGAGCCGTTCCTTCTGGCCCATCGACAGAAGATCGCAGCCCGCGACCTTCGCCGATCCGGCCGTCGGCACGTCGAGGCCCGCCAGAATGTTCATCAGGGTCGACTTGCCGCTGCCTGATGCTCCGACGAGCGCCATCAACTCGCCCTCGGTTACCAGCAGATCGAGGCCCTGGAGGGCCTGCACCTCCACCCCGTCCGTGCTGAAGATGCGGACCAGCCGATCGCAGGCGATCAGTGCGTCGTGCCCGTAGGAGGGTCGGTCGCGGCGTGCGGCGGCCCGCTGTTCGAGCTCCGCCAGCGTGGTCTCGGTCGTCGACGACGTCATCGGGTGTCTCCTGCCCTGAGTTCGGTGATCGATCCACGGCGCCCCGCCCACCAGGCCTGCACGGCTGCCACGGCGGCGGCGAGTGCGACCACGCCGAGCGCCGGGAGCGCCAGCGACCACAGGTCGGCGCGCAGGGGAGCGGTGTCGAGCGTGTCGGAGCCGGGCCCGCTGGACAGCGCCAGCTGTACGAGGTCGACCCCGGGTGCCAGCAGGGCGATCGTCGCCCAGCCGACGAGAAGCCCGCCGATGGCGGCCAGCAGTGCCTGCGGCATCGCCTCCAGGCCGAGGAGCCGTCGGCCCTGCCGGGGAGTGAGGCCCATGGTCCGCAGCCGGGCCAGCAGTGCGGTGCGTTCCGGTGCCGTCTGCATCAGCGACAGCAGTACGGCCAGCAGGGCGTAGCCCGCGCCGGCCGCGATCGCCGCCGTGTAGATCCGCTCGGCACCCGACTGCATGGGGGTGTCGACGAACGCCGCGCGCTCCTCGGACCGCAGCTGCAGGAAGAACGTCGGGCCCGCCCGGTGCGTGGCCGCGCGCAGCGCCTTCGCGTCCGCCGAGCCGCCGGTGACCAGCAGGGTGGTGGTCTGCCGGTGGGTGAGGGACGCGGCGTCGACGACCAGGAAGTCGGTGTTGTCGACGGCTGGCGTACGCGTCACTGTTCCGACGACCCGCACCTTGAACTCGCCGGCCAGCGACTTGATGGCGCGCGGCCGTTCGCCGAGCCGCTCGGCCACGGACGGCGAGGCGAGGACGGGCAGCACCCGGTTCTTCGACGGCAGGGTGCCCTTCCCGGGCGCCGCTCCGGTGGCCTTCAGCCGGTCCGCGGGGAACGGCCCGAGACCGGTCGCGCGGGCCAGCCTGGCGTACGTCCCCGGATCGACGCCGACCAGCGTGGCTTTCACGTCGGAGCCGAGGCCGCCGGACGGCAGCGGAACGCTGTACTCGATCTGGACCGGCGCCACTTCCCGTACGCCGCCCGCCTTCCGTACGTCCCGGACCAGCCGGTCCGGGAGTTCTATCGCATCACCCTCGCCGCTGATCCGAGCGTCCGCACCGGTGGCCAGCACCGCCGCGTCGTCCCGCGCGCCGGCGACCCCCGCCAGCACCGAGCCGCCGAACGCCGCCGTCGTCAGCGCTACCAGCAGCGCCAACAGGGCCGGTGCGCCGCTCGCCGACGCGCGCCCGGCACGGGCCAGTGAGAGGAAGCCGACCGCGCCGCGCAGCCGGGCGACCGAGCGGGAGGCGAGCCGTAGCGGCAGCGGGTACAGGCGGGCGAGGACCAGTGCCGCGATCAGCCCCACCAGCACCGGCGCGGCGCTGACCAGGAAGTCCGGGCCACCGTCCGAGGCGGTACCGCGGCGGCGCAGCGCGGCGACCGCGCCGACGGCCAGCACCAGCAGGGTGAGTTCGGCGACCGTGCGGCGCCGCGACGGGCGGGCGGTCATCATGTCGTCGCGGGCGCCGTGCAGTTGCGGTATGCGGTGACCGAGCGTCGTACCCAGCGGCAGGGCAACACAGACCAGGGCGGCGACGGCTGCGGCCCCCACGACCGCGGGCCACAGCCGGCCCCCGCCGACGGCGGCAACGGCGAGCAGCAGACCGAGCGCCGCCGCGGGCACCGTCGTCACCGCGGTCTCGGCGAGCAGCCGTCCGCCGATGCCGCGCAGCGATCCGCCGCGCGAGCGCAGCAGAGCCAGTTCGCTGTGGCGGCGGGCGGCGAGCAGACCGCCCGTCATCAGCAGGACGACGGCGGCGACGGCACCGATCCCGACGGCGGCGACCGTGACGACCGGGCTGATCGCCGAACGCATCGCGTCGTACCCGGTGAGGACGTCGTCCAGACCGGTCGTCAGTGTCGCCGCCGGACCGGCCAGCGCGCGCAGTTTCAGCAGTTCGGGGCCGCTCTCCAGCGAAGCCACCCGGGAACGCAGCCGGTCCACGTCGAGCGCGGTGAGCCGGTCGGCGTCCGGCGCGATCCGCCAGTACGGCTCGGGCACACCGGTCGTGGCGAGCAGTGCGGGCGCCGCGTCCGGCGGCAGCAACAGGGCCGCTATCCAGTAGTAACGAGGGGTATCCCTGGAGGGCTTCGCGATCAGCGACGGGGTACGCAGCAGGCGCTCGGTCGACCAGTAGGCGGCTTCCGGAAGCTTCGGGGTGATGATGCCGGTGATCCGTACGGTCAGCGGCCGCTCGCCCCGGGTCGGTACCGCGATCGTCGAACCCACCTTGAGCCGCAGTGCCTTCGCGGTCGCTTCGGTGACCGCGGCCTCGACCTCCGTGGCGGTCGCGGTGACCTCGCCGTGGACGGTGGGCCAGGCGCCGTCGCGCAGCGTGGCGTGGGCCGGCAGGGCCGACGGGGTCGCATACGTCAGCTCGGGGTCGAGGCCGTAGGGCCGAGGCAGCCATTTCTCCCCGGCGGCGATCGGCTCCGTCGTGTGGATGCCGTACGAGGACTGGGAGGTGTCGGCACGCACCGGTTCGGGCAGCCCGGCCAGGACCTTGCGGTGGACCGCGCCCAGCGCCGCCCCGCGCACCGCGGCCTCGCGCTTTGTCTCCTCCCCCAGGGCGGGCGGCGGAGCGGTCAGCTCCAGGACGCTGCGCCTGGGGTCCTCGACGGCCAGGTCGTGGCGCAGCCCCTTGTTCTCGTACGCGTCGACGGCCCGCGGGAACGCGGCGGCGAGGAACGCCGTGAGCAGCACCAGCAACCCGAGCGCGCAGGCGGCCCCGGGCGCGGTACGCAGCCGGGTACGGACCCACGGGGCACAGGCGCCGGCCCGGGTGATGGCTGTGGAACGACCGCTGTCGGAACGCGGGCTCATGTCAGTTGTCCCCCTGGTGGCGCAGCGAAATCGCCGGGTCGGCGCGGCGCAGGGCGATCGCCGCCACGATCAGCAGCGGCAGCGCGGCGACGCCTGCCAGCAGCGTGGCGACCTGCCCGGCCGGCAGTTGCACCAGCACGGCCGGCACCGGCTGGGCGGCCTGCCCGGTCAGCACGATGAGTGGCACGACGGCCCTGGTCAGTACGGCTCCGAGCGCGAATCCGACCAGCAGTGCGATGGCGATCAACACGCCCTGCTCGGCGGCGATCATCCGGGCCAGCCCGCGGCGCGGCGCACCCAGCGCCCGCAGCACGGCGAATTCGGCGGACCGTTCGCGCTGCGATCCGACGGCGCTCACCGCGAAGCCGACCGCTGCCAGCGCGGCGGCGACGACCGCCACCGCGAGCAGTGCGGACTGCGGTCCTGCGCCCAACGGGTCGCCCAGCAGATCCCGGGCCACCTCGTCGCGGACCAGCACCTGCGTCGGGTCGGTGTCGGGCTGGCCCCGGAGCGCGGCGGCGACCTTCCTTGTCTGGCCGGGCTCGGTGCTCAGCCACCATTCGGTGGCGGTGAGGACCGCGTTCGGGCGGTCCGCGAGGACCTGGCCGAGGGCCCTGAGGTCCAGCAGCAGCGCGCCGCCGTCCCGGAGCCGGGACGCCTCGGCGGCAGCGGCGGTGGTGGCGGCGCCCGGCCCGGTGGTGGGCAGCTGACGGACCGACTGCACGATCTTCACCCGGACCGTTTCGCCGGCCAGCGTGACATCGACGTCCTGCCCCACCTTCGCGCCGGATGCCTTCAGATAGGTGTCGGTGGCGACCGCGCGGAGCGCCGGGGCCTCGGCGCGGGGCGCGAGGACCCGCACGGTGAGGGCCGGCACCCCGTACACCGCGCCCTCGACAGGAATGGATCCGGTGTCGTATCCGACCGTCAGCGGGTCCCGGTCGGACGCGGCCGCGTGGACGGGGCTGCCCGGCCGCGTCTCGTTGAGGAGGCCGGTGGTCAGGGTGCCCTGCCAGCCGAATCCGGCCGGGACGGGAACCGGCTGGTCGGTGCCGTCCTCGGTCACGGTCCGCAGCCGGCTCACGGCGACCCGGTGCGTCTCGCTCCGGCCGACGGGCTGCGTGCCGTTCAGCTCGAACCCGGTCACGGCCAGCTCACCGGCGGCCGCCACCGCGAGCGACAGGGGGTGCGCCCTGCCGTCGGCCGGTACGGTTCCGAGGAGAACCCGGTACGGAATGCCGTAACGGTCCTCCAGCTGCACGGTGACCTGCGGGGCCATGCCGGACGGCGACGTCCGGTGCGCCGCCGAGGCCACGGAGATCCGCAGGTCGAACCGGATCTCCGTGCTGCCCTTCGGCAGCAGCAGCCCGGCCCGCGCGCTCTTCGGCGGTGTGATCGAGGCGAACAGCCCGTCCGCCGGCCCGTCGGTGAGATCGCCGCGCATCAGCATCCGCTCGTCGGCGTGCGCGGTGTCCAGGGCGACCACCTCGGCCGCGCGGTCGCCGGACAGGTCCACCGTCGTACGGAATGCGGGTGCCGCCTCCCGTACCCCCGGCAGCTGTGCGTACGCCCCGGTCTTCGTCGGATTGCCGTTGATTCCGCCCACCATGCGCACCGACGCGCCGGTCCTGAAGTCCGCCTGGTCGCCCTGCGAACGGTCCCAGGACGCGCTCTGCCCGATCGCCAGCATGCCCATCGCGGCAGACAGGACCAGCAGGAGCACCGGTCCGGCACCGCGCAGCGGACGGCGGCTGAACTGCCAGCCGGCCAGCGCGGTGGACAGCCCCCGGCCGCCCGCCGCACGACGTTCCGCCAGCCTGGCCGCGGGCGGCAGCAGCCGCAGCGTCAGTACGGTGCCCGCGAGCAGCAGCAGCGCGGGCGCGGCGACGAGCAGCGGATCGATGCCGAGACCGCCCTTCCGGTCACCGCTGAGCGCACCGCTGCCGGAGCTGCCTGTCTGCCGGTCGAGCTGCCAGTACGCCACTGCCGCGATCAGCAGCAGCCCGATGTCGGCGCCCGCGCGCACGGGCCCGGGCAGCGCGGCGGCCCGGCTGCGGCTGCGCAACCCCGCGGTGGCGGCCAGCGCGGGCGCGACGACGGCCAGCGCACAGGCCAGCGCGACGGCGGCGGCCACCAGCCACACGGTGCCGGTCGCGCCCGTGTCGAGCCGCAGCCCGATCCGGGTGAGCTCGCCGCGGTCCGCCAGCAGCCGGGTCAGCGGCCCGGCCAGCAGGGGGGAGACGACGGCGGCGGGCAGCGCGAGCAGAAGTGCCTCGATCGCGGCGAGCGAGGTGATCCGGCCGCGCGAACCACCGCGGGCCCGCAGCAGTTCCGTCTCCCCGCCGCGCTCACTGCTCAGCAGCCGGGCCACGAGCAGCAGCGCGTAACCGGCGAGCAGCACCAGCTGCACGGCGACGATCATCAGGGTCGAGCGGGACACCAGCAGTGCCCGGTCGATCTGGTCGAGGACGGTGGGCAGCGAGGTCTGCACGAGGGCCCCGGCCTTGAACTCAGGGGTGGCGAGGAGCGCCTTCGGGCCCTTGGTCGCGGCGGTGCGCAGCACGTGGATGCGGTCCGTGGTGACGGTACGGAAGTCGGCGGCGGCCAGCCACGCCATGTCGCCGGAGCTGATCCGCCCGGAGCCGAGCACGGCGGGATCGGTGAGCAGCGGACCGTACGTGGTGAAGACGACCTTGCGGACGCCGCGCCCGCCGAGCTCGTCCAACTGCCAGTACGGGTCGGCCTGGTCGGCCGCCTCGTAGAGGCCGGTGATCAGGACCGGCAGCCTGGTGCCCTCGGCGAGCCGGTCGGTGAGCGTGAGTCGCGCGCCGGGCTTCAGCTTCAGGACGTCGGCCGCGACGGAGGGCAGGGCCACCTCGACGGGGGCGTCGCTCTTCCCGCTCCCGGCGCGGGGCAGGCGGCCCGCGGTGAGACGGACACGGCTGCGGTCGAGCGAGGCGAACCGGGTCAGATCGGGATCGCCGCGCCGGGCCGCCGGATCCTGCAGGTTCCGCGGCAGCGCGTACGGCCCCGAGGCCTCCAGCTTCCGTACGGTCACCGGCAGACCGTCGAACGTCTCACGGGCGGCCTTGCGCACGGCCTGGTCGGCCGCTCCCCGCTGCTCGCGCTCCACATGCGTGGAGACGACGAGCGACGCGGACGCCGAGGAGCGGTGGGTGAGCGTGTGGCGCAGGGCCGCGTCTCCGATGGAGCCGGAGAAGGCGGTGAGCGCCGCCAGCACCGATGTGGTGAGCAGGACGGCCAGAAGGGCTGCGGCAAGAAGGAGCCGATGCGCCCTCACCCGCAGAAAGACGAACCCCGTCACCTGGCCCCCTCGGCTCTGTTGCCCCACACGCCCCCCGACGCTCCCAGGATGCTTTCAGAGCGCCCCCACTGCTGGAAACCGCTTACGCCCACACCTTGATGGGATCGTGACCGTTATCCGGCCGCGGAGCACCGCATTCCGCACAGTGCATGCGTGTGTATGGGGGCGAGGGACGGGGCTGCGCCGTCAGCCCTCGGTGTTCACCATCGAGGCGGCGGCGTACGTGAGGTAGTCCCACAGCTGCCGCTCGTGCTCCGGGGACAGCCCGAGCTCGTCGAGTGCCACCCGCATCCGGCCCAGCCAGGCATCGTGTGCGGCCCGGTCCACCCGGAACGGGACGTGCCGCATCCGCAGCCTGGGGTGACCGCGCTGCTCGCTGTACGTCCGAGGGCCACCCCAGTACTGGATCAGGAACAGCGTGAACCGCTCCTCGGCCGGCCCCAGGTCCTCCTCCGGATACATCGGCCGCAGCAGCGGATCCTCGGCTACTCCCTGGTAGAAGCGGTGGACCAGGCGCCGGAAGGTCTCCTCGCCGCCGACCTGCTCGTAGAAGGTCTGCTCCTGAAGCGTGTCGTGCGGATTCTCTGTCACCCGTCCATGGTCGCAGACGCACCGACCGAGGACCCGGGACCTAGGACCCGGACCCGGCAGACCCGGACGGCTCACCCCCCCCGGGGGGCGCCCAGCTGTGCCCGTACCGCCGGGAGAGCGGCCCGCCGGCGAAGGGCACCCGCTGGGTGCGGTGCCCGCGGACCGTGTTGCAGAGGGGAACGTGGAGTGTGCGCGCAACGAGTGGAGCACGATCGATCGAATCGGTCGGAAACGGCGGCCCGGGTGGCGTGTACCCGGCGTCCGTCTGCTCCGGTCCGCCGTCCGCCTCGTCGCTTCCCGGGGGCGCGAGCGGGAGAGTGGAGGTATGGGCCCACACCTGGATCAGTTCGCGGCGGCCGGCGCCGAGGCCCGGCGGGCGATGCTGCGGGGGATCGTCGCGGGCGGGGAGCTGGAGGACCCCGCCTGGCGTGCCGCGTTCGAGGCGGTGCCCCGCCATCTGTTCGTGCCGTACTACTACGTGACCGGAACCAGCGGGCCCGAACGGCTCTGGTGCGAGGACCCCGACCCGGCCCGGCGGGCCCAGTGGCTGCACGGCGCGTACGCCGACGGGGCACTGGCCACCCGGATCCGGGACGGCGAACTCGTGTCGTCGAGCAGCCAGCCGTCGCTGATGGCCCGGATGCTGGAAGAGCTGGACATACGGGACGGCCACACCGTTCTGGAGATCGGCGCGGGCACCGGCTACAACGCCGCGCTGCTTGCCCACCGCCTCGGCGACGACGCGGTGACCACGATGGACCTCGACCCGGAGATCACGGAGTCGGCCCGCAACCATCTGTCGGCGGCGGGCTATCACCCGACGGTGATCACCGGGGACGGGGCGCGGGGTTGCCCCGAGCGGGGCCCGTACGACCGGATCATCGTGACCTGCACCCTGCCGTCCGTGCCGCAGGCCTGGCTGGCGCAGTGCAGGCCTCAGGCGCGGATCCTGGCACCGTTCGCGACCGGTCTGATCCTGCTGCGGGTATGCCCGTCACCGCACGGCCCGTATGCCGAGGGGCGGTTCCTGCACACACCCGCGTACTTCGTGCCCCTGCGCGGGGCGCCGCCACCGGTGCGCCACCCGCACACCGGCGGAGTGCCGAGGCGGGTGGCCGAGAACGAGTTGTTCCGGTTCCTGCAGACGCTGACCGGCACCACCCTCGACCCGCGTGAGGCCCTCTCCCTCTGGCAGCGCGAGAAGCGCCCCGAGCGGGAGAGGTTCGGCATCACCCTCCGGGACGGGCGGCAGTGGGCCTGGCTGGACGACCCCGAGGGGCCGTACGCCTGGCCACTGATCGCCGGCTGAGAAACCCGGTCAGCCGCGGCGGATGGTGATCGTCGTCCACGCCCCGACATGCACCTGGTCGCCGTCCTGGAGCGGTACGGGGACGTAGGGCTGGATCGGGTCCTCGGCGCCGTTCAGCGTCGTGCCGTTGGTGGAGTTCTGGTCGACCACGGCCCAGCTGCCGTCGGGCTGCTGCACCAGCACCGCGTGCTGGTGCGAGACGCCCGGATCCTCCGGCGGCACGGACAGATCGACGTCGGGGGACTCACCGGTGCTGTGCCGGCGACGGCCGATGGTGACCTGGTTGCCGGTGAGCGGCAGGCGCTGCTCCGGGGAGTACGCGGGCAGGTTGAGCCCGGTCGCCTCGGGGCCGCTGCGCTGCATCATCGCCAGGAAGTAGTCACGGTCCGGGGCGATGACCGCCGTCCAGCCCGCGGGCGCCTGGTTCTGGTTCGGGCCCTGGTTCTGGAGCGGCTGTTGCGCCGGCACCTGCTGCTGCGACGGCGGCGGCAGCATCCAGTCGTCACCCGTGGCCTGCGGCTGCGGCTGCGGCGGCGCGGGCGGGCCGGACTGCTCGAACGAGGGCGGCGCGCTCTGCTGGAACGGAGGCGGAGGCGGCGGACCCTGCTGCTGGAACGACGGCGCAGGAGGCGGACCCTGCTGCTGGAAGGACGGGGGCGGCGGGCCCTGTTGCTGGAACGCGTGTGGCGGCTGCTGCGCCCCCGGCGCCGGAGGCCCGGGGGTGAGCGGCTCGGCCGGGCGGTTCACCTGTGAGGGGCGTGAGCTCTGGTACTCGTACGGGTCGCGCTGCTGCGGCGGCGCGGGCGGCCCCTGCTGCGCCTGGAAGCCCGGCGGCAGGTTCAGACCGGGCACCGGACCGCCGGGGCCGGGCCCGCCCGGACCGCCGGGCTGCGGGGCCAGCGGGGTGTACGACGTCGCCGTGTTCGTGAGGAAGTTCCAGCGGCACTCCTCGCAGAACGGCGCCATCGCCTCACGCGGGGTGCGGCACTGCGGGCAGAGCTCTGCCTGCTGGGTGGCGCCGGAGCCCGGGCCCTGCGGGTAGCCGTATCCGGGCGCGGGTGGTGGTGGAGGCGGCGGGGGGACTGCACCCGCAGGCGCGCCGGCCCCGGCCATGCGATGGCCGCAGACCTCGCACCAGTCCTCGGAACCCGACTGGTGTCCGTTCGGGCAGGTCGGCATGTCGGCGCTTCCTCCTCTCCTCGTCCGGCCCCGGGGGCCGTCATTTTTTTTATCGCTTCGCCACGTCGCTGAGCTGCGCGGCCCTCGTGTTACTTCTTCACGCGGACGGTCTTGGTGGAGCGCGTTTCGAGGGTCATCTCGTCGGCCTCCGCGACCTTCGCCTTCAGTCGCACAGTACCTGTCGCCGCATCGACCACGTCGACCACCTTCGAAAGCAGTTTCGCAGTGTCCTCGTTCCCGGACGCCGATGCCAGCTGCACCGCACGGCCGAGTTTCGCCGTCGCTCCGTCGAAGTCTCCCGACTTGCGCGCATCGAGCCCCTGCTGGATGACTTGTGCCAGTTCCGCCTGGCCGGTGTAGTGCGCGACCTGCGGATTGATCGAGGTGGATGCCACCATGTCGTCCGTCCACACCGCCCGTACCAGGCCCTGCGAGAGGACCTGCGGAGCCGCCGCGCCCGACGGGTCGGGGAGGATCAGCGAGACGCGGGCGGCGAGCATCTCCTGCCCGATCCCGGCCTCCGGCACCCGTACACACACGTGGTAGTCGCGGGACTCGTCACCCCAGGAACCGGTCGGGTAGTCCCCGGCGCGCGGGCTCGCCTCGGTGCGGCGGTCGGTCAGTTCGGCGACGGTCGGCGCGACCTGCTTCACGAACTTGATCTCGACCCCGACGGGCGTCCACAGGCGCAGCGCCACGTCCGCGACCTCCTTGCCCATCGCGTTCTCCATCATCTGCGTGAAGTCCGCGGCGAGCCCCGCCGGGTCGGCGACGATGTCGGCCGTGCCGAGCAGTGCCGAGGCTATGGCTGTGACTTCTTTCACCTCCCAGTCGGTTCCGACACCACGGGCGTCACAGGTGAAGCGGCCCGCACAGGCATCGAGCGCGGCCCGCAGGTCCTCCGGCGACTCGTGTTCGTTGCGGCCGTCGGTGAGGAGGATGCCGTGCCGGATGTCCACGTCGGCGGCGCCGAGCAGCCGGTCGGTCAGCCGCAGCCAGGTTCCGATCGCCGTACCGCCGCCCGCGCTGAGCCGGCGCAGCGCCTCCTTCGCCTGGGCGCGGGTCTGCGCGTCGGCCACGGCGAGGCGGCCGTTGCCCGGATAGACCTCCTTGGCGATGTGCGTACCGCCGACCACGGCGAACGAGGTGCCGTCACGCAGGGTGTCGACGGCCGCGGCCGTCGCATCACGGGCGTTGCGCATCTTCGTCGGCGGATAGTCCATCGAACCGGAGCAGTCCACCATGATCACCACAGCGGCTTTCGGCCCCTGGCCCGGCAGCCGCGCGGGCGAGAGAGTCGCCCCGGTCAGCGGAACGCCACCGGTGGTGCCGCCGCCGGTCGAGGTGACCGTGACGATCGCGTTGACCTCGCGGCCGCCCTCCGGCAGATATTCGTTCTGGTACACCTCGACGGAGAACTGCGGCACGTGGGACTTGGAGAAGTTGGCCATCTGATCGGCTCCTGGCAGAGGTGGCAGAGCTGGCAAAAGTCGCAGCGGACAAGGGCGCGGGCAGTACCGGACGTGGGGCCGTTACGCCGATCCTGCCCCTGGTGACGGCACGGCGAACGGCAGCAGAGCCACTGTTACGTTGTCGTGGCCCCCACCGTCCAGCGCGTGACCCACCAGGACCTGGGCGCCGTGCAGCGGACGTTCGTGCGCATCGGCCGGTACCGCGGCGGCCATCTCGGCCGCCGATTCCGCGTAGTTCCACAGGCCGTCCGTGCACACCACGACCAGACCCGGCCGGTCCGGTTTGAACGAAGCGGTGTGCGGCTCCAGTTCGTACGCGTCGGCGCCGAGCCAGCCCGTGATGGCGTGGGCGCGCTCGTCCGCGTACGCCTCCGCCTCGTTCATCAGGCCCGCCGCCACCATCTGCGCGGCCCAGGAGTCGTCCTCGGTGAGGCGTGCGGGAGGGTGAGTGCGGTCGTCCGGCACCCAGTAGACGCGGCTGTCGCCGACCCAGCCGACGACCAGGAGCCCACCGGCGCTGATCGCGCCGACGAGGGTGCACGCCGGGGCGTTCGTGTGGTGGTGCGGATCGTGCTCCATGGCCCGGCCGTCGTCGTGGGCCAGCGCGTTGACCGACTCGGCCGCCGCGACGATCGCGTCGTGCATCGCCTGCTGCGGGTTGGCGCCGCGCGGCAGCGACTCCAGCAGCGCCTCGTTGGCCGCCGCCGCGGCGGCGGCCGAGG
This sequence comes from Streptomyces sp. NPDC057565, assembly GCF_042801455.1. Classification (NCBI taxonomy): domain Bacteria; kingdom Bacillati; phylum Actinomycetota; class Actinomycetes; order Kitasatosporales; family Streptomycetaceae; genus Streptomyces; species Streptomyces sp. NPDC057565. The sequence continues at coordinate 322,898 of NZ_JBHVFU010000004.1, read as the reverse complement.
CCTCGTCGGGGCGGCTCGCCGAGGAGACGCCGTCGCAGACGATCGCGACGACGGCCGGGGAGCCGTCCGGCAGGGCGGTCGTCGACACCGCGAACGAGTCCTCGTTGCGGTGATGGCGCAGACCGCGATCGCTGACGGCCGCCACCGAACCGAGCTCCTGCTCCATGTGGTCGCGCTCGCGGGGCTGGGCGTGGCCGCAGTTCTCGCAGTAGCCGTCGGTGTCGACATGACCGGCGCGGCAGGCCACGCACAGCTTGGTGCCCGCCGTGCGTTCCTGCTCCGGGGCGGCGCCGGTGGTACGGGGATCGGGAGCGACGGGTGCCGCGGGCGCGGCCAGTTCGAAGTCGTCCGATCCGCCCGGCGAGTCGAAACGGACTCCGGCGGGCGGACCGGCCTGGCCGGACGGCTCCGACCGGTCGGCGGCGGACGCGGCCGACCACTCCACCGAATCGGAGGCCGCCGCGGTGTGCCCGCCCGGACCGGCCACCGGCGCACCGGTCCCGTGCGCACCGGTCACCGGCACGGTGATCGCGACGGTCGGGCGGTCTTCCGGCGGCGCGGGTACGACCGACAGGTCGTACCCGCACGCGCCGCAGAACAGGTCGCCCGATTCCAGCGGCTCCTCGCAGTTGGGACACCTCGACAAGGCGGTCTCCTGGTGCATCCGCGACATCTTCACACCCACGTCCGGGGGCGGAAACGGTTGGCCCGCTCCACCAGTTCGATCCTCTCGTCGCCGCGCTGTGCAAGCCGGGCGAGCATCCGGTACGAACGCTCCAGGCCGAAACGCAGGCCGCGTTCGTCCAACTCACTGCCGAGCAGCATTCTCGGCCCGGCAGGCCCATGCGACTGCGACGGCGACTGCGGAGTCGTCGGCTGGGCCGTGGGACTCCCGGAGAGTACCCAGTCCAGCGCCGTCCCCAGCACCTCCGTCGACAACTGCTCGCGGCGCACCGCGTCCAGCCCGAAATTCTGCAGCCCGGTCACCTGGTCGGCGGCCGCCGTCAGATCGGCGATCAGCGGCTCGTGCGGGGCGCGCTCGCGCAGCCGGGCCCGCACGGCGGCGACCCGGGCCGCCGTGTAGTGGATCGACGCCTCGGGCACGGACTCCAGCGTCCGCACGGCCCCGGCCCGGTCCCCGGCGGCGATCTGCACCCGGGCCAGACCGAACGCGGCGCTGACGAAGCTCGGATCGGTCGTCCACACCAGGTGGTAGTACTCGGCGGCGTTGTCCAGCTGGCCGAGGACCTCCGCACAGATGCCCAGCGCCAGCTTGGGCGCGGGTTCCCCGGGGAACGCGTCGTAGACCGCGTCGAACGACAGCGCGGCCGTCGCGTTGTCCCCGGTCACCAGCGAGGTGATCCCGCGGTACCAGACGACCCGCCAGTCGTCCGCGTGCAGCGCCTCCAGACCCGTCAGCGTCTGTACGGCGGCCCCGGGTTCGTTCAGCTCCAGGCGGGCGCGCAGCTCGCGCAGCCGGGTCTCCAACGAGGCGGCGGGAACCGACTGCAGTGCGGCAATCAGTTCGGAGGGTGCGGACGTCATCACGCCGGCGAGGAATCCCGCATTGGGGTCGCTCGCGTCGACCCGGGGGACGGGCAGCGCGAGTGAGGTGGCCCGTGCGTCGAGCCCGGCCAGCCGGGGGCCGGCCGAGGCGTACGTCCCCGGGAGCGTGCCCGGATCGGCGGGCGCCGGCCGCGGTGCCGGAACGGTCGCCCGGGTCTGCGCGTACGGGAGGGCGGCCGGGGTTCCGTTACCGCCCCGGACGTGCGTGGGAGGCGCCGACAGCGGGGCAGCCCCCGGAGTCCGCTGCCCCGGCACACTCGGCACCGCGTGCCCCACCGCCTCCGGCGCAGCCGGAGTCCTGGCGGCCAGAGCCGCTGCGACCGGAACCCCGGATCCACCCGACCCCGACCCCGACCCCTTCCCCTTCCGCCGCCCGGCCGGCTCCGCCCGTACCCCGAGCCGCGACACATCGCCCGTCAGCTCGGCGAACAACTTCGTGTCCGTCACCCGTAGTTCCGTACCGAACAGCGTCGACAGGGCCGGCCGCGGACGCCCCGTCTGCAACGCCACGACCTCCCGCAACACCCCCGTCAGCTGCTCCGCCATCTCCGACGCCGAGGCGAACCGCCGCGCCGGATCCGGGTCCGTGGCCCGGACCAGGAGCCGGTAGAACGACTCGTACGTCCGGAACACCTCGATGTTGTCCGGGTCCGGCAGCGAGTCCACGAAGACGTTCGTGTACCCCTGGAAGTCGAAGGTGAGCACCGCGAGCGTCCGCGCCACCGTGTACAGATCGGAGGCGACCGACGGTCCGACCTCCGCGACCTCCGGCGCCTGGTACCCCACCGTGCCGTAGATGGCCGACTCCTCGTCGTCCATCCTGCGCACCGCGCCCATGTCGATCAGCTTCAGCTGGTCCTCGGTCTGGATCGCGTTGTCGACCTTGAAGTCGCAGTACAGCAGATTGCGGCTGTGCAGATGACCGAGCGCCTCCAGCGCTTCGATGCCGTACGCGCACGCCTGCTCGACGGGCAGCGGATCCCGCTTCCCCGCCGGGGTGCGGCGTTCGTTCGCGATCTCCTTGAGCGCCTTGCCGCCGACGTACTCCATCACGATGTAGCCGTCGAGCGAACCGGTGCGCTGGTCGAGGTGCTCGACGAAGTTGTAGATCCGGACGATATTGGAGTGCTCGATCTCGGCGAGGAAGCGGCGCTCCGAGATCGCGGCCGCCATGGCGTCCTGGTCGCCGGTGTCCAGCAGCCCCTTGAGGACCACCCAGCGGTCCGAGACAGCACGGTCCACCGCGAGATAGACCCAGCCGAGCCCGCCGTGCGCCAGACAGCCCGCCACCTCGTACTGGCCGTGCACGATGTCGCCACCCTGCAGCTTCGGTACGAAGGAGTACGGGTGGCCGCACTTGGTGCAGAACCCCTCGGTGCGTCCCGGTCGTTCGCCGCGCGACCGTCCCACCGGGGCCCCGCAGTCGGAACGCGAACAGAACCGCTTCCGCTCCGGCACCTCCGGGTTCTCCATCACCGCGGAATGCGGGTCGGGCCGCGGCACGTCCGGCACCTGCACCAGACCGGCGCCCAGCCGATTGCGCCCGGAAGCGCCCGACGACGCGCCGGAGGAACGCACCGACACCGAGCGGGCCGTGGAGGTCCCCGACAGGGACCGTGAGAGCCGCCCCGAGACCGAACGCCGCGAGGTCGACGAGCGGGACGAGGAGCGCGACGACGCCCGGGACGATGACCGTGAACTGCTTCGCGCCGAACTGCTGTTGCCCCCCTTGCCGACCGCGATGCCCGTGGGCGGCGAGCTCACCATGCCATCCCCGAGTTCTCGGCCGCGCTCGAACAGGGAAGACCCCATCGGTGAGACGACCGGGGCCAGACCGCAGGTGTCGCAGTACAGCTCACCGCCGCCCATGTCCTCGTAATTGCCTTCGCACGCGGGGCGCTGGCACTGCGTACTCATGGTCGGTCCCCCTGTTCGCCCCGCCGCCGCAGCGGCCCGTTCACCTTGCACGCACGCCTACGCGTACTCATCGCCGGTCCTCCGGTGCGGACGTCCGTCGGACGTCGAGCAGTTCCGCCACCGCCTCCTGATAGCGCAGCACCGCCTGCCCCGCGACCCGCAGATCGCACGGGGCGCTCCACAGCATCCGGCGCGCCGCGTCGTACCGCTCGATCAGCACCGGGTCCTCCGCCAGCCCGTGCCGGGCGACCTTCGCCTTGTACGCGTCCAGCCGGCCACGCAGCTCCGCCCGGACCGCCAGCGGCGCGGTGACCGCCGACAGCGACTCGCGGGCCCGCAGCAGCTCGTCCTCCGCCTCCCGCTCCAGCGAGTCCAGCAGCGGGGAGAGCCGGTGCCACTGGGCGTGCCTGCGGTACTCCGACGCAGTGGCCAGCCGCTCCTGCAGTGCGGTCGGCGGACCGCTGACCGCGGGCACCTCGGTCGCGGCGATCTTCGCCAGCACCTCGCCGCGCGCCGACCGGGCCTCGGCCAGCGTGCGGTCCGCGCGGGAGAGCAGGTCGCGCAGGTGGACCAGGCGCTGCTCGGCGTCCTGGCGGACCGCGAGCACCGCCTCGATCTCCCGCCGCACGTCGTCCAGTGCGCGGGCCGCCCGGTCGTAGCGCGTCGTGTCCGGACGTCCGCCGCCGGGCGCCGCGCTGCCGGGGCCCGGCAGCCAGAACGCCAGCGGGTCGGAGATCACCTGGACCCGCAGCGTGGCCAGCTCATGGGTGATCGACTCCAGGTCGTCGCCCGCCGGGTGCTCCCCGGGACGTACGCCGACGGAGTGCGCCAGCGAACGAGTCCGGCGCAGCTCGGCGGCGAGCAGATCTATCCGGGCGGGCAGCGCGGACCATACGGAGTCGGAGGCGACGACCATGTCCAGTGAGCGCGCATACAGCTCGTTCATCCGGGCGACCAGCTCCTCCAGCGTGAACCGCTCGGAGAGTTTGGCCGGACCGGTGATCGACGGATCGGGCCGGGTGGCGGTGGACGCCACCGTGACGCCCTGGCCGCGCAGAAGTTCGGTCAGCGCCAGCAGGTCGTCACGGTTGGGGGAGCGACGCCTGGCCCGTATCTCACGTGCCGCGTCGATCGCCCCGGCGTAGGCGTCGAAATACCCCCACAGCAGCGTGATCGACTGCTCGGTGGCGGCCCAGCGCTCCTTGGTGACACCGGTCAGATCGGCGCCCTCCAGGAGCCGGCGGCCCGCATGGTCCTGCAGGGCGAGGAGCGAGGTCTCGATCGCCTCGTGCTCCGCGCCGAGCCGGGCCAGCGCACGGTCCGCCTCGTCCCGGTCCATGACCGGGCCGGGGGGCCTCCCCGCATAGCCGGGGAAGGGGCCCGCGACGCCCATCGATCACCTCTTCGCTCTCCCCGTCGGGCGGACCCGGCGGGATCAAGGACTAATTGCTCCGGTACTTGGGCGCAGGCGGCGCCGTGATGCCGGGCAGTCCGGTCGCCAGCCACTTCCGGTACGACACCATCCAGGGGCTGTCCGCACCACCCCTGCGGTAATCGACCAGCACCTGGTTGACCCGGGCCACCAGGTCGTTCGCGCCGTGCTTCGTGGCCACGCCGTAGTACTCGGTGGTGAACGGCTTGTCGCCCTTGAGGACGACGGCCGGATCCTGGGCGGCCTGGCCCGCCGCCAGCGCGTTGTCCGTGACCACCGCGTCGACCTCGCCCAGCTGCAGCCGGACCAGGCAGTCCAGCTGGTTGGGGACGGTGAGCCGGTCCTCGTCCGCCTCCGTGCCGTCGTGCTCGTCCTTGAAGACCGCACCGAAGGACTGTTTCTCCAGCGCCTCGTAGGCCGTGGAGCCCTCCGCGGTGCAGACCCGCTTGCCGGCCAGGGACTTGTCGTATCCCGTGATCGGTGAGTCCTTCGGTGCGAGGACCTGCTGCCCGGCCTGGAAGTAGGCGGTGGAGAAGGAAACCTGGTCGAGCCGGCCGCAGTTGATCGTCATCGTTCGCACGACGACGTCGACCTTGTCGTTCTCCAGGGCGGCGATGCGCTGGTTGGTGGGGATCGCCCGGAAGATCACCTTGTCGGGGTCGCCCAGGATGTCCTGCGCGATGGCCCGCACCAGATCGATGTCGAAGCCTTCGAGCCTGCCCGTCTCCGGATTGCGGTAGCCCCAGCGAAAACTGTTCTGGTCGACCCCGGCGATCAGCTTCCCGCGCGCCTTGATCTTCGCGATGCTCGGTCCGTCGGCGCTCGACGGCTGCAGGCTCGCCTCCGGGTCCTTGCAGTCGTCGGCCCGGGCGGGCACCGCCGTCGCCGTACCCGGCCCGGAGACACCGACGCCGAAGGAGTCGATGCCGCCGTGCGAGAGCGGCAGCAGGGTGAGCGAGGCCGTCACCGCGCAGGCCACGGCCATCCCCGTCACCCCGCCCCAGCCGCGCAGTCGGGCCCGGGTGGAACCTGTCCTGGTCATCGTTCCCCCTCTCACCGGTACTCCGACAGCCTGCGGTTGACCCCGATGATCGCGGCGACCGCGGCCAGCGCGGCGAGAGCCGCCGCCCCGGCCGGCAGCCCGCCGAGCGCCCCGCGCCCGTCCTTCGCGGCCCGGGTGAACTCGCCCTGTTCATGGGCGAGTGCCTGCTCCAGTGCGTCGTCCACCCGGTTGAAGGACTCCCCGGTGGAGTCCTTCGCCCCGATGATCTGCTTCAGCGCGCCCTCGTAGTCGCCGTTGTCGTCGGTCTTGCGGGCGGTCCGGTGGCGGGTCTGCCACTCGGAGACACCGCTGATGGCGTTCGCCACCGGCCCGCTCCCCTGGGAGTCGTCGGCGAGCTTCCCGGCCTTCCCCAGCTCATCGCCGAGGGCCTTCATGCCCGTGGTGTAGTCGGTCTCGTACTTGTCGTTCCTGCCGTCGGCGGTGAGCACCGCGCCGCGGGCGACCACGGTCAGGAGCTCATTGGCGCGTGCCTTCAGCGAGTTGATCCGTGCCTGGTTGAGCACATCGAGCGACTGCTGCCCGTGCACATCGGCGTCCTGCAGTTCGGTGCGTGCGACCGTGTGTCCGACCGCCAGCCACAGCATCAGCACGGTGGACGCGGCGGTCGCGGCGAGCAGCCCGTGATTGAAGACCCGGTTCGTCCTGCGGTAGTTGCGCCGCTGCGCCCAGAACAGCGCGCCCAGCGCGACGACACCGAGACCCAGCGAGAAGAACGGCCAGGCTCGCGCGGAGTCGTAGTCCTGGTCGAGCCGTCCGGTCTCCGCCGTGTAGAGGCGCTCGGCGGCGGGGAGGAGCTCCTTGGACATCTTCTGGTTCGCGTACCGGAGGTAGGCGCCGCCCAGCGGCAGCCCCTGCCGGTTGTTGGCGCGGGCCCGCTCGACCAGGCCGGTGTACCGCGGGAGTTCCTGGTTGAGCGTGGCGATCTCCTGGCCGGACGGCGACGTGGCGTCCGTGGTGGACGCCGCCTTCACCAGCAGTCGGGACGCGTCCTCGATGTCCTTCTCGTACCGCTCGCGGACGTCGCGCGGTTCCTGCGCCCCCGCCAGGAACCCGCTGGCCGCGGCGGTGTCGGCATCGGCCAGGGAGCGGTAGATGCTCGCCGCCTCGGCGCTCAGCGGCTGACTGCGGCTCACCACGTCGTCGGTGGCGGCCGCCCGGTCGGAGACCTCGATCGCCGTCACGGCCCCGAACGCGACGACGAGCGCCGCCAGTACGGCCCCGATGATCTGGAGCCTGCCCGGCTCGGTCGTCGCCGCGGCGCGCAGCCGCGCCGCCGGCTCGGACCAGGCGCCACCCTGCGGCGCGGGCACGGAAGCGGGCACGGGCGGCTGGGCCGGCACGTGGTCCGGCGCCGTGCGTACATTCGGCGGGTATGTCACGTGACCTCCCCCTCGATCGCTGACGGTGGCCGTTCCCCCGGCCGATCAGAGGACTGGCACCCGGCCAGAAGTATGGCCGCAGGGACCGACATCCACACCAGGAACGCCTGGATCGTGCATCGGCCCACGATGCACCACGCATTCGATCAAGGCAGGCGCCGCCGATCAAGACGAATCGGCGGAGCAATCCCCGAAGCGGACCGATCTCCCCACCCATGAACACGTTCGGGACAACTGATCGGTTCCCTTACGCAAGGGGCGTCCTGCGGCCTGATCGCTGCAGGACGCCTCCTCGGTGCCCGTCTGTCGAGGTGTCAGCCGTACTGCGCACGCAGCCTGCTGTGCACCTCCGGCGCAGCCCCCGTGTGGTCCAGCCCCAGCAGTCCGGCACCCAGCACCGGCGGCTCCTGCACGACCCGGACCACCGCCTTCGGCGCGCGTGCCGCGAGGAGCTCGGCGATCCGGTCGTCCAGCTGCGGGTGGCGCGCCGCCAGCACGCTGCCGCCCAGGACCACCGGTGCCTCCTCGTCCAGCAGCCCGAGGCGGGTCAGCGCGACCGACGCCATCGCGACGACCTCCTCCGCCAGCCGGTGCACGAGACCGCGCGCCACCGGGTCCCCGGCCGCACCGGTCGCGAACAGCACCGGCGTCAGCTCGTGCCGCCGCTCGAACTCGATGTGTCCCAGGTGCAGCGCCTCGATCAGCGCGTACATCGAGTCGAGCCCGAAGTGCGCGGGCAGGGTGCGCGCCAGTTCGGTCGGTTCGCCGCGCCCGTCCTCGGCCCGCGCGGCGAACCACATGGCCTCCTCGGCGAGCCCCGAACCGCCGCCCCAGTCACCGGAGATCCGGCCGATGGCGGGGAAGCGCGCGGTCCGCCCGTCCGGCACCATGCCGACACAGTTGATCCCCGCACCGCAGACGACGGCCACGCCCCGGGGCTCGTCGACCCCGGCACGCAGTATCGCGAACGTGTCGTTGCGGACCTCCACCGTGCGGCCCCAGTCACGGGCCCGCAGCGCCGCGGCGAGCGCCTGTTCCTCGACCGGGAGATCGGCATTGGCCAGACACGCCGACACATGCGCGACGGAGTCCACGGGCTCGCTGAACGCCCGCGCTTTCGCCAGCGCCTCGCCGATCGCCGAGGCCAGGACGTCCACGGCCACGTCGATGCCGACGGCCGGCGGCTGGAAGCCGCCTCCGCGTACGGCGCTCAGCAGCGTTCCGTCCGGTCCGATCAGGGCCACATCGGTCTTGCTGTTCCCCGCGTCGATGGCGAGGACCGCAGCGTTCACGCCCACGCGAGGTGCTCCCGGTTGTGCGCGATCAGCTTGTCGGTGAGCGCCTCGGCGTACTCGAACTGGCCGATCAGGGGGTGGGCGAGCAGCGCCTTGAACACCCGGTCCCGGCCGCCGCGCAAGGCGGCTTCCAGGGCGAGGTCCTCGTACGCCGTCACGTTGGCGATCAGCCCCGCGTACAGCGGGTCCAGCTCCGGCACGGCGAGCGGCGTCGCCCCCGTGCCGTCGACCCGGGCCTGCACCTCGATCACCGCGTCGTCCGGCAGGAACGGCAGCGTCCCCTTGTTGTACGTATTGACGACCTGCACCGCCGAGCCGCCCGAGCCCAGCAGCGAGGACGCCAGGTCCACGGCCGCCTCCGAGTAGAACGCGCCGCCGCGCTTGGCGAGCAGCGCGGGCTTCTCGTCCAGCGCAGGGTCGCCGTACATGGCGAGGAGTTCCTTCTCCATCGCGGCGACCTCCGCCGCCCGGGACGGCTTGGTGCCGAGCTCCCGTACGACCTCGTCGTGGGCGTAGAAGTACCGCAGGTAGTACGAGGGGACGACGCCGAGCCGGTCGACGATCGCCCGGGGCATGCGCAGATCGCCGGCGATCGCGTCGCCGTGCTCGGCGAGCAGCTTCGGCAGGACGTTCTCGCCGTCGGGGCCGCCGAGCCGCACCCCGAGCTCCCACGTCAGGTGGTTGAGCCCGACATGGTCGAGGTGCACCTCACCGGGGGTGACGTCGAGCAGCCTGGCGAATTTCCGCTGGAAGCCGATCGCCACGTTGCACAGACCGACGGCCTTGTGGCCGGCCTGGAGCAGCGCCCGGGTCACGATCCCGACCGGATTGGTGAAGTCGATGATCCACGCGTCGGGGTTGGTACGACGGACCCGCTCGGCGATGTCGAGGACGACCGGGACGGTGCGCAGCGCCTTGGCGAGGCCGCCGGCCCCGGTGGTCTCCTGGCCGATGCAGCCGCACTCCAGCGGCCATGTCTCGTCCTGATTGCGGGCGGCCTGGCCGCCCACGCGCAACTGCAGCAGGACCGCGTCGGCGTCGGCGACGCCCGCGTCGATGTCCGAGGTGGTGATGATCCGCCCCGGGTGGCCCTGCTTGGCGAAGATCCGCTGGGCGAGACCGCCGACGAGGTCGAGACGGTCGGCCGCCGGGTCGACGAGCACGAGCTCCTCGATGGGCAGCGTGTCCCGCAGCCGGGCGAATCCGTCGATCAGTTCAGGGGTGTAGGTGGACCCGCCACCAACTACTGCGAGCTTCATAGGTCAGCCCTTTACTCCGGTCAGTGTGACGCCCTCGACAAATGCCTTCTGAGCGAGGAAGAACACGAGGATCACGGGGGCCATGACCAGTACGGTCGCGGCCATGGTCAGGTTCCAGTCGGTGTGGTGTGCGCCCTTGAAGGATTCCAGGCCGTAACTGAGGGTCCAGGCGGCCGGGTTCTCGGAGGCGTAGATCTGCGGACCGAAGTAGTCGTTCCAGGCGTAGAAGAACTGGAACAGTGCGACGGCGGCGATACCCGGCCTGGCCATCGGCAGCACCACCTTGAGCAGGGTGCGCAGTTCGCCGCAGCCGTCGACCTTCGCCGCGTCGAGGTACTCGTTCGGGATGGTCAGCAGGAACTGCCGCAGCAGGAAGATGGAGAACGCGTCGCCGAAGGCCATCGGGATGATCAGCGGCCAGAGCGTGCCGGACATGTCCAGCTGCTTCGCCCAGAACAGATACATCGGGATGACGACGACCTGCGGCGGCAGCATCATCATCGAGATGACGAGCATCAGAGACAGATGCCGGCCGCGGAAGCGGAACTTGGCGAGCGCGTACGCCACGGGCAGCGACGACACGACTGTGAGGACGGTGCCGAGCCCCGCGTACAGCAGGGTGTTCTTCCACCAGGTCAGGAAGCCCGGGGTGTCGAACACCTTGCGGTAGTTGCTCCACTCGAAGGGGTGCGGCCACAGATCCCGGGTCAGCGCCTGCTGGTCGCTCATCACAGAGGTGAGGAACAGGAAGACGAACGGCAGCACGAAGAAGAGCGCGGCCGCGACGCCGAGCGCGTGCACGGCGATCCAGTTCAGCAGCGCCTTGCGGCGTGCGACGCGCTCGGCCGGGGTGACCGGTCCGGCCGACGGGTCGGTGGCCTTGAGGGTGTCGAGAGCCTGCGCCACGTCACTCACCTGCCTGGATCAGCCCGCTGCGGCGCCGCATCAGCAGTGCGGTGAACGCCATGGCGAGTACGAAGAGAACGAGCGCGACCACACAGGCGGAGCCGTAGTCGAAACGCTGGAAACCGAGGTTGTAGACGAGCTGCGGAAGCGTCAGTGTCGACTTGTCGGGATAGCCCGGTTCGAACTGCTGCCCGGAGCCGCCCATCACCCCCGAGGCGACCTTTCCGGCCACGAGCGGCTGGGTGTAGTACTGCATCGTCTGGATGATCCCGGTGACCACGGCGAACATCACGATCGGTGAGATGTTCGGCAGCGTGACGAAGCGGAACCGCTGGTACGCGGTCGCCCCGTCCAGCTCCGCCGCCTCGTACTGCTCCTTGGGCACGTCGAGCAGTGCGGCCATGAAGATCACCATCAGGTCGCCCACCCCCCAGACCGCGAGCGCGGTCAGGGCCGGCTTGGACCAGGCGGCGTCGGTGAACCAGCCCGGCGTGGGCAGCCCCAGCTCACCGAGGAGTGAATTGACCGGCCCCGTACCCGGGTTGAGCAGGAAGACGAAGCCCAGGGTCGCCGCGACCGGCGGCGCCAGGTACGGCAGGTAGAACAGGGTCCGAAAGACGCCCGTACCCGTTTTGATCCGGGTGATCAGCAGACCGACGCCGAGACCGAAGACGACCCGGCAGCTGACCATGACCACGACCAGCCACAGCGTGTTCCGCAGGGCGGGCCAGAACAACGTGTACTCGTTGAAGACGTACGACCAGTTCTTCAGCCCGTCGAACTTCGGGGGTGCGAAGCCGTCGTACTGGGTGAAGGAGAAATAGAGCGTGGAGATCAGCGGGTAGGCGAAGAAGACGCAGAACCCGATCAGCCACGGCGACATGAAGGCCGCCGTCCGGAGCGCCGCGCGGCGGCGCTTCGAACGGAGTGTGTACGTGCTCATCGCGGTTCTACTTCGCCTGTGCGATCGCCGCGTCGATTTCCTCGGCGGTCTTCTCCAGACCCGCCTCGATGTCCTTCTGCTTGCCCTTCTCGATGTCGAATCCGAGGTTCTGCAGGGACACCAGGTACGCGCCGCCGTTCACCGAGGGCGGGGTGGTGGTGCTTTGCGGGTTCGCGGCGATGTCCAGGAAGGTCTTGAACCGCGGGTCGTACTTCAGCTTCGGCGACTTCAGCGCCGCCAGCGTGGACGGAACGTTGTGAATGGCGTTGGCGAAGTCGACCACCGCGTCGGTGTCGGTCGTCATGAACTTCACCAGCTCCCACGCCGCGTTCTGCTTGGCGGAGGTGGCCGCGATGCCCGCGATGGTGCCGGTCAGGTAGCCCTTGCCGTACGTGTCGGCCTCGTCGTCGGCGACGGGCATCGGGGCCACGCCGATCTCGAACTTCGGCTCGGTGTCCTCGGCCATGCCGAGCCGCCACTCGCCGTCCAGCTGCATGGCCACCTGGCCCGTGTGGAACGGGTGCTTGGCGCCCCACTCGTCACCGAACGTGGTGCGGAACTTCTCCAGCTTCGCGTAGCCGCCCAGGTCGTCGACCAGCTTCTTCTGCGTGGTCAGCATCGACGCGAACGCCGGGTCCTTGGCGATGTTCGACTTGCCGTCGCCGTCGAAGTACGTCGGGCTCCAGCCGCCGAGGTAGTGCTCGGTCGTCGACTCGTAACCGTGGTAGTTCGGCATGAAGCCGAGCTGCTCGTACGAGTCGCCCTTGGTCTTCGTCAGTTTCTTTGCGTCCGCGGCAAGTTCCGACCAGGTCTTCGGCGGGGAAGTGATACCCGCGGCCTTGAAGGCGTCCTTGTTGTAGTACAGCCCGTACGCGTCCCCGAGCAGCGGCAGGGTGCAGCGGACCCCGTTGAACTGGGTGTACTCGTTCATCGCCTTCGGGAACGTCGTCTCCGCGTCGATCCCGTCCTTCTTCAGGAAGGAATTCAGGTCGACGAGCGCCTTGGACGAGCAGAACTTGCCCACATTGTTCGTGGTGAACGAGGAGACCACGTCCGGGGCCTTGGACCCGCCCGCCCGCAGTGCCTGGTTGATCTTGTCGTCGGTCATGTTGCCGACGACCTTCACATGGATGTTGGGGTGCGCCTTCTCGAAGGCGTCGACGGTTGCCTGAATTCCCTTGACCTCGTTCGGGGCACTCCAGCCGTGCCAGAAGTTGATGGTCGTCTCCTTGGACGCGTCATCGTGGGCACCGGAGCTGCTCTGACCGGTACAGGCGGAGACGAGAAGGGATATCGCGGCGGTCGCGGCGAGCGCGGTGGCCGTCTTCCGGCGGTTTCCGGACATGGCGGTGTCTCCCGGTGAGGAGTTGGGGCAAGGAAGGGACGGACGTGCGAAGGGCGGGCGGTCAGCGCGACGTGTCGAAGACTTCGTCGCGGGTGGTGATGAGGGCGCTCTCCAGCGCCCCGCGCAGTACGGGCCTGCGCGTGACGTCACCGATGATCAGCCGGGGCCGGGAGGCCGCCAGTTCGGCGAGCTCGCCCTGCACCCGGGCGCGCAGCGGTTCCCCGCCTGAGGCGATCAACTCACCGGAGAGCACCACGAGTTCGGGGTCGAGTACGGCGACCATGGAGGCCAGACCGGTCGCGAGGCCGGTGGCGAACAGATCGAGGAGCCGGGCGTACGGGCCGTCCTCGCCCTGCTCCGCGGCCGCGGCGGCCCGGGTGATCAGGCCGGCCCCGATCTCGTGATGGGTACCGGTGGCGCGGGTCAGTTCGTCGTCGATGCCGAGCTCCCCGGCCAGCCGGGACAGCACCTGGGCGCCCGCCAGCTCCTGGAAGCCGCCCGAGTTCGCCTTGGTGACCTGACGGGCCAGCGGGACACCGGGCACCGGCAGGAAACCGACCTCACCGGCGCCGCCGGTGAAGCCGCGGTGCAGCCGTCCGCCGATGACCAGGGCGGCGCCGAGCCCCTCCTCGTTCCACAGCAGGACGAAGTCGTCGTGGCCGCGCGCCGCGCCGAGCCGCTGCTCGGCCATCGCGACGAGGTTCACGTCGTTCTCGTACTCGACCGGCATCGGCAGGAAGGCGGCCAGTTCGTCGAGCAGGGTGGGGGAGTGCCAGCCGGGCAGGTGGGAGGCGTACCGCAGCCGCCCGGTACCGGGGTCGAAGGCGCCCGGCGTGCCGATGACGACACGGTGCACGTCGGAGCGGGTCAGCCCGGCATCCTTGACCGCGCCGTCCAGCGCGTCCGCCACCTGCCGCACCACACTGTCGGCGCGCCGCCCGGGGGTGCGCAGCTCGAACTCGCCGACCGTCTCGCCGGTCACATCGGCGACGGCGGCGACGATCCGGTGGGCGTTCACATCGAGACCGGCTACATGGGCGGCACGGGCGTTCACCGCGTACAGCTGGGCATTGGGGCCGGGCCGTCCCGCGACGGTGCCGGTGGCGACGACCAGACCGGCCGCCTCCAGACGGGCCAGCAGCTGCGAGGCGGTGGGCTTGGAGAGGCCCGTCAGCTTCCCGATCCTGGTCCGGGAGAGGGGGCCGTGTTCCAACAGCAGATCGAGGGCGGCCCGGTCGTTCATGGCCCGCAGGACGCGGGGGGTTCCCGGTGTCGTTCCGGCCATGTGTGCTGCACCCGCCCTCTGTTAGGAAAGTTTCCTATTTGATGAGAGGACGGTATGGCGCACGTCACCGACCCGTCAATGGGCAGAGCGCCGGTGGCAACCAAAGCGTTATCAGGGGAGCCGGAGAAGGCGCTTTCGGGCCGAGGCGGGCCCGCATCGGCGGGTGTGGGCGGGAGCGGTTCGACCGGTGGCGCGCCGAGTCCGATCGTGCCGTCCGCGGGGCGGGTGGGCGCGAGCGCTGCCCGGGCCCGGCCACCCGGTATCCCTCGGGCGGGCATGGAAAGAACTGCCTCCCGGCCCTGACCTCCTGTGCTGCGGCCCGGGGCCCGTCCCGGTGTCAATCGCCGCACCCCTGCCGCTCAACCCCCGTTTCACGCCGAAGGGCGCCCCGCCGGCCCTCAGGGGCCGGGCGGGGCGCCCGTGGTTCCGTGGTGTTACTTGGCCAGATTCGGCGGCGTGATGGGCGTCGCGGCCAGCGACTGCGGGGATGTCGTCGACGCGTACGCGGACGGGGCAGCCATCCCGGCGGTCGGGTCCGCCGCCGACGGCTCGTCCGGCTGGGCCGGCACGCCACCGACCAGCCGGATGCCCGCCTCGTCGAAGGCCAGCTTGATCCGCCAGCGCAGCTCGCGCTCCACGCTCAGCGACTTGCCCGGCATCGTCTTCGCCGTCACCCGGACCGTCATCGAGTCCAGGAGCACGGAGTCCAGCCCGAGGATCTCCACCGGACCCCACAGGCGCTCGTTCCACGGGTCCTCCTTGGCCATCATCCCTGCGGCCTCGGTGATCACCGTACGTACCCGGTCGAGGTCCTCCGTGGGGCGTACCTGCACATTCACCCCGGCGGTCGACCAGCCCTGGCTGAGGTTGCCGATCCGCTTCACCTCGCCGTTGCGGACGTACCAGATCTCACCGTTGTCACCGCGCAGCTTGGTGACCCGCAGACCGACCTCGATGACCTCACCGGAGGCGACGCCCGCGTCGACGGTGTCCCCGACGCCGTACTGGTCCTCAAGGATCATGAAGACACCGGAGAGGAAGTCGGTGACGAGGTTGCGCGCACCGAAACCGAGTGCCACACCGGCGACACCGGCGGAGGCGAGCAGTGGCGCCAGATCGATCTTGAAGGCGCCCAGGATCATCAGGGCGGCCGTACCGAGGATCAGGAACGAAGCGACCGAACGGAGTACGGACCCGATGGCCTCGGAGCGCTGACGGCGGCGTTCCGCATTGACCAGCAGGCCGCCGAGGGCGGTGCCCTCGACGGCTTGGGCGCTGCGGTTCATCCGCTCGATGAGTTTGGTGAGAGCACGGCGGATCGCGATGCGCAACATGACCGCGATGACCGCGATGAGGAGGATGCGCAGACCGGTGTTCAGCCAGGTGGACCAGTTCTCCTCCACCCAGCCCGCGGCGTTGCCGGCCTGCTTGGCGGCTTCGTCCAGCGAGCCGCCGGGCTCGGGTGACGGGGCTGCGGCCAACAGGGCGGACAGGGACACGGCGGAACCTCCAGATGGACGTGGGCTGACCAACCACACTAACGGGGCATCGGGAGTGCTCCGTTGCAGTGACGGAGGGACGAGACACGTCTCACCCGGGGATATGGAAGGGGCAACCGGTTCCGGGAACGGGTGCGAGGCCCGGTGTGGCCGATCGCACATCGATCCCGGGGCCGCTCAGGCAACGGCCTCTTGAGCACCTGTTCCGGCGCTTTCGGGCCGTGCGGGCGGCAGGCACCCGGGAAAATCCTTCCGGCCCGTTACCCGCACGTGGTGGCGGATTGACCAGGCATGAGGAGAGACTGAGATCGGATCGTCCCGGCGCGAGCCACGCGCCGCCGGCGTACAAGGAGGCATCCACCGTGCCGCATGTCCTGGTTCTCAACGCGTCGTACGAGCCGCTCGGCGTCGTACCGCTCCGCCGCGCGCTCGTCCTCGTCCTGGAGAACAAGGCCATCTGCCTTGAGGAGTCAGGCGCCCTCATGCACAGCGCCACCCGCGCCATCCCAGCCCCGAGCGTCGTCCGCCTGAAGCGGTTCGTACGGGTTCCCTACCGGGGGCCCGTTCCACTGACCCGCCGTGCGCTCTTCGCCAGGGACGGCGGGCGCTGCATGTACTGCGGCGCCGCCGCGACCAGCGTCGACCATGTCATTCCCCGCAGCCGAGGCGGACAGCACGCCTGGGACAACGTGGTGGCGGCCTGCCGCCGCTGCAACCACGTCAAGGCCGACCGGCATCTGCCGGAGCTCGGCTGGCGGCTGCACCAGCAGCCCGCCCCGCCGACGGGACTCGCCTGGCGGATCATCGGGACGGGGCACCGGGACCCGCGCTGGCTGCCGTACTTGCAACCCTTCGGCGCGGACGACGCGATGGCCCGGATCGATGGCATCTCAGCCTGAGGACCCGGGCCTTTGTCGTCCCCGGGGCAGTCCTCGGAGGCGCCCATTTTGTGAGCTCCTCTAAGGGCTGTCCTCGACGGCGTACGCCTCCACCGACCAGAGCGAGTAGCCGAACTCGGTACCGCGGGTGTCGCCCTGGACCCTGAGGAAGCGGGTGTCCTTCGCGTCCATGCGAACGGACTCGCGTCCGCCCTTGCCGTCCCGGACGGTCGCCGCCGTGCGCCAGGTGCGGCCGTCCGCGGAGACCTGTATGCGGTAGCGGGAGGCGTACGCGTCCTGCCACCGCAGCACCACCTGCCCGATCCTGGCGGGCTCCGCCAGTTCCGCCTGCCACCAGGCGCCGTCCTCGGCCGGGGACGACCAGCGGGTGGCCGGGTCGCCGTCCGAAGCGGCGTCCGCCGGGAAGTCCGGGGTCTCGTCGCCGGACGACGAGGCGGTGGCCGTACGTGCCAGATCGGGCCCGGCGGTCCGCGGGTAGGCCCGCACGGTGAGGGTGCTCTCCTCGCCGCCGAAGCTGATCGGCACCTCGTACTCACCGGCGGGGGTGTCCGCCGGGACGGTGATCTCCACGGGGACGTCGGTACGTGACCCGCGCGGCACCGTCGTCTGCTTCGGGATGCTCACCTTGATGCCCCGGGGCGCCTTCACGCTGAGCGCGCCGCGCACCTCGGCGGGGCGGCGGGCGGCGAGTCGCGCCGCGACCCGCTGCGGCCGGCCACCGATCTCGGCGTCCGTCTCGCCGCGTACGAGATCGAGTCTGGCCACGGGCTCGTCACCGAACCACGGCACGAGGGCGCGTACCTGCGGGGCTTCGGGGGCGGTACCGGAGACCGCCGGTGGCAGCGTGCCCGCGCTCACGCCGGGGGCGGTCACGGCGGCACCCGTGGCCCAGCTGATCCGGATCGCGTCGGCCCGCAGGCCCTTGGCCGCCGTCTGGGTCCAGCCGGTCGTCGACAGCCGGCCGAGGCGGCGCCAGCCCTCGCCCGGCACATGGGCCTCGAGCCGCGCGTCCGCCGCGGCTCCGCTGCCGGGTACGGTCATCGCGGTCACCGCCTCCACCGGGCGGGCCCGGTTCAGCCGGACCGTGTGGCTGCCCGGGGCCGTGGTCACCGTGCCGGCGGAGCGGTCCGCGCCGGTCCAGGCGTCGGCTTCCTTGCGCACCCGGTCCAGGAAGGGGCCGAGCACCCCCTTGCCGACCGTCGCCCCGCTCGCCCTGGCCGCTGTGCGCAGCGGCTCCAGGGCCAGCGACGCCTTCCACGCGGCCGCGCCGTCGCCGCGCGCCTGGGCCTGCAGCAGATCGACGGCGAGCTCACCCGCCCGCCCATACCGGGCCAACTGCTCCGTCCAGGGCCGCACTTCGTCGTCGAGTCGCCCGTCCGCCGGGCCCTTCAGCCGCTGCGGGGCCTCCCGCATCACGGTGAAAGCGGCCCGCAGTTCGCGTGCCGCATCGTCCCGCGCCGTGGCGTCCGCCGTCGTACGGGAGTTCCAGAACGCGGTGAGCAACGGCTGCAGATAAGCCGACTCGTCGCCGCCCAGTACGGACGTCGCGCTGTTCCCGGCCAGCGCCCGCAGCGCGTCGCGGGTGCGGGCGTCGCCGCCCGCCAGATCGTCCATGGCCGCCTGCCAGGACTCCTGCGCCCGGTAACCCTTCGGGTTCCAGGCGAAGTCGGCGGCGGTGAACAGCGGGATGCGGGACGCGGACGGCTGCTCCATCGCGTTGGCGAGCAGCGCCGCCGAGCCGATCGCGACCGCCGGGTCCCGGCCGGTGTAGGGACCGAGGAAGATACGGTCCTGTGCGTAGTCGTTGACCGGATAGTTGTCCATCGTGACGAGCGGATGCCGGAACGTGGCGCGCGCACCGGCCAGTTCCCCGCCGGTGATGGTCCTCGGCACGACCCCGACGCCGGTCCAGGCGATCTGCACCCGGTCGTCCAGCTCCTTCGCGAGAGCCGCGCGGTAGTCGGTGACCCCGTCCTGGTAGAACTCCGTCGGCATCACCGACAGCGGCTCCGCATCCGGGTACCGGTCCGCGAGATGCTGCGCCACCTTGCTCGCGACCCGCGCCTGGGCCCTGGCCGCCGCCTCGGGCCCGCTGCCGAAGGTGTCCGGGTCGTCGTCGCAGTGCCATTCGCTGTAACTGACGTCCTGGAACTGCAGCTGGAAGACGCGCACGCCGAGCGCCCACATGGCGTCGATCTTCCGCGTCAGCGCCTTCACATCGCTGTCCGACGACAGGCACATGGTCTGGCCGGGGGAGACCGCCCAGCCGAGCGTCACATGCTGGGCGCGGGCCCGTTCGGCCAGTGCCCGGAAGTCGGCGCGCCGCTCGGCGGGGTACGGATCGCGCCAGCGGGCCTGCCGGTACGGGTCGTCGCCCGCCGCGTAGAGGTACCGGTTCTGCTTTGTCCGCCCCATGAAGTCGATCTGTGCGAGCCGCTCCGCGCGCGTCCACGGCCGGCCGTAGAACCCCTCGGTCATGCCGCGTACGGCGGTGCCCGGCCAGTCCCGCACGACGACCCCGGCGACGCTTCCGTTCCGGATCAGCTGACGCAGCGTCTGCACGGCGTGGAAGAGGCCGTCGTCGCCGAGTCCGTCCAGGGCGACGGTGGGGCGGCCCGCGACCGTGCCGACCGCGATCCGGTAGCCGCCGGACGGCAGATCGGCGGGCTGCGGGGCGCGCAGGGCCCGCAGGGCGTCCTGGGCGTCGTCGCCGAGCCGGATGACCGGCCCGCGGCCCGGCAGCGCCTCGTGCACGGTTCGTACGCCCGCGTCGCGCAGCACCTGCCGGGCCGCGTCGAGGGCGTACGGATCGGTGTGCGCACCTGCGAGGAGGGTCACCTCGGTGGAGAGGGGTACGGCGGCTCCGGACGCCTTGATGGTCTGTGGGCGCGGCCACACGGTGGGCAGCGCGCCGTCGTCCGTACGGTCGGGTGTCGAAACGGCCGGAGAGCCGGGGTCCGAGGGTGCGGCGAAGGCGGCCGGGGAGCCGGTGGAGAGCAGTCCGCCGAGCACGGCGGCCGCGACGGCCGCCGCCTGCTTTCTGCGCCTGAGCTGCATGCCGTGATCCCTCGCTCCCATCGATGGGCTCCGAGCCCACCACCCGGGCGCGAGGGTGTCAATGCGTGTGGCCGTTGTGCCCTGTTTGCCCGATGTGACGGGTGGGGTGAGGTGTGGTCAGTGATCGGCGGACCGCAGCAGAGACGGCGCCGAATGGCCGAAAACGGCGGAGGGTTTACGGGTGATCGGCCCCTGAGGAACGGAATGTGACCCAGGGCACGTTGGAGTCGTTGTTGTAGTGCCTATGTCTGCGGTCGCGCTCGCTGGGTAGGCCTGCTGTGTCCACTTGTCCACGGCCAGGAGGCCGCCATGCCCGCTGCCGCGCAGCTCCTGCTCTCCGCCCTGTCCAAACAGGTACCGGGTCCCGGCCCGCTCACCGGCGAACCCGCGTACGCCGACGCCGTACCCCTCACCAGCGAGCCGTCGCTCGTCGCGGCCGTTCCCCTCACGAGCGAGCCGCCGCTCGCCGCAGCCACCCCCTTGACGAGCGAGCCGCCGCTCGCCGTCGTCGCCCCCCTGACCAGCGAGCCGACCGCCCCCGGCACCGCGGGGGGCACGGAGTCCCCAGGAGTCTGAATGGGCCTGTCCCGGCTCGCCGCACTGCACGGTGTCGCCACCTCCTACTCCCCGTCCGCCGATGTCACGGTGACCGTCCCCGACGACACGGTGATCACCGTGCTCGCCGCCCTGGGCGTGGACGCCGCCACGCCCGAAGCGGTACGGGAATCACTCGCCGCCGCCGAGTCGGAGGCCGCCTCCCGGCTGCTCCCGCCGACGCTCGTGGTGTGGACCGGGGAGCCCCTGCCGCCCGCCCTGACCGCACTGCGCCCCGGCACAACACTGGACATCGAGCCCGAGGGGGCGGCCGGATCGCCCCGGCCGCCACGGATGAGGGTGCCGGGCGGACAGCCGGATCCGGCCGTTTCCGCGGTGAGTGCCGCCACCCCGGCCTGGTGGGCCGAACCCCCGCTCGGCGTCCACCGGTTGACCGTGCGCACCCAGCACGGCCGGTCCGCCACCACCACTCTGATCGTCGCCCCCGCCCGGGTGCCCCAACCGCCCCGGCGCAGCCATGGCTTCCTCGTTCAGCTCTACTCCCTGCTCTCCGGCCGCTCCTGGGGCATGGGCGACCTCGGCGACCTCGCCGATCTCGCCGCCTGGTCGGGCCGGACCCTCGGCGCCGGGTTCGTCCAGGTCAACCCGTTGCACGCCGCTGTACCGGGCAGACCCACCGACCCGTCCCCGTACCGCCCCTCCTCGCGCCGCTTCCCCGACCCCGTCCATCTGCACATCGAGTCGATCCCGGAGTACGGGCACGTGCGGGACCGGGCCGCCCTCGACGACCTGCGGCAGAGCGCCGAAGCCCTCAGCGAAGCGGTCCTGGACAAGGGCGCCCTGATCGACCGGGACGCCGTCTGGGAGCTCAAGCGCCAGGCTCTCGCACTCGTGGCGGAGGTCCCACTGACCCCCGGCCGCCGCGCGGCCTACTGCGACTTCCTCGCCGAGCAGGGGCAGGCCCTGGAGGACCACGCCCTGTGGTGCGCCCTCGCCGAGGTGCACGGGTCCGACTGGCACGCCTGGCCGCCCGCGCTGCGCGACCCCCGCTCCCCGCAGACCGCCCGCGCCCGCGGCGAGCTCCTCGACCGGCTCGACTTCCACTGCCGGCTCGCCTGGCTGACCGACACCCAGCTCGGCGCCGCCCAGAGCGCCGCGCGGGACGCCGGGATGGCGGTCGGTATCGTCCACGACCTCGCCGTCGGCGTGCACCCCGGCGGCGCCGACGCCTGGGCGCAGCAGGACGCCTTCGCGCACGGCATGTCGGTCGGCGCGCCCCCGGACGCGTTCAACGCGCGCGGCCAGGACTGGGGGCTGCCCCCGTGGCGACCCGACGTCCTCGCCGCGTCCGGCTACGCCCCGTACCGCGGACTGCTCCGCGGTCTCCTCGCCCACGCGGGCGCGCTCCGCATCGACCACGTCATGGGCCTGTTCCGGCTCTGGTGGGTTCCCGAGGGAAAACCGCCGACCGAGGGCACCTACGTCAGTCATGACGCCGAGGCGATGCTCGCTGTCCTCGCCCTGGAGGCGCACCTGGCCGGTGCGGTCGTCATAGGGGAGGATCTCGGCACGGTCGAACCCGGCGTACGCGAAGCGCTCGCCCGGCGCGGAGTGCTCGGCACGTCGGTGCTCTGGTTCGAGCGCGACTGGGCGGGCACCGGCCGCCCGCTGCCCCCGCAGGACTGGCGTGAGGGATGCCTGGCGACCGCCACCACCCACGACCTGCCGTCCACCGCCGCCCGGCTGACCGGCGACCATGTGACGCTCCGCCACCGCCTCGGCCTTCTCACCCGCACCCTGGAGCAGGAACGGACCGAGGACGCCACCGACACCGCCGAGTGGCTCGCCCTGCTCGCCCGACTCGGACTGTTCCCGGAGGGCGGGGGCGACGAGGAGGGCGCGGTCCGGGCCGTCCACCGCTTCCTGCTGCGCACTCCCGCCCGCATGGCCGGCATCTGGCTCCCGGACACGGTCGGGGACCGCCGCCCGCAGAACCTTCCGGGCACCTGGGACCAGTACCCCAACTGGCGGCTGCCCATCGCCGACGCGGAGGGCCACCCGGTCACCCTGGAGGAGCTCACCGCGTCCCCTCGTCTGCACCGCCTGATGGAGGTCCTCGACCCCGAGAACGGTCGCCCATGTTCCCGTACGGCACCCCCGGGCGCGCGCCGCTCCTAGGCGTTCGCTACGTTTGCACCGTGGACAAGAAGAACGCAATGCGCGCCGGCGCCGTGGCGGCCGGTACGACGCTGATGATGCTGCTCATGTCGTCCCCCGCGCTTGCGCTGACCCGTGACGACGGTGACGACCCGGGCCCCGGCCTGAGCGTGATCGACACGATCGGCCTCTACGTCGTGGCCCCCATCGCTCTGTTCGTGATCATCGCGGGCCTGGTCATGCTCCTGGACAAGTCCAAGAAGCAGGCCTGACCCTCCGGTTGCGCAGCGCCGGAACTGCGTAGCCCCATCAGCGCTGCCCCAGGGCGCCCCGACGTGCGTAAGGCACGTCGGGGCGCCCTGTTGCGCGTTCCGGCGGAGGGAACTCTTCCTCATAATTAAGTTTCACTACATGAATCCAACTGAATTATTCGATGGACCTGAACGCTCCTCGATGTGACGGTAGCCGTGCGACCGACGCATCCCCCGGTGGGGGAGAGGGGCAAGGGGTATCCCATGGCAGTCCTGGGCCGCATCCGCAGCAGTGGGGCCACCGACGCGCAGACGGCGCGGAGGGACTCGGCGGCCGGTCTCCTGCTCGCCGCCGCGGCGACCGTCGTCTGGTCCGGATCCTTCGTCGCGTCCCGCGCCCTCCACGACTCCGTCCCGCCGGTACAGGCCGCCTTCTGGCGCTGGATCGTCGCCGTCGTCGCGGTCGCGCCGTTCGCGATTCGGCAGACCTGGCGGCAACGCACCCTCATCCGCCGCCACCTGGGGTTCGTCGCCCTTGCCGCACTGCTCGGCGTCACCGTCTACAACACCCTGGTCAACCAGGCGGGCCTGTCCACATCGGCCGGCCAGATGGGCATGATCATGGCAGCGTCGCCCGTGGTGATGGCGGTGTACGAACGCCTCGGCGGCCGCCGGCTCGGGGCGCGCCGTACCGTCGGAATGGCCGTCGCCTGCACCGGAGTTCTGCTGCTGGTCGGCGGCGGGTCCCTGGCCACGGACTTCGCGCCCGGCGATCTGTGGATGTTCGCCGCGATGCTCAGCTTCGCCTCGTACAGCGCGCTGCTGCGCCGCCGCCCCACGGAGATCGGCGGACCGGCCTTCCTCTTCGCCACCTTTGTGCTCGGTGCACTGATGCTGGCGCCCGCCTTCGCCGTCAGCGCCGCCGTCCAGGGCGGTTTCGAACCGACGACCGCCACCGTCGGACCGCTCCTGTACGTCGGCGTCCTCTCCTCCGCGGTCGCCTTCTTCGCCTGGAACAAGGCCGTCGCCCTGATCGGCGCGGCGCGGACCGGGGTCGTGTACTACCTGCAGCCGGTCTGCGTGGCCGGGCTCTCGGCCGTCCTGCTGGGCGAGTCCACGGGGCCGGTGGAGCTCCTCTGCCTGGTGCTGATCATCGGCGGAGTGGCGCTGGGGGCCGGCCGGGCCGGGCCCGCGGCGGCGGATAATGTGCGGACATGACCGAGTGGGACATCAAGAAGCTCCGGATTCTGCGCACGCTGAGCGAGCGCGGGACCGTCACGGCGACGGCCGAGGCGCTGCTGATGACCCCCTCCGCGGTGTCCCAGCAGCTCTCCAACCTGGCCAAGCAGCTCGGCGTACCCCTGCTGGAAGCGCAGGGCCGACGCGTCCGGCTCACCGATGCCGCACATCTCGTACTGCGCCACGCCGAAGCGGTCTTCGCCCAACTGGAACGTGCCGAAGCCGAGTTGACCGGCTACCTGCGGGGCGAGGCGGGGGAGGTGCGGGTCGGCGCCTTCTCGACCGCAGTGGCTGCCCTCGTCGTGCCGGCGGTCCGGCTCCTGCGCGCCGACGACCGGCCGGGACCGTCCGTACGGGTTCGGGAGGCGGAGGCCGCGGAGGCGTACGAACTCCTGTCGGCCGGCGACGTCGACCTCGCGCTCTCCCTCGCCGCGCACGCACCGACCGCCCACGACCCCCGCTTCACCCTCCTCCCCCTGCTGACCGACCCGCTCGACGTCGCCCTCCCCACCGGTCACCGGCTCGCGGACGCCCCGGGGCTCCGGCTGGCCGACCTCGCCGCCGAACCGTGGATCTTCGGCGGCTCGGGCCCCTGGTCGGAGATCACCACGGCCGCGTGCGAGGCGGCCGGGTTCGTGCCGGAGCAGGCGCACAGCGCCTCCGGGTGGACCGCGATCCTCGCCATGGTCGAGGCGCACATGGGTGTCGCCCTGATCCCGCGGATGGCATCGGCGGAACGCCGCAAGGGTGTGGTGATGCGCGTTCTGGAGGCGGACCTGCCCAGGCGCCATGTGGTGGCGGCGGTACGGCAGGGGGCGGAGGAGGGCCCGGCGGTGGCCCGGGTCCTGGCCGCGCTCGAACAGGTCAGCACGGCCCGCGCGGAAACATTCAGCTGACCTGAATGAATTGTGCGAAAACTTTCGATGGACCTGATGGTTCATTCGGCGCGACAGTTACCCACATGACCTTCGACGCGAGCGAGACCACGGCCACGGACAACGACCCCCACGCCAACGATGCGGCCCCGTACGGCGGAGGCGACCCCTACGCCGACTACCGGACCGGCGACTTCCCCTTCACCGATCTGGTGGACCTCGCCGACCGCCGTCTCGGTGCGGGTGTGATCGCCGCGAACGACGAGTTCTTCGCCGAGCGCGAGAACCTGCTGATCCGCGAGCGCGCCGTGTTCGACCCCGAGCACTTCGGGCACAAGGGCAAGATCATGGACGGCTGGGAGACCCGCCGCCGCCGCGGCATCGACGCCGCACACCCCTTCCCCGCGCCCGAGGACCACGACTGGGCCCTCGTCCGCCTCGGCGCCCCCGGCATCATCCGCGGCATCGTCGTCGACACCGCCCACTTCCGCGGCAACTACCCGCAGCGCGTCTCGATCCAGGCGACGTCGGTCGAGGGATCACCCAGCCCCTCCGAACTCCTCGCCGACGACGTGAAATGGGAGGAGATCGTCCCGCCGACCCCCGTACGCGGCCACGCCGCCAACGGGTTCGAGATCACCGGCGGCCGCCGCTACACCCACATCCGCCTCTGCCAGCACCCCGACGGGGGCATAGCCCGACTCCGCGTCCATGGCGAGGTCCTCCCCGACCCCACGTGGCTGGCGACCCTCGGCACGATCGATCTGATCGCGGTGCTCAACGGCGGTGCGTACGAGGACGCCTCGGACCGCTTCTACTCCTCACCGACCCAGATCATCCTGCCCGGCACCTCCCGCAAGATGGACGACGGCTGGGAGAACCGCCGCCGCCGCGTACGCGACACGAACGACTGGGTCCGCTTCCGCCTGGTCGCCCAGGGCGCGGTCCGCGCGGTCGAGATCGACACGGCCTACCTCAAGGGCAACGCGGCCGGCTGGATCGCCCTCCAGGGCCGCAACGGCGAGACGGGTGAATGGTTCGACATCATCCCCCGCACCGAGCTCCAGCCCGACACCCTCCACCGCTTCCCCCTCCGCGCCCAGGCTGTGGTCACCCACGTCCGCCTCGACGCCTTCCCGGACGGCGGTGTGGCCCGCATGCGCCTGCACGGCACGCTCACGGAATCGGGCGCTGCCGAACTGGCCGCCCGCTACGAGGAGTCGGGCGCGTAACCACTCACGGGGGCCCGCCCCCGGACCCCGGTCCGGGGCCGCCGGGCGGGCTTCACGCCGCCCGTCCGCACCTGACGACCCGACGCCCCACCACTCCCGCCCGGCGAACGGCTGCGCAGCGGCGCCCGTCCGCCGGGCGGTTTTCATCCAGGGCACTCAACTCTGCGGGGCCGCCCACTGAGGTCGAACTCGCGGTGTCGTAGGGGCTGACGGTCCTCGACCTGGGCCGGGGGTGGCCCGCCCGCTACGATCACGGCTCGTCACCGAGCAGCATCGGGAGGGGTCGTGACAGAGAGGCGGAGCACAGCGGCGGGTGCCGTTGTCGAGCTGAGATACGAGCTGGGGCAGCCGGACTGGTCCGACGCGTTCCACGCACGCGGGCGGGTACGGGGGATCAAGGGCCGGCTGCAAGGGCTGCTCTCGCCGGTGCTCTTCGCAGTGGCGGTGTGGCTGCTCGCCGACAGCGTCCTGGCCGCGGGAATCGCCTTCCTCATCAGCCTGTTCGGCCTCGTTGCCAGGACGGGCGTCCTGGCCGCGCGGCATGCCAGGATGGGCACCCCGCTGGGGCCCTGGACCGTGACCGTCGCCGACTCCGACGACGCTGTGCGCTTCGCGGGCACGCACATGGAGACGCGCCGGGGCTGGCGGAGCCTCGGCGGGTACGTGGAGACCTCCGCCGGATTCGTCCTGCTGACGCCCCCGCCGTACCTGCTCGTCGTGCACTATCTGCCGAAGCGCGCCATGGGCAGGGACGACACCGACCGGCTGCGCGGCATACTCGACCGCCACCTTCCCCGCCACGGCGGCCGTCCGCCCCAGCACTGAGGTTGGGTAGGATCCGCAGGTCGTCGTACCGGGGAGGACACATGGCCGAGGGCCGCAGCGCCGAAGACACCGACAGCGGCGCGGAAACCTCCGCGGACGTCGTGGACGAACAGACCGCGGTCCAGCTGGTGTATCTGCCCCAGAAGGCCGACACCCTGGTCGGCCTGCGGGTCCGCGAGCGGATCAAGCGGACCGGGCTGCTGCTGAAGGGCGTGTTCCTCGCACTGTGGATAGGGCAGTGGCTGCTCTCCGCCGTGGGCCGCGGGAGCATCGACGTGGTCTCGACCGTTCTGGTCCTGTTCGTCGTCCTGGTGGTGTGGGGATACCCGCGGCTACAGGCCGCGAACGTGCAGCGGATCACCGGATGGCAGGGCGAGTACCGCGTCACCGTGTCTCCGGCCGGGATCACCTGCCGCAGCGACCACAGCACGTTGGTCCAGAAGTGGTCCGTCTTCCAGGGCTATCGGGAGACGGCCGGCCACTTCGTCCTGCTCAGCCGGGACCCCAACATCATGTGGCTCAGTGTCCTGCCCAAGCGGGGTGTGCATGAGGCCGGAGACCTCGACCGACTGCGGGCCATCCTGGACCAGCACACCACTCGCGTGTGACGAACGCGGCCTCTGAGCGCGGTGCGTCGGCGCCCATAGTGTGAGCCCCCCTCACTGGCCGAATGCCTCCTGGGGGACACGGAAGAGGCACGCAAAGGGGGGCGCTCCCCGAAGGAAGCGCCCCCACTGCTCAGCTGCTGCTGTTACTGCTACGCGGTAGCCGCTGCCGCGTCCGCCGCCTGGGCCTTCAGCGCGCGCTCCACGCCTGCCCGCGACTCGGAGATCAGCCGGTGCAGTGCCGCGCTCGGCTTTGCCGAGTCCAGCCAGGCGTCCGTTGCGTCCAGGGTCTCCTGCGAGACCTGGAGGGACGGGTAGAGGCCGACGGCGATCTGCTGGGCCATCTCATGGCTGCGCGAGTCCCAGACGTCCTTCACCGCCGCGAAGAACTTCTCGGCGTACGGGGCCAGCAGCTCGCGCTGGTCGGTCTGGACGAAGCCGCCGATGACCGCCTCCTGGACGGCGTTCGGGAGCTTGTCCGACTCGACGACCGAGGCCCACGCCTCCGCCTTCGCCTCGGCCGTGGGGCGGCCCGCGCGGGCGGTGGCCGCGTGGCGTTCGCCGGCGGCCGTCTTGTCGCGCTCGTACTCGGCGGCGATCTCGTCCTCGTCGAGCAGGCCGACCGCGGCAAGTCGCTCGACGAATGCCCAGCGCAGCTCGGTGTCGACGGCGAGGCCCTCGACCGTCTCCGTGCCGTTGAGCAGCGCCTGGAGCAGGTCGAGCTGCTGCGGGTTGCGGGCCGTTGCCGCGAGTGCGTGGGCCCAGGCGAGCTGGTGGTCGCTGCCGGGCTCAGCGGCGCGCAGGTGGGCGAGCGTCGCCTCCGTCCAGTGCGCCAGTGCCGCCTCGCGGGACTCCGGCGCCGCGTACAGGTCCAGGGCCAGCTTCACCTGCCGGTGCAGCGACTGGACGACGCCGATGTCCGACTCCTTGCCGATGCCGGACAGGACGAGCGAAAGGTAGTCGCGCGTGGCCAGTTCGCCGTCACGGGTCATGTCCCAGGCGGAGGCCCAGCACAGGGCGCGCGGCAGAGACTCGGTGAAGTCGCCGAGGTGCTCGGTGACGACCCGCAGGGACTCCTCGTCGAGGCGGACCTTCGCGTACGACAGGTCGTCGTCGTTGAGGAGGATGACCGCCGGACGGGCGGTGTTCGCCGGGTACGGGACGGTGGTGCGCTCGCCGTCGACGTCCAGCTCGATCCGGTTCGTGCGGACCAGCTTTCCGGCCTCGTCGAGGTCGTAGCAGCCGATCGCGATCCGGTGCGGGCGCAGCGTCGGCTCGCCCTTGGCGCCGGCGGGCAGCGCCGGGGCCTCCTGCAGGACGGTGAACGAGGTGACGTGACCGTTCTCGTCGGTGGTGATCTCCGGACGCAGGATGTTGATGCCCGCCGTCTCCAGCCACGCCTTCGACCAGGTCTTCAGGTCACGGCCGGAGGTCTCCTCCAGCGCGCCCAGCAGATCGGACAGCCGGGTGTTGCCGAACGCGTGCGCCTTGAAGTACGCCTGGACGCCCTTGAAGAACTCGTCCATGCCGACGTACGCCACCAGCTGCTTCAGGACCGAGGCGCCCTTGGCGTACGTGATCCCGTCGAAGTTGACCAGCACGTCGTCCAGGTCACGGATGTCCGCCATGATCGGGTGCGTGGACGGCAGCTGGTCCTGGCGGTAGGCCCAGGTCTTCTCGGAGTTGGCGAACGTGGTCCAGGAGTTCGGCCACTTCGAGCCCTCCGCGTACGCCTGGCACGCGACCGAGGTGTACGTGGCGAACGACTCGTTCAGCCACAGGTCGTTCCACCACTCCATGGTGACGAGGTCGCCGAACCACATGTGCGCCAGCTCGTGCAGGATGGTCTCCGCACGCCGCTCGTACGCCGCGTCCGTCACCTTCGAGCGGAACACGTACTGGTCGCGGATGGTGACCGCGCCCGCGTTCTCCATCGCGCCCGCGTTGAACTCCGGCACGAACAGCTGGTCGTACTTGGCGAACGGGTAGTCGTAGTCGAACTTCTCCTGGAACCAGTCGAAGCCCTGCCGCGTGACGTCGAAGATCGCGTCGGCGTCGAGGAACTCGGCGAGCGAGGGACGGCAGTAGATGCCGAGCGGAACGGACTGGCCGTCCTTCTCGTAGCTGCTGTGCACCGCGTGGTACGGGCCGACGATCAGGGCCGTGATGTACGTCGAGATGCGCGGCGTCGGCTCGAAGACCCAGACGTCGTCCTTGGGCTCCGGGGTGGGGGAGTTCGAGATGACCGTCCAGCCCGTCGGCGCCTTCACGGTGAACTGGAAGGTCGCCTTCAGGTCGGGCTGCTCGAAGCTCGCGAACACCCGGCGGGCGTCCGGCACCTCGAACTGCGTGTACAGGTACGCCTGCTGGTCGACCGGGTCGACGAAGCGGTGCAGGCCCTCGCCGGTGTTGGTGTACGCGCAGTCCGCGACGACCCGCAGCACGTTGGAGCCCGCGTGCAGGTGCGGCAGTGCGATCCGCGAGTCGCGGAAGACGGCGGCGACGTCGAGGGCCTTGCCGTTCAGCTCGACCTCGTGCACGGCCGGGGCGACCAGGTCGATGAAGGTCTCCGCACCGGCTTCGGCGGAGTCGAAGCGCACTGTGGTGACGGACCGGTAGGTGCCGCCCTCCTGTGCGCCGGAGAGGTCGAGATCGATCTCGTACGCGTCCACGGTCAGCAGGCGCGCCCGCTCCTGTGCCTCTTCGCGGGTCAGATTCGTGCCAGGCACCCGGTCATCTCCTTGATTTGTGATGTTTCCCAGCCATCCTTCCACGCGGAGCGCACGCAACGCTATGTCCGTTTTCCGCCGGACACCGGCGGTGTCACGCGCGACGCTCGAACCATGACCGGCTACGAGGCACGTCCCATCGAACCTGCTGTTCTCAAGGAGCTCCGCGACACCGACGACGCGGGCCGTCCCTGCGTCCCGTACACCGAGCGGGAAGGCGGCAGCCCGCTGCGCTGCTGTCTGCGGGGTGTCGAGCCGGGGGAGCGGATCGCCCTCGTCTCGTACGCGCCGCTGCGCCGCTGGGCGGCCGCGACCTGGGCCAGGCCCGGGGCGTACGACGAGCAGGGCCCCGTCTACATCCACGCCGAGGAGTGCGAGGGCCCGGCGGCGGGCGGGGACCGCTATCCGTTCGCCCGGGTCGGCGCTTTGCGCACGGTCCGCCGCTACAACGCGGACGGCCACATCGTCGGCGGCCGTCTGCTGGAGATCCCCGCCGACGCGTCGCGCGGCTTCGACGAGGCGTTCGCGGAGGCGTTCGCCGACCCGGAGGTGGCGCTGGTGCACGTCAGGGCCGTGGAGTACGGCTGCTTCCACTTCGAGGTCCGCAGGCCGCAGGGCTGAAGGGGAGGGGCGGTAAAGGTATCGGCGGGCACCCGACCGGGCGCCCGCCGATACCTTCTTCCGTGCGACGCGTCAGCCGTTCAGCTCCGCCGCGACGAGCTCCGCGATCTGTACCGCGTTCAGCGCCGCGCCCTTGCGCAGGTTGTCGCCGGAGACGAAGAGCGCCAGACCGTTCTCCACGGTCTCGTCGGCCCGGATGCGGCCCACGTACGACACGTCCTGGCCGGCCGCCTGGAGCGGGGTCGGGATCTCCGAGAGCTCGACGCCCTCGGCGTCGTTCAGCAGCTCGTAGGCGCGCTCGACGCTGATCGGGCGGGCGAAGCGGGCGTTGATCTGGAGGGAGTGGCCGGAGAAGACCGGGACCCGGACGCAGGTGCCGGACACCTTGAGCTCCGGGATCTCCAGGATCTTGCGGGATTCGTTGCGGAGCTTCTGCTCCTCGTCGGTCTCGAACGAGCCGTCGTCGACGATCGAGCCGGCCAGCGGCAGCACGTTGAAGGCGATCGGCCGCTTGTAGACGGTCGGCTCGGGGAACTCGACGGCGCCGCCGTCGTGGGTGAGCTTGTCGGCGTCGGCGATCACCTTGGACGCCTGCCCGTGCAGCTCGGCGACGCCGGCCAGACCGGAGCCGGAGACCGCCTGGTAGCTGGTGACGACCAGTGCGTCGAGCCCGGCGTCGGCGTGCAGCGGGCGCAGCACGGGCATGGCGGCCATCGTGGTGCAGTTCGGGTTCGCGATGATGCCCTTGGGGCGGTTCTTGATCGCGTGCGCGTTGACCTCGGAGACGACCAGCGGGACCTCGGGGTCCTTGCGCCATGCGGAGGAGTTGTCGATCACGACGGCGCCCTGGGAGGCGACCTTCTCGGCGAGCGCCTTCGAGGTCGCGCCGCCGGCGGAGAACAGGACGATGTCCAGACCCGTGTAGTCCGCGGTGGAGGCGTCCTCGACGGTGATCTCCTGGCCTTCCCACTCGATCGTGGAACCTGCGGAGCGCGCGGAGGCGAAGAGCCTCAGCTCGTCGGTCGGGAACTTCCGCTCGGCCAGGATCCTGCGCATGACTGTGCCGACCTGACCGGTGGCGCCGACGATTCCGACCTTCACAGGGACTCCTTCAAACGTACGAACTGGCGCGGTTGCCGTTCCATGATGCGTATGTCCACGGCTTCCTTGTCCAATCCATTGTCCGGCAGGCGGACAGCGGGCGGGAATCGAACGTTTCGCGGTGCCCCTGCGTCACCGGGGAAACACGCTCCAGGTTTCACGGGGGCGGACCGGGCCGCGGCTGAGCGCGCTGGGGGAACGGGAAAGGGCGGGCGCCCCCGCGGGCGCCCGCCCTCTCTCGGTATCACCGCACAGCAACCGTTACGGCGTGACCTTCTCGATCACGACGCTACCGGTGCCCGCAGCGGTGCCGCGGCTGTTCACCAGCTGGACCTCGCCGAAGAACTGACGTCCCTCGGGAGCCGCACCGGCGACCACGACCTCGGCGCCGACCTGCGCCGAGGCGCCGTTGGCCAGGTTCACGGCCTTCGACTCGTCCACCTTGAGCGTGCCGAGCGACGGGGCGTAGTACACGTCGCGGTAGTTGTACGTGGTGGTCCCGGCCGGGACCGAGTACCCGTCGACGATGACCGTGTACGTACCCGCGGCGGGCTTCGCCACGCTGACCGCCTCTTCCGAGCCCGCGCTCGTGGAGGCGCCGACCTCGTTGCCGGCCGCGTCGAGGACGTACAGGTCCAGGTCGGCGTTGGCGTCCGAGGTGCCGCCGATGGCGACGTCCAGCTTCTCGACGCCCGCACCGATGGTGACCGTGGTGACCTGCTCGTCGCCCGTCTTGATCGACGGGGTGGTGACCTTGGCCGAGCCAAGCGAGCCGCCCTTGAGCTTGCCCTCCAGGTCGCCCGCACTGTTGGTGACGGTCCAGTTCACCGCGGTCGGCGTGCCGATCTTCGCCTCCGGCAGCGTCTGCACGGCCGGGTCGAAGGAGGCGCCGAGCAGGGAGACGTCGAGCTTGAACGGGTTGTCCAGCAGCGGCGACGTACGCCGTGACTCGACCTCGATCTCCCAGACACCGGGCTGCGGGTCGGCGTACGAGCGCACGTCGGGGCGGCAGGTGTTGGCCGGGTTGTCGTAGTTCGGGTAGCAGAACGGCGTTCCGCTGTTCTCCATCTGCACCCCGTACGGGTGGATGGAGATGAACCGGGTCTGGCTGCCCGAACGCAGGGCGCTCATCGCGACCTCAAGGGTCTTGGCGCCCTCCGGCACGTTCACGAAGTACGACGTGGTGCCGTTGCGCTGCACCGAGCCGGACGCCGTGAACGCGTAGGCGGGCTTCACCAGGTCCTTGGCGACGACGACCGTGGCGAGGATCTGCTGGTCCACACCGGAGGTCTTCGCGTCATCGACCTGCAGGATCGCGCTGTGCACGCCCGCGCTGCCCGGCTTCGCCTGGACCTTGACGGTCACCGGCTTGCCCAGCGGCAGGGAGACGGTGCTGCTGCCGGTCAGGGTGAAGGTGCCGTCGTTGTTCTTCCAGGACAGCTTGTGCGCGACGGCCTTGTCCGGGCCCGTGGTGCGGGTGACCGTGACGTCGTACGACTTCGTCTGGCCGGCCTTGAGGCCGCCCTCGCGGTCGTACAGGCCGGTACCGAAGCCGGGGGTCTTCAGCGCGAAGTCGATCGCCGTGTCGACCGGGGCCTTCACGGAGTACTCGTGCGCCGGGGCGCCCTGCTTCGCGATCAGCTCCCAGGCGTCGACGATGTTGATCAGACCGGCACCCTGGGCGTGCGCGGGCACACCCTCGATGTGCGTGGCGCTGCTGGTCAGCGCGGTGCGCAGGTCGGCCGGGGGCAGCTCGATGTGCTTCTGCTTCGCGGCGGACAGCAGCAGCGCGGTCGCACCGGCGGCCTGCGGCGAGGCCATCGAGGTGCCCTGCAGCATGGAGTATCCGGCCGGGAGCGAGTAGCCCGCCTCCTTGACCGGGCCACCGGGCAGCCAGGTCTGGGTGGAGTTGATGGAGGCGCCGGGCGCGCTCAGGGTCGGCGTGAAGCCGCCGTCCTCACGCGGACCGCGCGAGGAGAACGGCATCATGTCGTACTTCTTGGTGACGTTCGAGCCGTAGTTGGCGGCCCAGGTCTCCTTGGAGACGGACGCGCCGACGGAGATGACGTGGTCGGCGAGGCCGGGGTCACCGATGGTGTTCACGCCCGGGCCGTCGTTGCCGGCCGAGATGACCAGCTGGACGCCGTACGTGTCGATGAGCCGCTTGTACAGCACCGCGCGGGCGTTGCTGCCGTCGTTGAGCGGCGGCAGGCCACCGATCGACATGTTGACGACATCGACACCGCGGTTCACGACGAGGTCGGTCATGCCCTCCATGAGCGCGATGTTGGTGCAGCCGCCGGACCACGTGCAGGCGCGCGAGGAGACGATCTTCGCGCCGGGCGCGGCGCCGTTCATCTTGCCGCCGAACAGCCCGTTGGCGGCGGTGATGCCGGCGACGTGGGTGCCGTGCTCGCTCTCGATGACACCGATGTTGACGTAGTCGGACGTGTTGCCGGCCGCGTTGTAGACCACGTTCTTGCGGGTCTCGACGACGAACGGGATGCGCTCGACGACCTCGGTCCGCGGGTCGTCCGTGCCGAAGTAGGAGACCTGGTGCTTCTCCTTGTACGGCTTCATGACGGCGTCGTTCGAGAAGTCCGCGTCGTTGTTCAGGTCGACGCGGACGGTGCCGGCGACCGGGTCGTAGAGCACGGCCCACGTGTCGGTGGTGTCACCGTCACGGTTGAGGTCACCCGCCATGTCGCCGCCGCGGGTGGCGGACTCGGCGAACACCTTGATCTTGTACGAGCCCTCGGGCGCCGAGTAGGTACGGCCCTCGTAGGTGAACGTCGGGCCGGACACGGCGTCCGCCATCTTCAGCCAGGTACCGTCGCCGTCCCTGACCGGGTCGGTGGCCGTCACCCAGTCGACGATCTTGCGCTCGCCGGTGGTGGTCTTCTGGAGCGCCGGGTGACCGAGGTCGACACCCGAGTCCAGGATGCCGATGGTCACGCCGCGGCCGTCGGCCTTCGGGTGCTCCTTCACGAAGTCGACCGCACCCGTCTCGAAGGACGGGTTGTACGGGTTCTTCGCCGGCGTTTTGCTGCTGGGCGCCGGGTAGGTGCCCGTGGACGCCGTCTCCGCCCCTGCGGCCCGGTCGCCCGAGGGCGTCGGGTCGTCGAGCATGATCTCCTGCTTGAGATCGATGCCCTGGACGGATGTCAGCTTCGAGGCAGCCTTGATGGTCGCCTCGGCGGTCGCGGTCGGTACGGTCGCGCGGACGTAGCCGAGCTTGTCGTACGTGCGTTCCACCACGGACCCCTTGACGGCGTCCAACTTCTCGGTGACCTGCTCGGTCGCACCGGGGGTGGTGGCGACCATCATGGTGACGTTCTTCTCGCCCTTGGCCTGCGCCTTGGTCAGAAGATCGGCGTCGGCCGCACCGAGCTTGTCGCTGTCGGCGGCTGCCTTTACGGGGGCGGTGGCCGGGTCGTCGGCGGCGAAGACCGGGGCGGCACCGGAGGCGGCCAGTGCGGCCACCAGACCGGCAGCGGCCGCGACTCGGGCCACGCGTCTCGCCCCGGATATGGAACTGGGGGATTCGGAGGTCATCAGCATCCCTGTATGTGTCAAAGAGAAAGTCCGGAATTCGGTACCGGATGACCGCTCAGCCTTTCGTAAATGGCAGGGGTTTGTGGAGGGTTGGGGTGGGCGAGTTGCCGCCGTGGCGTACTTCCGCCAATGGGGCTGATGCGTCATGAGGGATGAACCTGGTGATAACTCCCGTATCACCGGGGCAGGATGACCACATGCGCTGCGGGGTCGCGGTCGGCGGCCGCCATCAGTGCGGTACGCACCACGGTCGCCAGCTGCTCCGGTGTTTCATGGAGTCTCTTCGGTGTGAGGTGGACGACGGTGACTCCGAGCCGCTCCAACTGCTCCCGCTTGACGGTGTATGCGGACCACTCCGCGTCGTGCTCGGCCTGGAGCCGGTCGTCGTCGAGCGCGCTGTGCCTGGGTGTCCTGGTGTCGAGCTCGACGGCGACCGCCTCGTTCGGCCAGTAGGCGTCCACCGCGCCCAGATGCGGCCCGCCCGGCAGTCTGAGGTCCACGTTCCACAACGGCTCCGGCAGGTCGTACGTCCGCACCATCTCGTACAACCGGCACTCCGCCGGCGTCCGCCCCTCGGCGAGCAACGAGTCCACGGCGTGCAGGACATAGGCCCGGCCCAGGAGCTTGGCGCGGCTCAACTCCCTTACCACTGCAGCCGGCTCGCAATGCCCGGCGCGGACCGCCTCGGTGAGCAGGCTGCGTGCGGTGGAGGCGTCCCCGATCCCGGCGACCGCGTCCGCGAGCGCCCGTGCCACGGGGGCCACCGGCAGCCCGGCGAGCCGGACCGGGCTGGGCAGTTCGGCCGTCCGCACCACATGCGCGTACCGGGCGGACCGCGGTCGCCGGGTGCGGGGCACCAGAACGTCGATCCGGTCGAGCGAGCCCAGCGGCGGCGCGGCGGAGAAACCGTGCAGGGTGAGCGCGGCGAGCCCGGTGACCATGCCTTCGCCGTGCCCGGTCTCCGTCGCGCCGCGCCGCCGTCCGGCGTACAGCAGGGCGGACCGCAGTCGCTCCTCGCCGTTGGGCGGCCCCGGGTGCAGCACGTAGACACCGGGCAGCGGCTGCTGCCACGGACCACCGTCCCGGCACTGGGCGGCGGCGCGGGCGGGGGATACCCCGTGAGCCTTCAACTCCTCGACGGAGAGCACGCGTTGCTCTACGTGGGCGGGGAGGCGAATGGGGTGCGAGGAGAGCGGGGCGTTCTGGGTCATGTTCCGGGGTATGCCGCACGCGGTCGTGCGGCTAACCCCTGTTACACGCCCGTCGACGATTCAGGACAAGTCCGTCCTGAAGTACGGGAGTTCGACAACCGAAAAGGCACGATCCCGCCCCCGATGTCCCCGCCCCCCGTCCGGCGCGGGGCACGCTCAGAACCGGCCGCCGGCCCCCGCGTCACATGCCTGCGCCCGCAACGCCCGAGCCAGATCGTCCCGGGCCTCCAGCACCAGCCGCCGCAGCGCGGGCGCCGCGTCCGCGTGCGCCTCCAGCCACGCATCCGTGGCCGCCAGTGTCGGCTCGTCGTCCTGCAGCGCCGGGAACAGCCCCCTCACCACAGCCATTCCGATCTGGATCGACCGCTCGGCCCACACCCGCTCGATCGCCTCGAAGTACTGAGCCGTGTACGGCGCCAGCAACTCCCGCTGCGACGGCTGCTCGAACCCCGCGATCGTCGCCTCCACCAGTGCGTTGGACAGCGCGTCGGACTCCACCACCGCCGCCCACGCCTGCGCCTTGACCGCCGCCGAGGGCCGGGAGGCCAGGCACCGCACCTGGTGCCGCTTGCCGGACGCCGTGTCGTCCCGGGCCAGTTCGGCATTGATCACCGACTCGTCGGCGACCCCGTGTGCGGCCAGCGGGGACAGGAACGCCCACCGCAGCTCCTGGTCGACCTCAAGACCGTCGATCCGCGCGGATGCCCCCAGCAGCGAGGACAGCAGCTGGAAGTCCGCGTCCGAGTCCGCGACCGTCGCGAAGAACCGCGCCCACGCCAGCTGATGCTCGCTCCCCGGCTCGGCGATCCGCAGCTGCCGCAGCGCGCCTGCGGCCAGCGCCCGGCCGCCCTCCTCGCGCCACCCGGGGGCGGCATAGTGGACGAGCGCGGTCCGGGTCCAGGTGTGCAGCATCTGCAGGACGCCGATGTCGGACTCCTGGCCGGAGAAGTCCAGCACGAGCGAGATGAAGTCGCGGGCCGGCATCAGCCCGTCCCGCGTCAGGTTCCACAGCGCGGACCAGCACAGCGCCCGCGCCAGCGGGTCGGTGATGTCACCGAGATGGGCGCGCAGCGTGTCGAGGGAGGCCTCGTCGAAGCGGACCTTGCAGTACGTGAGGTCGTCGTCGTTGACCAGGATCAGATCGGGCCGCTCGGCCCCGGCCAGCGCCTCGACCACCGTGCGCGCCCCCGCCACGTCCACCTCGGCGCGCGCGTACCGCACCACGGCGCCGTCGGTCCTGCGCCGGTACAGGCCGACCGCGACCCGGTGCGGCCGCAGCTCCGGGTGCGACTCGACCGCCTCCTGGAGCACCGCCAGCTCCGTCACCCGGTCCGCCGCGTCGTACGTCACCACCGGCGTCAGCGAGTTCACGCCCGCCGTCTGCAGCCACGACCGCGACCAGGTGACCATGTCCCGCCCGGACGTCTCGGCCAGCACCGACAGCAGGTCGCCCAGCTGTGTGTTCCCGTACGCGTGCTTCTTGAAGTAGCGCCGGGCGCCCTCCAGGAACGCGTCCCGCCCCGCGTACGCCACCAGCTGCTTCAGTACGGAGGCGCCCTTGGCATAGGTGATGCCGTCGAAGTTCAGCTTGGCGTCCTCCAGGTCACGGATGTCGGCCGTGATCGGGTGCGTGGACGGCAGCTGGTCGGCCCGGTACGCCCAGGACTTGCGGTTGTTGGCGAAGGTGATCCAGCCGTCCTTGAAGCGGGTCGACTCCACCATGGAGAAGGCGCCCATGAAGTCGGCGAACGACTCCTTCAGCCACAGGTCGTCCCACCACTGCATGGTGACGAGGTCGCCGAACCACATGTGCGCCATCTCGTGCAGGATGACGTTGGCGCGGCTCTCGTACGACGCCTGTGTCACCTTGCCGCGGAAGATGTACTCCTCGCGGAACGTGACACAGCCCGGGTTCTCCATCGCGCCGAGGTTGTACTCGGGCACGAACGCCTGGTCGTACTTGCCGAACGGGTACGGGTAGTCGAAGTTGTCGTGGAAGAAGTCCAGGCCCTGCTTGGTGACGAGGAAGATGTCGTCCGCGTCGAAGTGCCGGGCGAGCCCCTTGCGGCAGAGGGCGCCGAGCGGGATGTCCAGCGTCGTGCCGTCGTCGAACGTACGGCTGTAGGAGTCCGTCACGTAGTGGTACGGGCCGGCGACGACCGCCGTGATGTACGTGGAGATCGGCTTCGTCTCGGCGAACCGCCAGACCCCGCCGTCCCGGGACTCCTCCGCCCCGTTGCTCCAGACCGTCCAGGCCTCGGGCGCCGTCACCTCGAAGCGGTAGGGGGCCTTCAGGTCGGGCTGCTCGAAGTTCGCGAAGACGCGCCGCGCGTCGGCGGGCTCGTACTGCGTGTAGAGGTAGACCTCGCCGTCCTCCGGGTCGACGAACCGGTGCATGCCTTCGCCGGTCCGGCTGTACGCGCACTGCGCGTCGACCACCAGGACGTTCTCGCCCTCCGGCAGGTCATTCAGCGCCACCCGCGTCCCGTCGAAGACGACCGCGGGGTCGAGCGCCTGCCCGTTCAGGGTCACCGACGTCACGCTCGGCGCCAGCAGGTCGGCGAAGGTCGACGCCCCCTCCCGCGCGGAGCGGAACCGGATCGTGGTCACCGAGCGGAAGGTCCGCGGACCGGCCGGCTGCTCCCCGCCGCCGTCCACGGCGTCGCCGCCGGCCTCGTCGATCGCGGAACGCACGTCGAGCACGACGTCGTATCCGTCGACGGTCAGCAGTTCGGCCCGCTCGTGGGCCTCGTCGCGGGACAGGTTCTGACCGGGCACAGGTGCACTCCTTTGTGTCACGTTCGAATGCTTTGATCCTCCCACGCGCGTTCCGGCCCCGGTCGCCGGGAATGACGGGGACGTTCTGCGGTGTTCTCGCGCACAGATGCGATTGCCTCGTGAGGAGAGACATGTCTGAGAACAGCGCGGTGGACGGCAGGACCCCCGCCGATTTCTGGTTCGACCCGCTCTGCCCCTGGGCCTGGATGACCTCCCGCTGGATGCTGGAGGTGGAGAAGGTCCGCGATGTCGAGGTCCGCTGGCACGTGATGAGCCTTGCCGTCCTCAACGAGGACAAGCTCGACGAGCTGCCGGAGGAGTACCGCGACATGCTGGAGACGAAGGCGTGGGGCCCGGTCCGCGTCGTCATCGCCGCCCAGCAGAAGCACGGCGACGACATCGTCGGCCCGCTGTACACCGCGCTCGGCACCCGCTTCCACAACCAGGGCGAGGGCCCCACCCGCGAGGCGATCGTGGGGGCGCTGGGGGACGTCGGCCTGCCGGTCGACCTCGCGGAGTACGCCGACTCGGACGCGTACGACGCCGAGCTGCGCGCCTCCCACAAGGAGGGCATCGACAAGGTCGGCCAGGACGTCGGCACGCCGGTCATCGCCGTGCCCGGCTCCGACGGCGAGCAGATCGCCTTCTTCGGCCCGGTCGTCACCCCCGCCCCGAAGGGTGAGGACGCGGCGAAGCTGTGGGACGGCACGCTGCTGGTGGCGTCGATCCCCGGCTTCTACGAGATCAAGCGGACCCGGACCCAGGGCCCGATCTTCGACTGATTCACCCGGTGCGGTGCGGGCTCCGGCCGCCGTCCGGACCCCGCACCGCTTCACGCGTACAGCTTCGGCAGCCGCAGCGCCACCCGCTCCGCGTCGTCGAAGCTGAAGTCCCACTCCGGGTCCAGGGCGGGGTAGTCGATGGTGAACGAGTGCTCGGGCATGCTCTGACCGGTCGTCACCGAGTGCGCGTCCCAGGCGACCCCGAGCATCTCCTCGCACTCGAGGTCGATGCCCGCGGCCGCAGCCTCTTGGACCGGCGGAAGCTCGGCGAGTGTGTCCGGATCGGCAACGACCCGCTCGAACACCTCCCGCCCCTGCGCGATCAGCCAGCCCCGGAAGTAGTCGAACCCGTCGTCGGAACAGCCTCCGTTGATCGTGTACGCCGCAGCCCAGAGCGGAGCCCGGTAGGAGGCGGCCATCAGATCCCAGAGCACTTGCTGCGCGGCGAGGATCTCGTCCCGTGGCCGGGCGGCCAGCAGCGCGGAGGCCCGCTCGACGACGGCCTCCGCATCCTCCGGGTCGCCGACCCGGGCGCGGGCGTCGTCGATCAGGTTCCAGAAGTCCGTGGTGTCCATGCGGTGCAGCATGCCCGAGGCGTCTGACAGTCTCGGATGCGGCGAGCTGCCGAGGGCGGCGGGAAGAGGGAAGGGGAGCGGGCGGACATGGACGTACGACCGGCACGCAGGTCCGAGGCCGAGGCGCTGACCGAGCTGGCCCTGGCATCGAAGGGTCACTGGGGTTACGACGAGGCGTTCCTCGCCGCCTGCCGCGACGAACTCACCATGCACCCCGCCGACATCGACCGCCGCCGCACCGCCGTCGCCGAGGAGGACGGCCGCGTCCTGGGCTTCACCACTGTGGACGGCACCCCGCCCGAAGGCGCCCTCGGCATGATGTTCGTCGCCCCGGACGCGTTGGGCCGCGGCATCGGCCGGCTCCTGTTCGAGCACACCATGACGGAGGCCCGCCGCCTCGGCTTCGTATGCCTCACCATCGACGCCGACCCTCACGCGGAGCCGTTCTACCTCGCGATGGGCGCGGTACGGATCGGGGCGACCCCGTCGGGGTCCATCCCCGGCCGCGAGCTGCCGCTGCTGGAGTACGTCCTCACGTCGAGCTGACTCCTTGCCGGGGGACGGGGCCTCCTTCGACCGGCTCGGGGGTCCGCCGCCCGGCCGCGGCCAGGGCCAGGGTGACCGCGAGCGAGGCTCCCGCCATCACGGTCATCGCCGTCCCCGGTGAGGTCCGCTGGGCGACGGCGCCCGCGAGTGCGGCCGCGACGCCCTGCATGGTGAGCATGCCGGAGGAGTGCAGTCCGAGGGCCTGACCGGTGATCTCGTCCGGGGTCAGGGCCATCAGCCGCTCCTGGAGCAGCAGACTCGCCGAGAACCCGACCGAGGCGAGCGCGGCCAGAGCGAATGCGAGCGGCAGCGCCGGACGCGCGGCGAAGAACAGATACGGGACCGCCAGGAGCAGCAGCATCGGCATGGCCAGCCGCCCCCGTCGGTGCTGTGCGACGAACCGGCCCGCCACGGTGTCCCCGATGAGCATCCCGAGCGCGGCACAGGCGAAGAGCAGCCCCGCGTGGTCAGGGGCGTACGGGACGAACAGCGACTCGCAGCCGACGACCAGCCCGTTCGGCACCCAGAGCGCGAGGTAGACCCGGCGGCGGGGCCCGGACGACCACAGAACGGCGTTGGTCCGCCACGTCTCGGCGACCGACGGCCGCCCCGCGGCGCGCGGCGGGCGGCGGGCCAGCCCGAACCGGGCGACGGCCGCACCGGTCAGATACAGAGCGGCCGCGACCAGCAGCGTGCCGCGCGCGGACAGCGTCGTCACCAGCAGACCACCGAGCGCGAACCCGCCGATCTGCATCAGGCCGACGCACATGTTGAGTACCGAACGCCCCAGCAGATAGCCGTCCTTGGACAGCACCTCATTGAGCAGCCCGTACCGCACCCCGCCTCCCACGGCGGCGACCACACCCTGGGTCAGGACGATCGCGAAGACGACCGCCAGCGGAAGCCCGGGGACGGCCAGGGTGGCGGTGGCCAGCCCGAAGGTGAGCGCCATGCCGGTCATCGCGGCCCGCGGCGGCAGCCGGTCAGCCGCCGACAGCAGCACGGTCGCTCCGATCACCTGGGCGAGCGAGGAGCCGAACATGGACAGGGCGGCGAGCAGCGGCGAGTCGGTCGCGGCGTAGACGAGGGTGCCGAGGGCCAGCCCGCTCATCGTCGACCCCGCGACGTGTAAGGCACTGGTCGCGAAGAGCGGCCGGAACTGCGGCGTGCGGAAGAGTTCCCGGTAGGTGCGCATGCAGGGAGTCTCGGAGGCGGCCCACGGCGGCCGTTAATGTTTCGCGGGGAGGCGAAACATCATGGGCCTGTGGCAGATCAACACGGACACGCTCGCGGGGAGCCGGTTCGTCGTCTCGCCGCTCGCCGAGGCCATCTCCGCCCTGAACGCACTGGAAAGAGGACGGGCCGAGCACCCCGGCGAACGGGCCTGGCTCGACGCCCATCTGCCCGACTACCGGGCCCGGCAGGCCGCTGATGCGGTCGCCGCCCGCCTCGTACCCGCGGCTCTCGGCGGGAGCTGGAACGCGGACTTCATCACCCCCACACCGACGGGCGAGGGCGCGCCGTCCTTCGAGGAGGAGCTGGCCCCCGTCCGGGCGACCACGTCCGAGCGCGCCCGAGCGGATCTGGTGGTGTCTCTCGGCAGCGCTCCGCTGCCGGCCCTCCTGGACCGCGACGACCTGGCGCAACGCGCCGCCGACGTCCTGCACTGGGTCTGGCACCGGACCGTACTGCCGGACTGGCCACGCCGCCGCCGGATCATCGAGGCGGACATCGTCGCGCGCACCGGACAGCTGAGCCACGGTGGCTGGGCCGCCGCCCTGAGCGGTCTGCGTCCGGGCATGCGGTGGCTCGGCGGGAGCCGGCTCCAGATCAACGCGCACGACTACCCGCCGAAGCAACTGTCCGGCGTGCGCCTGTTCTTCGTCCCGGTCACCCAACGCTCCGGCTGGGTCTCCTGGGACGACGACGCCGAGCGGTACGCCGTCGTCTACCCGTGTTCGGGCGCCCTGGCCGAGGCGGGGCGGGCGCGGGTGCCCGACAGCCTGGGCCGCCTGCTCGGCCCCGCACGGGCGACGGTCCTTGTTCTCCTCTCCAGCCCGAAGAGCACCACCCAGCTGGTGGCCCTGACCGGCCAGGGCCTGGGGTCGGTGGGCCGTCACCTCAAGGTGTTGCTGGACAGCGGCCTGGCCGACCGCCGAAGAGCCGGGCGGTCGGTCCTGTACTTCCGTACGGACGTGGGCGACGTGCTGGTGGAGGCCCAGCGGGAGGGGGAGAGGGGTGCGAACGTTCCCCTCGCCCGGGGCGGGCATGAGCTGCGGGGCGGAACATCGGAGCCACGCGGTGAAGAGCGGCTGTGACCATGCCGAACTC
The DNA here is from genome assembly GCF_042801455.1 of Streptomyces sp. NPDC057565. Lineage (NCBI taxonomy): Bacteria > Bacillati > Actinomycetota > Actinomycetes > Kitasatosporales > Streptomycetaceae > Streptomyces > Streptomyces sp. NPDC057565. The sequence continues at coordinate 279,085 of NZ_JBHVFU010000004.1, read as the reverse complement.
GCCGGAAAACACGTTGATGTGACGGCATATCAGGGGGAGGGGTCATGGCGGATCGGGGCAACGGGGGGTGTCCAGCGGCGGCGGGTGGTGGACCCGGCCGACCTGGGGCCCGTCCTCGCCCGCTACCGGGAACGCCCGACGGTGGGAAAGCTCGCCCTGGTCGTCGTCCCGGCGGTCGCCTTCCTGCTGTTCGGCGGCATACCCAGCTCCATGCCGGGCATCGGGCAGCTCATATTCGACATCATCTGCGTTCTGCTCTTCGTCTGGGGAATGTGCTGGCTGACGCGTTCCTTCGCCTCCTGGCTGATCCTGCACGACGGCGGAATCGTCTACCGGGGCCGGCGGAAGGTGCGATGGGCGCACCACTGGGAGGACTTCAACGACGTCGTCCTTTCTCGTGAGGTCACGCATCTCGGGTCGACTGTGCTCCGGCCGATCTCGGACAGGATCGTCGCGTCTCTGTGGACGGCGACCGGGCAGGGCGCCCGCCAGCTGTCCGGCAACTACTTCCTGGCCGATGCCGGCGCCGGCCTCCTGGGCACCTTTCTGCGCTCGCCGGGGAACCCGACGCCGATGTTCGGCCAGATCATCGACCGCGTCGCCGAGGCGCGTGTGCGGCACGACGTGCGCGAACTGGCCACCGAGGGCGGCGAGGTCCGGTACGGGGCGGCCGCGTTCATCGACGGGGTGAAGGCCGGGGCCTTCACCGGCTGAGCCACTCCGTGACCTCGACCGTGTCCCCGACGGTCACCAGGCCCTCGCGGACCACCGCGTTCTTCGCGCCGAAGCTCACCTTGTTCCTGTACTCCGGCTCGCGCCGGTACGTCGCAAGGGTCCGGACCGGTTCCGGGCCCGCGCGGCGGCCGGTGCGCTGGTCGACGAGCGGGACGTTGCACCGCATCGCCCGTACCGAATGGGCGAGTTCCACGGAACCGAGGATCATCCGGCGTGCCCGGTCCTCGAAGTGCGGTTCGTCGTTGCCGGTCAGGACGATGTTGGCGCGGAAGCGGTCCATCGGGACGGGTGCGGCGTCGCCGCGGGCGGTGATACGGGCGTTGAGGCCGTCCAGGGAGGCCGTCGAGGCGACCAGGACCGCGTGGGCGTCGGCGAAGTTGACCTTTCCGGGGGTCTCGCCCCAGCCGTCCCGGTCGAAGCCGGGGGCCACCCGTACCAGGCGGGACTTGGCTCCGAGCACGTCGGAGAACCATTCCGCGACCTCGTCCCCCTGGTCGGCGGCCGCGCCGAGCGGGCGGTCGAACATGCTGACCTCGCGGCGGGGGCCGTCTCGGTCGACCTTCAGGCGGAGCGGTTCGACGCCCTGGGCGGACAGCGCCAACGCCGCCCCGGCTTCCAGTACTTCGACCCCGATCGCGGCCATCGAGGAATGAGTGCGCTGGCTGCGGAAGGCGCCGTCCGCCGTGTCCACCACCATGAACGTCCGGTCGTGTTCGAGGCCGGTACCCAGGACCTGCGCGGAATCGACCGTGGTGCCGGCGCAGCCCTTGACCGGGTAGTAGGTGAGCTCTCGAACGGTGATCGTCACGATGTCCCCTCCGGGGCAGCCGCTTCGAGGTCATCGACGCTGCCGGACATGATGGTGCGGATGTGTCGGGTGAGGTGCTCGGGGGGCCAGTCCCACCAGGCGACGGCGAGAAGCCGGGCAATGGTTTTTTCGTCGTACCGGGTACGGATCAGCTTGGCCGGATTGCCGCCGACGATGCCGTAGTCGGGCACGTCACCGGTGACGACCGCGCCGGCGCCGATGATCGCGCCGTGCCCGATCCGTACGCCTGGCATCACCATGGAGTTGTAGCCGAACCAGACGTCGTTGCCGACGACCGTGTCACCCCGGCTCGGCAGACCGGTCAGCAGATCGAAGTGTTCGGCCCAGGAGCCGCCCATGGTGGGGAACGGGAAGGTGGAGGGGCCGTCCATCCGGTGGTTGGCGCCGTTCATGAGGAACCGCACTCCGGTCCCCAGCGCGCAGAACTTCCCGATGACGAGCTTCTCGGGGCCGTAGTGGTACAGCACGTTGCGGGTCTCGAAAGCGGTCGCGTCGTCGGGGTCGTCGTAGTACGAGTAGTCGCCGACCTCGATGAGTTCGGACTTCACCAGGGGCTTCAGCTGCACGACCCGGGGCTGGCCGGGCATCGGGTGCAGCACGGTGGGGTCGGCGGGAACGGAACTCATGGCGTTGATCATCGCATTCACCTCGCATGATTTACGTTCCTTTTGGGAACTCGCGCGTATTCGAGAGGGGTGCGGCGGGCTGATGGTGCTGCTCATCACCTACGGGCAGCAGCCGGGGCCGGGAGCGGGCGCCGGCGGGCGGTGACGTTCCGCATGACCAGGACGCTGTCCGGCGTCGCGGGGCCGGGCGGGAAGCGGTCCGGGTCGTCGAAGGTCGACGACTGTGCCGCACGGACCCGTCCTGCCTCCACCCGCCAGGCGTCCGTAGCCAACCGTGCAAGCAGGGTTGGCGAAGAGCCCCCGCGAGTCACGTCCTCGCGGGGGCACTCCGTTCATCCGCCTGCCCGGTGAAGGTTGAGAAGACGATCACGAGGCAGGTCGCCTGTGTGCCCGGGTCAGGGGGCGAGCAGCAGTACGTCCGCGCGCTCCTTGGCGGCCGCGTACCGCTTCGCCACGTCCTGCCAGTTGACGACGCGCCACATCGCCTCGATGAAGTCCACCTTCTGGTTCTTGTACTGCAGGTAGAAGGCGTGCTCCCAGGCGTCGAAGACCAGGATCGGGGCCGAGCCCTGGCCGACGTTGCCCTGGTGGTCGTAGACCTGCTCGACGATCAGCTTGCCGCTGACCGGCTCGTACGCGAGAACGCCCCAGCCGGATCCCTGCGTGGTGGCCGCGGCCTTCGTCAGCTGGGACTTGAAGCCGGCGTAGGAGCCGAAGGAGTCGGCGATCGCGTCCGCGAGGTCGCCGACGCCGTCCACCGCGAGGGGCTCGCCGCCGCCGTCACCGCTCATGTTGTGCCAGTAGATGGAGTGCAGGATGTGGCCGGACAGGTGGAACGCGAGGTTCTTCTGCAGGCCGTTGATCGCCCCCCAGGCCTCCTTGTCGCGCGCCTCCTCCAGTTGCTCCAGGGTGTCGTTGGCGCCCTTGACGTAGGCGGCGTGGTGCTTGTCGTGGTGGAGCTCGATGATCTGCGGGTTGATGACCGGTTCGAGCGCCGCGTAGTCGTACGGAAGTTCCGGGAGCGTGTACGTGGCCATGGGGCGAACCCTCCAGCTGCTTTCCTGTTGTTATTGCAACCTATATGCAAATGCAGGCTAGCAGGAGGAAGAGGGCGTGCGAGTGCGGGGACGCCGGTGTCGGTGCGGGGCGCCGGTGGAAGCACCGCGTACGTCTGCGTCCCGCACAGGCACAGGAACGCGTCCCGTTCAGGCGCGGCCGCGCGTACGGGCAGGGGGACAGCCGAACCCCTGCGTCGAACCGCCGCGCCGAGACGGAAATTCTCGGTGCACAGTGAGAAGTCCACAGAGGGAGCCGGTAGGTGGATGGGTATCGATCTCGGCACACAGGGCGTCCGTGCGGTCGTCGCCCGGGCCGGTCACTGACCACCGGGCTGATGTACGACGACGGGCGGGCGGCCGAGGCGACCGGGATACCGGCGGGCACACTCATCGTGGCCGGGATGACGGACGGCTGCGCGGCACAGATCGCCTCCGGCGCGCTGACCGTCGGCTCGTGGAACTCGGTGCTCGGCACGACGCTGGTCCTCAAGGGCGTCACCTCGTCGCCCGTTCGGGACCGGACCGGCGTGGTCGACAACCACCGTTCTCCGGACGGCAGCCGGCTGCCCGGCGGAGCTTCGGGCGTCGGCGGAGGGGCGCTGACCGCCGCCTTCCCCGGGGCGGACCCGGTCCCGCGAACCCGCCTTCGGCATGGCGGTCCTCGCCGCTTACGGGGCACGGGCCACCGCCACCCCGCAAGAGACCGCGGACCACATGGTCGGAATCCGGCAGGTCCTGCGCCCCGACCCGGCGCGCACCGCCCGCCACACGGAGCCGTACCTCAAGCTGGTGGACGAACTGGAACGGCGGGGTCGGCTGTCCGCAGTGCTCGCCACCCACGCCCGGTCCCGAACGGAGAGCCGATGACCAAGAGCCCGACCACCTTGTTCCTCGCCCGGCACGGACAGACCGCGTGGCACGCCGAGAACCGCTACGCCGGGGTCAGTGACGTCGCCCTCACCGACGAGGGGCGCCGCCAGGCCGAACAGTTGGCGCAGTGGGCGTCCCGCCACCGGATCGACGCGATCTGGACGTCGACCCTCACCCGTGCCATCGAGACCGCCGAACCCGTCTGCTGGACGCTCGGCCTCGTACCCGGACGCGAACCGGATCTGCGGGAGTGCGACTTCGGGACGGTGGAGGGGCGCACCCTCGCCGAGTTCGCGGCCGAGGACCCGGAACGGGCGGAGGCGTTCCGGGCCGACCCGGTGATCAACGCCTTCCCCGGGGCCGAGGACCCGCGCGTGGCGGCGGCCCGGGGGACGACGGCGCTGCGCCGGATCGCGGACGGTCATCCGGGGCAGCGGGTCCTCGTCGTCGCGCACAACACGCTGTTGCGGCTGGTGCTGTGCGAACTGCTGTCGATCCCGCTCGGCGCCTACCGCCGCGTCTTTCCGCAGCTGCGGAACGCGGCGGTGAGCGAGGTGCGGCTGGGGGAGGAGGGAGGCGCGCTGCTCTCCCTCAATGTGCCCTGCGTACCGGACGTCAGCCCTTGACGGCCGCGGCCCGCCGCTGCCGCACGACACCGATCACGATGAGTACGGCGGTCAGCAGACCGGTCGCCAGCAGCTGGTCACGCGTGTCGGGCTGGCGCAGCATCAGCAGGAAGATGCCGGCCATGGCCAGCAGTGCCAGCACCGTCCCCACCGGGAACAGCCACATCCGCACCACCAGCTTCTCGGGCGCCTCGCGCTCCAGCCGGGTGCGCAGCACCAGCTGCGAGGCCGCGATGAAGATCCAGACGACCAGGATCACCGCGCCGATCATGTTGAGCAGCCAGGGGAAGACATCGTCCGGGCGCCAGTAGCTGAGCAGCACGCAGAGGAAACCGAAGACGGACGAGACGAGAACCGCGTTGCGAGGCACCCCGGACGTGATCCTGCCGAGCCGCTGCGGGCCCTGGCCGCGGGCGACCAGTGAGCAGGCCATGCGCGAGGCGCCGTAGATGTTCGCGTTCATCGCGGAGAGCAGCGCGACCAGGATGACCACATTCATGATCTCCGCGGCGCCGCTGATGCCGAGGTGGTCGAGGGTCGCGTAGAACGGGCCGACCGTGGCGACCTTCGGGTCGTCCCACGGCACGAGCGTGACGATGACCGCCATCGAACCGACGTAGAACAGCGCGATCCGCCACATCGCCGTCCGCACCGCCTTCGCGACACCCCGAACCGGGTTCTCGGACTCGGCCGCGGCGATGGTGACCGTCTCCAGGCCGCCGTACGCGAAGACCGAGGCCAGTAGCCCGATGATGAAGCCGTTGGAGCCGTTCGGCAGGAACCCGCCGTCACCGGTGAGATTGGCGCCGCCGGGGGCGTCCGTACCGGGCAGCACGCCGAGGATCGCCAGCACACCCAGCACCAGGAAGAGCGTGATCGCGGCGACCTTGAGCGCGGCGAACCAGAACTCGAACTCGCCGAAGTTCTTCACGGCGGCCAGGTTCGTGCCGAGGAAGACCGCCATGAACAGCGCGACCCAGGCCCACTCCGGGGTGCCGGGCAGCCAGCCGGTGACGATCTTCGCGGCGCCGATCCCCTCAAGGCCGACGGCGACACAGAGGAGCACCCAGAACGCCCACCCGGCGGTGAACCCGGCCCACGGACCGATCGCCCGCTCCGCATGGACGGAGAACGAGCCGGACGCCGGATTGGCGGCGGACATCTCGCCGAGCATGCGCATCACGAACATGACCAGCAGTCCGGAGATGGCGTAGGCGAGGACGATCGAGGGTCCGGCGGAGGCGATACCGGCGCCGGAACCGACGAACAGTCCAGCACCGATGACGCCGCCGAGGGCGATCATCGACAGATGACGCTGCTTGAGTCCATGGGTGAGGGCGGAGTCGACCGGGGCAGCGGAGACTTCGGAGCCGGCGGTGGGGGGAGACGCGGAAGTCCGAGACATGGACGTGCTCTGTTCGGTAGGCGAGACGGTGGACGAGGCCACAGTCTCCCCGCGCCCCCCGCCCACAGGGAACAGCTGTCCGCTATACGGGCACCGGGCTCACACATGGTGCACACGCGCGTACGCACCCGCGACGGCTCCCCCCGTTAGCCCCGGCGCCGTTCCCGCACCTCCCGCGCCAGCGCCACGAGCAGCACCAGACCGGTCGCCCCCGCCGACCACAGCACCTGCGGCCGCGCCACCTCATCGGTCAGCATCAGCACGAGCACGGCCACCAGCGCGACCAGGGTCAGCCAGGTCAGCCAGGGGAAGAACCACATCCGCAGGGTCAGGGCCTCGGGCGCCTCGCGTTCGATACGGCGGCGCAGCCGCAGCTGGGACGCGGCGATCAGCCCCCATACGAACAGCAGCACAGCGCCGACCGAGTTGAGCAGATAGAGGAAGACCGAGTCGGGCCACTTCAGATTGAGCAGTACGGAGACGAAGCCGAAGGCGACCGAGGCGAGCACCGCCCGCCGCGGCACCCCGCCCTCGACCTCGTTGCCGCCCGACACCTTGAGCAGGCCGCGCGGCCCCTCGCCGCGCTCGGCCAGCGAGAAGATCATCCGGGACGAGCCGTAGAGATTGGCGTTCAGCGCGGAGAGCAGCGCCACGAACACCACGATGTTCATGATCTGCCCGGCCGACGGCACCCCGATCGCGTCCAGGACCTTGACGTACGGGCTCAGCCCGGCCTGCTGCGCGGTCCACGGCAGCACCGTCACGATCACGAGCATCGACCCGACGTAGAAGAAGAGGATGCGCACGACCGCGCTGCGCACGGCGCGTCCCACCGCGCGCGCCGGATCGTCGGTCTCGGCCGCCGCGATGGTCACGACCTCCAGTCCGCCGAACGCGAAGACGACGGTCAGGACACCGGACACGACCCCGGCCCAGCCGCTCGGCAGGAAACCGCCCTGGCCGGTCAGGTTGGTCAGTCCTACCGGATCCGTGTCCGGGAGCAGACCGAAAATGGCCAGCAGCCCGAGCACGAGGAAGACCACGATCGCGACGACCTTGAGCGCGGCGAACCAGAACTCGAACTCACCGAAGTTCCTCACCGCGGTCAGATTGGCGACGGTGAACACCACCATGAACACCAGCACCCAGGCCCACTGGTCCACGGCCGGCACCCAGCCATGGGCGATCGTCGCGGCAGCGGTCGCCTCCACGGCGAGTACCACCACCAGCAGGAACCAGTAGAGCCAGCCCACACTGAACCCGGCCCACCGGCCGAGCGCCCGCTCCGCATGGACGGAGAACGAACCGGAGGCGGGCATCGCGGCCGACATCTCGCCGAGCATCCGCATCACCAGCATCGCGAGGGTGCCGGCGATCAGATACGAGACGACGATGGCCGGGCCCGCGACGGCGATCCCGGCGCCCGAACCCACGAAGAGGCCGGCGCCGATCACCCCGCCCAGTCCGAGCATCGTCAGATGGCGCTGTTTCAACCCGTGCGCCAGCGGTTCCGGCTGCCTGGGCTCCGTGGGGGGAGGGGTGTCGTGCATGGGGTGCGGATCACTCTCGGATCATTTATGGGGAACCTACAGTCTCACGTTGCGCGACCCCGCCCGGCGGACAGCCCCCTCCCGCCCCCACCTCAGTGACGAGCATCACGCCGTCGCGTGATTGCCCACCGGCCTTTGTGTGAACCCCACCAAGCCGCCGAGCGCCGCTTTGTGGGTGGCTGATGGTGATCGAGCGTTAACCCGTGGGCTAACGTCAGCCTCAGTCTGTCCCCACCTGCCCTCACCACCGCGGAGTCCCGATGAGCACTGCTGCCGCTGCCCCTGTCCGTACCGGAGCGGTCCTCGCCGACCTGCTGCCCGCAGCCCGGCACCGCTACGCCGTCGACACGGCCCTGGTCGTCGGCGGCGCCGCGCTCACCGGCATCGCCGCCCAGATCGCCGTCCCGGTCCCCGGCTCCCCGGTCCCCGTCACCGGCCAGACCTTTGCCGCGCTCCTCGTCGGCACCGCCCTCGGCGCCCGCCGCGGCTTCCTCTCCCTGGCTGTGTACGCGCTCGTCGGCATGGCGGGCATGCCGTGGTTCGCGGGCGGCAGCTCCGGCGCGGGCGGTGCCTCGTTCGGTTACGTCCTCGGCATGCTGCTCGCCGCCACCGTGGTCGGCGGCCTCGCCCGCCGCGGCGGCGACCGGTCGGTGCTGCGCACCGCGGGCACGATGGTGCTCGGTTCCGCGATCATCTACGCGATCGGTGTCCCGTACCTGGCGCTCTCGACGGGGATGTCGGCGAGCGCCGCGATCGCGGCGGGCCTGGTGCCGTTCCTGCTCGGTGACGCGCTGAAGGCGGTCCTGGCGATGGGCGCGCTGCCCACCGCCTGGAAGCTCGTCGGCCGCCGCGGCTGACACATGGGGGCTACTCGCCCTCGTAAACCGCTCCTGGACAGTGAGCAGGAGTGAGTCCTGGCTCACCGGCACGCCCCGAACGGTCTTGGGCGCACTGGTCCTCCGCTTTCGCCTCCCGGTCGGCGACGCATATCCCGTATGCGGTCCGTTCCAGGCGGGCGGAATCCCTCACGACCTGGCCATATGGGTGTGGCCAGAGGCGACGGGGAGGCCCCGAACCATCTCGCTGGTGGCGCGGGGGCCCCGACTGCTGACGCCACACCCGGCGTCCCAGATCGCACCGAGAACGTTACGCACGCCCCGCCAGGCATACCCGCAGATCGTCACGCCGTTCACTCAGTCGTGGCTACCTGGGTCAAAGCAGCTTGCGTGCCTAGCAGTTGTGAACCCCTCCGAAGAGGCTCGCCGGGTCGTACTGCGACACCAGACCGGCGAGCCTCTTCCGCGTCCGCTCGTCGTGGAGCCCCCCGGTGCGGTCGCCGCCACCGAACGAGAAGTTCAGCGAGCGCCCCACGGCCAGCGGCTCCAGCACGGAGGACACCTGTGCGTACAGGGCCCGTACTGCCGCCACACCGGTCCCGTCGAGCGGCGAGAGCAGCCGCAGCAGGAAGGCGGCGTCGCGGTACGGCACGGCAGTGGGCACCGGGGGCTCCGCGGCCAGTGCCCCGCCCAGATGGTTGATCTGCACCACGGTCATCATCGGCGCCTTCGGCCCGGTCAGCTCCAGGGCCCGCAGCGCACGCTCCGCGTCCAGCCCGCTCAGCATCGCGCTGTCGCCGTAATAGGCATGCGGGAACGGCGGGTCGCTGTGAATGGTGTGGCTGTCGGTGTACGGCATCTCCCGCAGCGAATCCGCGAGCGAGGGCCCGATCGCCCGCAGCGGGGCGACCAGCCGCTCGCCCTCGGCGGCACTGCCGGTGTACGCGACCCGCACCGAGATGACATACCTCCCGCGCAGCGCCTCCGGCAGCCGGGGGATGTCCGGGTACGGGAGCGCCGCCACGGACGAGGTCAACGCGTCCGGCACGGTCCGCGTCCACTCCAGATAGGTCCGCAGTACCTCGGACGCCGCTTCCCCGTCCGCGCCGTCGAAAGCGATCGAACCGCCGTACACCCGCGCCACCGGAACCAGCCCGATCTCCAGCGCGGTCACCACCCCGAGCCGGTGCCCGCCGCCCAGCAGCGCCCAGAACAGCTCGGGTTCCTTCTCGGGGGTGACATGACGCAGCCGGGCGTCGGCCGTCACCACATCCAGCGAGCGCACCCGGTCGGCGGCGTAGCCGAACGTACGGCCCAGCACTCCGAGACCGCCGCCCAGCGTGTACGAGACGGCGCCGACGCTCGGCGCGGAGCCGTTCAGCGGGGCGAGGCCGTGCGCGGCGGCGGCCTCGACGACCTGGCCCCAGCGCACCCCTGCCCCGATCCGGGCGGTCCCGGCGGCGGCGTCGATGCGTACGTCGTCCATCCGGCGCGTACTGATCAGTACCCCGCCCTCGGCGGGGCCGGCCAGACCGTGCCCGGTGGCCTGGACGGCGACAGGCAGTCCGCGAGCGGCGGCGAACACGACGGCGGCCCGGACCTCGTCGGCATCGGTGGCACCGACGATCAGTCCGGGCCGGAGCGTGAAACCGGTCTGGAAGCCGGCCAGTTCCTCCGCGTATCCGGGGTCGCCGGGGCGGAAGGTGAACTGGGCAGGCAACTGGTCGATCATGGGGAGGCTCTCCGTTCGCCCGGTGGAAACTGCGGCGGGAGAGAGCCTCCCCGGTATACCTGACATCTGCCGTCAGGTATCGACGGGCTCGGTCAGGCGTCGGCGGACGCGTCCGCCGTGACCGCTGCGCTCTTGCGCTGCCGGACCTCACGTACCAGCGAGATCGCCACCACGAGAGCCGCGACGAGCAGCGAGAGCAGCACCTGCTCACGGCCGCTGTCGTCGGTCAGCATGTAGACCAGCACGAACGAGATCATCGCGATGGTCGCCCAGGTCAGGTACGGGAAGAGCCACATCCGTACGACCAGCTTCTCCGGCGACTCGCGCAGGATGATGCCCCGCATGCGCAGCTGGGTGAAGCAGATGACCAGCCAGACGAACAGGGCGACCGCACCGGACGAGTTCAGCAGGAACTGGAAGACGGTGTCCGGCCACTGGTAGTTGAAGAACACGGCGACGAAGCCGAAGACGACGGAGGACAGGATGGCCGCCTGCGGCACGCCCCGCTTGTTCGTCCGGGCGAACGCCTTCGGCGCGTCACCGCGGCCGCCGAGCGAGAACGCCATCCGCGAGGCCGTGTAGAGGCCGGAGTTGAGGCAGGACAGCACGGCCGTCAGCACGATGACGTCCATCACCTGGCCGGCGTGCGGGATACCGATCGAGTTCAGTGCGGCGACATAGCTGCCTTCCTCGAGGATCGACGCGTCGTTCCACGGCAGCAGCGTCAGCACGATGAAGATCGAGCCCAGGTAGAAGACGGCGATCCGCCAGATCACGCTGTTGGTGGCCTTCTGGACGGCGCGCTGCGGGTTCTCCGACTCGCCGGCCGCCAGCGTCACGATCTCGCTGCCCATGAACGAGAAGACGACCATCAGCACACCGGTGAGGATGGCGCCGGGCCCCTTGGGGAAGAACCCGCCGGTGTCCGTGAGATGCGCGAGCCCCGAGCCGGGGTTGTCCGAGCCGGGCAGCAGCCCGAAGACGGCGAGCAGCCCGACGACGACGAACGCGCCGATCGCCACGACCTTGATTCCGGCGAACCAGAACTCGAACTCCCCGTACGAACCGACCGAGACCAGGTTCGTCGCGGTGAGCACGACCATCACGATCAGCGCCCACGCCCACTGCGGGACGCCCGGCACCCAGCCCTCCAGGATCTTGGCACCCGCCGTGGCTTCGACGGCGAGCACCACGACCCAGAAGAACCAGTACAGCCAGCCGATCGAGAATCCGGCCCAGCGGCCGAGGGCCTGGTCGGCGTATGCGGAGAAGGAGCCCGAGCTCGGACGGGCCGCGGCCATCTCGCCGAGCATCCGCATCACGAAGACGACCATGAGGCCGACCAGTGCGTACGAGAGCAGGATGGCGGGACCCGCGGCGGCGATACCGGCGCCGGAGCCCACGAAGAGGCCGGCGCCGATCACCCCGCCGATGGCGATCATCGAGAGGTGACGATTCTTGAGACCGGCCTGGAGCCCGTCGGAGGAGCCCGGCTTGTCCGCCCGGTCCGGCTCGCCGGGCTGGTGGCCCGGCCCTGCCAGAGTCGTCTGCGTCATGGATCGAATCCTTACGTTCTGGATCACTCAGTTCCGTGGCTGTGCCGCTGCACAGTGGTGTGGCCGCGGAGTCTCAGCATTGAAGCCTGCGGAACCCTGGAAGCGGAACCCCCTCTTCCGGATCGTTGGCCGGATCGTCGAGTGGCATTTCCCACACACTCCGCACGAGGGCTGCGCGGCTCCGGCCGGTCCGAAGGGTCCCGACCCCGATGACGGCTACCCCGCGCTGCGCATGCCACACTCGGAACATGCGCGTGTACCTCGGCTCAGACCATGCCGGCTTCGAACTCAAGAACCACCTCGTCGAGTGGCTCACGGCCCATGGCCACGAAGCCGTCGACTGTGGCCCCCACATCTACGACGCCCAGGACGACTACCCGCCGTTCTGCCTCCGCGCCGCCGAGAAGACGGCCGCGGACGCGGGCAGCCTCGGCATCGTGATCGGCGGCTCCGGCAACGGCGAGCAGATCGCCGCCAACAAGGTGAAGGGCGTGCGCGCCGCACTCGCCTGGAGCGAGCAGACCGCCGCGCTCGGCCGCGAGCACAACAACGCCAACGTGGTGGCCATCGGTGGCCGGATGCACACGGTGGAGGAGTCGACGAAGTTCGTCGAGATCTTCCTCGCCACGCCGTACTCCGGCGAGGAGCGTCACACCCGTCGTATTGAGATGCTGACGGCGTACGAGACGACGGGCGAGCTTCCCCCGATCCCCGCCCACCACCCGCAGCAGGGCTGACCGCCCCACACACCCCGTGCCGCCGGCCCGCCCGGCGGCACAGCCATTTCCCCACCCGACCGAGGAGAGCCACCACCGTGCCCGAGGGACACACGATCCACCGTCTGGCCGCTGACCACCGCGACCGGTTCCTGGGCGGGCCGGTGCGGGTGAGCAGCCCGCAGGGCAGGTTCTCGGACAGCGCGGCGCTCCTCGACGGCCGTGCGTTCACCGACGTCGACGCGCACGGCAAGCACCTGTTCCTCGGTTTCGAGGACTTCGGCTGGGTCCACATCCACCTGGGACTGTTCGGCAAGCTCCACTTCGGTACGACACCGGTACCGCCGCCCACCGACACGGTCCGCCTGCGCCTGGCCAACGAGGAACACCACGCGGATCTGCGCGGTCCGACCACCTGCGCCCTGATCACGGAACCCGAGAAGCGCGCGATACACGAGCGGCTGGGCCCGGACCCGCTACGGACCGACGAGGACGGCGAACGCGCCTGGCAGCGGATCTCGCGCAGCCGCATCAGCGTCGCCGCCCTGCTGATGGACCAGAAGGTCATCGCGGGCGTCGGCAACGTCTACCGCGCCGAGGTCCTCTTCCGCCACGGCATCGACCCGTACCGGCCGGGCAAGGACCTCACCCGTGCGGAGTGGGACGCGATGTGGGACGACCTGGTGATGCTGATGCGCGAGGGGGTGCGGAACAACCGCATCGACACGGTCCGCCCCGAGCACCTTCCCGAGGCGATGGGCCGCGCGCCGCGAGTGGACGACCACGGGGGTGAGGTGTACGTGTACCGCCGCACGCACCAGCCGTGCCACATCTGCGGCACGGAGGTGCGCACGGCGGACCTGGCAGCCCGCAACCTCTTCTGGTGCCCCGACTGCCAGCGGCACTAGGGCGTGTGTCGGAAGTCCCGCCTGCCCGGCGACGCCCGGCACGCACGCTCGCTGCGTTGTCGGGCTCGCCCGAGTACGTCCCGTACGAGGACGACCCTCCGCCTTGCGATCGCACGCACCGGACGCCGCCGGGCCCGCCCTTCGGGCGGACGGCGGGACTTCCGACACACGCCCTAGCCCACCCCCGGCTCCCTCGCCGTTCCGGGGGCACGCCCTCCCCCTTCCCCGAGCTCTCAACTCCGTTCGAGCAGGGGAGACCTCGTCCAAGGATTTCCGGCCGCCGTGCGATCGCACGCACCGGACGATGCTCCCCACGGGGCAAACATGGCCGGTCGCGGCACTAGAACCCCCGCGGCAGCCACGGCTCCACCGCCGACGAGAACGCCAGCGAGGCCTCGTCGACCGCCCCCGCCCGCAACTCCCGTACCCGGCCCGCCCGCGCCAGCGAGTCCACCGATGTGCCGCCCAGGTACGCCGCCCCCAACTCCCGCACCGAAAGGGCAAGATCCGCAGGGTCGTCCGTCCGCTTGCACGACGCTCCCCCCTTCGCGTCGGCCGTCAGCCGCCAACGCCCCTCGTTCCAGGGGCAGAACGCGTCGGTCACCTCGAACACCACGTCCACCGGCGCCCGGTACGCCCGCGCCTCCAGCGCCGCGCCCAGTTCCACCAGCCGAACGTACAGCGAGTCGCGCACCGTGATGTTGCACCGCCGCACGTCCGAGACGAGGTGCAGGAGGGCATCGTCGACCGGCCGGTTCCGTGCCTCGACCGTCGACGTCAAGTCGATCTCGAAGAGGAACCGCCAGAGCGCCGCGTACGCCGCCGGGTCGAGGGCCGACACATCGTCCGCCACGATCCGGCCCTTGGGGCCCGCCGCGTCCCATTCCGGCTTGTTGCGGAAGGTCGCGTACCCGACCACCCCGCCGTCCCGTTCCGCCAGCACGCACTGCAGCGGCGACGCCCCCCGCCGCGCACTCTCCGGGTCGAGCACCGCCTTCCGTTCCCAGCCGGGACCGTGCGCCGGTGCGCCCGGCCGTCCAGCCACCAGCTGCTCGTACACGCCCTCGATCGTGGTGAGCGCCTCGTCCGGCTTCGCGTACCGCAGGCGGATTCCGTCCGTGCCGTCCGGCACCGTCAGCCGTACCCGGTCGGTGTCGATCTCCAACGACATCTGCTTCGTGGCCGCCCCGTACCCGAACCGACCGTAGATCGCGGGCTCCGAAGCCGTCAGCACGGCGAGCGGCTCACCCAGGGCCCGCACGTCGTCGAGCTGGCGCCGCATCATCGAGGTCAGCAGTCCGCGCCTGCGGTGTGTGGCCGCGACGCTCACCATCGTCACCCCTGCCGCCGGTACCAGCGCCCCGCCCGGCACGGCCAGCCGGAAGCTGAACGCACCCGCCGTACCGACCACGTCCGAGCCGTCCCAGATGCCGATGGACCGCTCGTGCTCGGTCAGCGCGTCCCAGAGTTCGCGTTCCTCCGGGGACTCGGCGAGTCCGCCGAAGGCGAGTTCGAGACTCCCGAACCATTCGTTCCATTCGGACGGACGCAGTACCCGCAACTCTGTAGTCATATGCCATGCCTACCAGGGGTACGGCAGCCAGGCGACCCGATTTCGAACGCATTGTCACAGGGGTCCCCCTGCACCGGAGGTGCCCGGGTGGATAAGGTCCCCGCAATGGCCCGTCGCGCAAGAGCAGACTCATACCCGGCCCGATTGAGGAAATCGGCGCAGCGGGCGCGTACCGCGCTGCGCAAATCCGGGGTCGACTACTTCCGGGGCGACGGCTCCGACTGGATCGCTCTGGCCGGACTGCTGCTCACCATCCCGGCGATCACCTGGGGCACGCTGCTGAACGCGGTGTGGTGCGCCCCGGCCGCGCTCGTGCTGCCGATCGTCGCGGGCGGTCTGCTGCTGCGTCCGGCCAGTCTGCTGGGGCTGTACGCGACCGCTGCCGCGGCCCTGATCGTGGAGTCCGTCGCGCTCGGCCCGTACGGACAGGGAGCGGCCCGGGTCACCCCGGGCACCGTCCTGGTTGTCGCGGCCTGCGGCTTCTTCGGTCTGATCGTCGCCCAGTTCCGGGCCAGGGTCGGAGTGCCCTGGCGGCGCGGCGGCACCATGCTCTTCGACCTGCGCGAACGCATCCGGGTGCAGAGCGCCCTGCCACGCCTGCCGCAGGGCTGGCACCGGGAGATGGCGCTGCGCCCCGCGGGCGGCCAGTCGTTCTCCGGCGACTTCGTCGTCGCGGCCCGCACCAACGGCGGCCGCACCCTGGAGGTCGTCCTCACCGATGTGTCCGGCAAGGGCATGGACGCGGGGTCCCGCGCCCTGCTGCTGTCCGGCGCCTTCGGCGGTCTCCTCGGCTCACTGCCGCCGCACGGCTTCCTGCCCGCGGCCAACGGCTATCTGCTCCGCCAGGACTGGGACGAGGGCTTCGCCACCTCGATCCACCTGGTGCTGGACCTCGAATCGGGTGACTACGAGCTCCTCTCCGCGGGCCACCCGCCCGCCCTGCAGCTGCACGCGGGAAGCGGCCACTGGGAGGAGATGGCCGCGGAGGGCCCGCTGCTCGGGGTGTACGACGGGGCGCAGTTCGACGCGGTGAAGGGTTCGCTTGCCCCCGGCGACGTCCTGATGCTGTTCACGGACGGCCTGGTGGAGGCGTCCGACCGGGACATCGCGGACGGTATCGACCGGCTGACCGGCGAGGCGGACCGCTATGTCGTCACCGGCTTCGAAGGCGCGGCCTGGCATCTGATCGAGGCCTGCGCGAAGGATGTCAACGACGACCGGGCGCTGCTGCTCCTGTCCCGCCGTCACTGAACCGTCTGTCGTCGCCCCGAACCGGGCTTCCGTCAAGGGAAGTCGGCCCGCCACCCGAACGTGGGGCAACGGCCGCTCTCCGGGCGCGGGACACGGAGGTCCGCACCCGGAGAGCGCCTGTCCCGCTCAGGTCCCCGGCAGGATCCGGGCCAGCCAGTGGGACCGCCCGGCGGCCAGTGGCGCGAGGACGGCGAGGACCAGGACATAGCCGGCGATGAACGGGGAGAGCCGTTGGTCCAGCCCCGCGCCCGCGGCCATCGTGGCGAGGATGAGCGCGAACTCACCGCGGGCCAGCAGCGTGGTGGAGATGTTCGCGGTGGCTTTCGGGCCGAAGGCGTACACCGTGGCGGTGGCCATCCCGGCGAACACGTTCATGGCGAGCGTCACCGCGGCGGCGGCCAGCACCGGCCAGAGCACGTTCGGCAGGTCGCCCGGGTTGATCGAGAGTCCGAACGCGAAGAAGAAGATCGCGCCGAAGGCGTCCCGCAACGGGTGGACGAGTTTGAGGATGCGGGCGCCCGACGTGGTGCTGCCGAGCATCAGGCCGACCATGAACGCGCCGATCGCGTCCGCGACCCCGAACCACTCCGAGACACCCGCCACGAAGACCGCGGCGCCGAGGAACGAGATGACGAGCAGTTCGTCGTCGCCGGTGTTGATCAGCTTGCCGATGGCCTTCGTGCCGAAACGGGCCACCAGGGCGAGCAGCAACAGGAAACCGAACGCCTTGCCGCCGTCGACCACCGCCGCGGCGAGGTCGTCCGCGCCGGAGAGGATGGGCTGGAGAGCGGCCAGATAGAGGGCGAGGAAGACGTCCTCGACGACGATGATGCCGAGGATCGGCTTGGTCTCCGGGTTGCCGATGCGCCCCAGGTCCACCAGGACCTTGGTGACGATGGCCGACGACGAGATGCCGAGCACCCCGGCGAGGACGAGTGCCTCCGACGTACCCCAGCCGAGCGCGAAGCCGAAGCCGAGCCCGGCGCCCACGTTCAGCGCGAGATACGTGCCTCCGGCCAGCGCCATCTTGCGCCCGCCCGCTTTGAGGTCGTCGAGGTGGAATTCGAGGCCGAGGTAGAAGAGCAGCAGCACGAGCCCGAGTGCGGAGAGCATCTCCAGGTCGTGCGGGTCGGCGACGAGGACGATGCCGGGGGTGTGCGGGCCGAGCAGGATCCCGGCCAGGATGAACAGGGGAATGGTCGGGAGGCCGATCCGGCCGCCGACCCGGGCGAGGACAGCGGCGGCGAGGAAGGCGCCGCCCATGGCTATGAGCGTGTCTGCGTGTCCGATGAGCCTGATCCTTCAGTAGGTCAAGAGAACGTCAAGAAATCGTCAGTAATTAGTTTACCGAACGACTTCGGGGGGGCCGGAGTGCCCTGGTGGGGTTTGCCCCACCCCTGATCCGCCAGCAGCCGCCATGTCCTAGGCCCACCTGTGATCCGTAGGTTCAGAGGCACCGAGCGACACCCGCTCGCGAAGGGCTACGGAAGGCGGACACCATGGGACTGCGACGCACCAGACAGGGCGCGCAGGACGGGCAGCACACGGCGCACACCGACGAGGGGCACGGCTCCTCGGACATGGCCGTCGAACTGCGCGGTGTCCGTCGGCAGTACGGTCGCGGCGCATCCGCCGTCCACGCCCTGCGCGGCATCGACCTCGCCCTGCCGCGCGCCACGTTCACCGCCGTGATGGGACCCTCCGGCTCCGGAAAGTCGACCTTCCTGCAGTGTGCAGCCGGGCTCGACCGCCCCACCGAGGGTTCCGTACGCCTCGGCGGCACCGAGATCACCGGCATGAGCGAGAACAAGCTCACCGAGTTGCGCCGTACCCGCCTCGGCTTCGTCTTCCAGGCGTTCAACCTGCTCCCGTCGCTGACCGTCGAGCAGAACGTCGTGCTGCCGATGAGGCTCGCCGGGCAGCGCACCGGCTCCGCCCGCAGCCGCCGCGAAGCCGCCGAGATGCTCGGTCGGGTCGGGCTCGGCGACAAGGGGAACCGCCGCCCCGGCCAGCTCTCCGGCGGTCAGCAGCAGCGCGTCGCCATCGCCCGCGCCCTGGTCACCCGCCCCGACGTGGTCTTCGCCGACGAACCGACCGGCGCACTGGACACCACGACCGCGGCCGAGATCCTCGTCCTGCTGCGGCACGCGGTGGACAGCCTCGGCGCGACCGTCGTGATGGTCACCCACGACCCCGCGGCCGCCGCCTACGCCGACCGTGTGCTGTTTCTCGCCGACGGTTCGATCGCGGACAGCCTGCCGCGTGCCCGCGCCGAGGAGATCGCCGCCCGGATGACCGCACTGACGGCCCCCGCCCACGCGGGAGCAGCAGCCTGATGTTCGCCCCGCACCTCCCGAACGGCCTCGCCCGCGCGGCCATCCGCTTCAAGCCCTCCTCGTTCGTGGGGACCTTTGTCGCGCTCCTGATGGCAGCTGCGATCGTCTCCGCCTGCGGCATCCTCCTGGAGACCGGAATCCGTACCTCCGTACCCGCCGAGCGCTATGCGAAGGCGCCGGTGCTCGTCGCCGCGGACCAGCAGGCACATCTGAGGGCCGGCAGCGGCGAGGGCGCATACGACGCGACGATCCCGCTCCCCGACACCGCACGGCTGCCCGAATCCCTGGTGCGGAAGGCCGCCTCGGTCCCGGGCGCGGCAACCGCGATCGGGGACGTCACCTTTCCCGTACACCTGGACCGCACACCACTGACCGCACACGGCTGGGGATCCGCCGCCCTCACCGGGACACGGCTGCTCACCGGCGACGCACCGGAAGCCGGCGACGTCGTCGTTCCCACCGGCGCCGAGGGCCGCGTCGGAGACCGCATCGCCCTGGACACCCCGGCAGGCATAAGGGACTTCCGCATCTCGGGCACGACCGACGGCGCGGCAGGCACTGCCTGGTTCACCGATCAGCAGGCCGTCGCCCTCTCCGGACACCCCGGCCGCGTCGACGCCATCGCCGTGCTCGCCGCCCCCGGCACCCCCACCGCCACCCTCGCCGACCAGGTCACCCGGGTCGTCGGCCGCACCGCGGACGCCCAGGTGCGCACCGGCGACGACCGCGGCGCCGCGGAGGACACCGGGCTGGCCGGAGCCAAGGAGCTCCTCACCGGACTCGGCGGTTCCTTCGGCGGGGTCGCCGCCATGGTCGCCGTGTTCACCGCAGCGGGCACCGTCGCCCTCTCCGTCGGCCAGCGCAGCCGCGAATTCGCCCTGCTGCGTGCCATCGGCGCCACCCCGCGCCAACTGCGCCGCACCATCGCCACCGAGTCGCTGCTGGTCGCCCCGCTCGCCGGAGCCCTCGGCTGCCTGCCCGGAATCGCCCTGGCCCACTGGTGGTTCGGCCAACTCCGGGCGAAGGGCGCCGTCCCGGACGCCGTCGGCCTGCACATCTCCTGGCTGCCGCTCACCGTCGCCACGGCCGTCACCATGGTCACCGCGCTGTGCGCCGGATACGCCGCCGCCCGTCGGCCCTCGAAGACCAAGCCGGGCCTCGCCCTCGCCCAGTCCGCCGTGGAACGCCCCCCGTTCGGCTGGATCCGTACACCCCTCGGCATCGCCGCCCTCATCGGCGGTGCGGTCTTCGCGGGCGTCGCCGCCTCCGAGACCGGCGAGGACGCGGCCAACGCCGCACTCGGCGTCGTCATGCTCTTCATGCTCGCGGTCGGACTGCTCGGCCCGCTGCTCGCCCGCCTCTGCGCCGCCGTTCTCGGCCTCCCGCTGCGTGCCGCAGGGGCATCCGGTTCGCTGGCCGCCGCCAACTCCCGTACGAACTCCCGTCGGCTGGCCTCCGCGATCACCCCGATCGTGCTCGCCATGGCCTTCGCCTCGACTCTCGTCTTCATGCACACCAGCGAGGACCGCGTGATCGCACACCAGCAGCGCGACGGCATCATCGCCGACCACATCGTCTCCGCGCAGGCGGGGCTCGCCTCCGACGCGACCGCCCGCGCCGCCGCCACGCCCGGCGTCTCCACGGCCGTCGGACTGCTCCGCGCCTCCGTCCTGGTCCCCGCAGGCAGCGGCGGCGATCGGCGGCTGCAGAGCGCGTCCGCCCAGGGCGTCATCGGATCAGGGCGCGACCTCACCGAGGTCCAGGACCTCGACGTCCGTACCGGATCGCTCACCGGACTGCGCCCCGGCACGGTCGCCATCGACACCACACTCGCCGAATCGGCGCATCTCGGCACCGGCGACCGGCTCGCGCTGCGGCTGCCGGACGGCACGGGAGCATCCCCGCGGATCGTCGCCGTCTACGGCCGCGGCCTCGGTGTCTCGCTCGTCACCCTGCCCGCCGCCGACCTGCGGACCCATGTCACCTCGCCGTACGCCTCCGACGTCCTCGTACGGTCCACCCCGGCCGCCGCACAGAAGCTCACCGCGCTCGGCACCGTCACCGACGCGTCCGGCTACGCTGCCGCGCGGAGCCAGGACCGTGAGCTCAACGCCTGGGCCAACACCACCATGGCCGCAGTTCTCGGCGGATTCGCCGCAGTCGCCGCCGTCAACACGCTGGTCATGACCGTCCTCGACCGCCGCCGCGAACTCGGCATGCTCCGCCTCGTCGGTTCCACCCGCCGCCAGGTCATGGGCATGATCCGCTGGGAGGCGCTGCTCGTCACGGTGGCCGGAACCGCACTCGGCACAGGCATCGCGCTGGCCACGCTCAACCCGATGATGAAGGGCCTGACGGGCGAAGCCCCGTACATCCCGCCCGCCCTGTACGGGTCGTTCGTCGCCGCGACCGTCGCTCTCGGCCTCGCCGCCGCCACGCTTCCGGCCCGTGCCGCCCTGCGCCGGACGGCCGCACGTCCGTAGAGTCGGCCCATGCCCGCACCCCGCAGCAATCCGACCCTGGCCGAAGTCGAGGCGATCGCGCGCACGGCCCACGCGGATCAGAAGGACAAGGCCGGCCGCCCGTACACCGAACACCTCGCCGCCGTGGCGGAGGGCGTACGGGCGAGGGGCGGCAGCGACGAACAGATCGCGGCGGCCTGGCTGCACGACGCCGTCGAGGACGAGGTGTTGTCCGAGGAGTGGCTGGCCCGCGCGGCGCTGCCGCAACAGGTCAAGGACATGGTCCTCGCCGTCACCAAACGGGACGGCGAGGACCTCGCCTCGTACACCCGGCGCATCCTCGCCACCCCGGGCGCCCTGCTGATCAAGGAGTCCGACCTCGCGCACAACGCCGATCCGGACCGCCTCGCGGTACTGGACCCGGCGACGCGTACCCGGCTGACCGCGAAATACGCGCAGGTACGCGCGCTGCTCGGGCTCACCCCTGGTGAACCGCCCGCCGACCGTCCGGATCCGGCCAACACCGCGGGCGACTGATCCACTCAGAGCCTGGCGGCGTCCCGCCGGAAGGCCCAGTGCATGTCCGGTTCGGTCGCGAAACGCAGCACCCGCCGTACGGGTGGCGTACACATCAGCGTCACCGCGGCGGCCGCGGCCAGGGAGACGAGAACCAGGCCGGCCGGCTCGGAGAGCCACGTGTACCGGTCGAACACCCCGGCGTAGCCGACGCCCTTGATCAGGAACCCGTGCAGCAGATAGCCGCAGATCGTTCCGGCGCCCAGCACCGTGAACCACATGCGGCGGCGCGGCACCCAGGCCAGGAACCCGATGGTGAGCAGCAGCGCACACCCGAACATCGCCAGCGTCATCACCGCACCCGACCACCACGGAGCGCCCATCTCCGGGGCGCTGTTGCTGCGGTAGAACCAGCCCAGCTGCATCCGCGGCGCCACCCAGTACGCGAACACGATCGCCCCCGCGAACAGCGGCAGCGCCAGCAGTCGCACCTCACGTCGGCGCACCAACTGGAAGTGTTCGGGCTTCAGTTGGAGACCGAGCACGAAGAACGGCAGGAACTGCAGGACCCGCTGGAGATCGAGATCGTTGCCGATCGTGGGGGAGAACGAGGCGAGTACGGCGATGGCGAGCGCGACGGGCATCGGATGGCGCAGCGCCTGCCACAGGGGCGTGGTGATCCGCCAGATGAACAGCGCGCACAGGAACCAGGTGAGATACCAGGGGTCGAGCAGGCTGATCGGATGGTCCGGCGAGTCGTCCGCGTACCGCTTGAAGAGCGAGTACGCCGTCTCGAACACCACATAGGGCACGGCGACGCCGGTGACCAGGCGCTTCACCTTCTTGGCGCTCAGGTCGAACGAGCGGGAGAAATAGCCGGAGACGATGATGAAGGCCGGCATGTGAAAGGTGTACGCGACCATGTACAGCGCACGGGTGATCCGGCTCCCGTCCATCACGGGTTCCCACGCGTGCGCCACGGCGACCAGCACGATCGCCAGGTATTTGACGTTGTCGAAGTAGGCGTCACGCCGCTTCGCGGGCTCGGCCGCAGGAGGCTTGTTCGCCACCGGTGCGGGGGCTGTCGCGGTGGTGGTCCTGCCTCCGTCCGGTCTGGGCTCCGGCTCCCGGGTCGCCGGGGAGATCGGGTCCCTCTGAAATACGTTCGGAGCGTGGAACATCTAAAGCACCTTAGACGTCTCGAATGCAATTCGTAAAACGGCCATCGGATATCGCGTGTTCCCGCCCATTCAAAAGTGAAACCACCCAAAAAATGCCCGCTATGACCTGATTGATCCGCCTTAAACGGGGCATATCGGCAGGCGGTTGAAGGGAGTGAATTTCATCGCATCAAGGTCGATGAAATGCATGTGAATGATGTGTGTGGATATGGAAATCGTCACATCCGCGCGCCATTCGAGTCGGGCCCCGCGCGACCCCGGTGCGACCCCGGGACGGTTCCGGCGGAGCGCCGGCAGGTGCGCCGTGAGGGTTGTGCGCCCCTCGCGCACGCGGGGCGTGAGGATGGCGGGATCCGGACAGTCCGATGCGTCACCTGGCAGCAACCACGGGGGAGTTGGTGGCACGATGGGCGTAACGGAGGAGTGCGGGGATGCACGCCTCCGGGCCGGCAAGGCGGACCGACCAAGGGTGTGATCAGTCGTGGCCATTTCACTGTC
Organism: Streptomyces sp. NPDC057565; assembly: GCF_042801455.1. Lineage (NCBI taxonomy): Bacteria > Bacillati > Actinomycetota > Actinomycetes > Kitasatosporales > Streptomycetaceae > Streptomyces > Streptomyces sp. NPDC057565. Next base: position 255,821 of record NZ_JBHVFU010000004.1, on the reverse strand, counting down.
TGTGGTGCTGATGTTGGCGATCATCCTGGTGGTCCTGATCCGCAGCGGCTCCATCAAGGCCGGACCCGCGGTCGTCGCGGTGCTCTTCGGCTTCTTCCTGGCATCGACCGGCATGGCTCCGTCGATCAACAGGTTCATGAACTCGATAGCGGAGACGATCAGCAACATCTCCTTCTGACGCGCCGTCGGCCGCCCCCGTGGGGGCGGATCCCCGAACGCATCAGGGCCAGGTCGGAGGATGTCCTCCGACCTGGCCCTGAGTGGCATGGAGCGGGCGACGGGAATCGAACCCGCGTAGCTAGTTTGGAAGACTAGGGCTCTACCATTGAGCTACGCCCGCAAGCGCTGCACCACAGGTCACGAGGACCGCGGCACGAAGAGCATCGTAGCGGGTCGCGGACGGTCTGCGCACACATGGTTGCGGCACCGGGTGCCGCGATCCGTGCCGCCCCCGAAAAGCGGCCTGTGCACCGCCCGTCGGCATGTACCCTACGTGTCGCACCGACGGGGTGTGGCGCAGCTTGGTAGCGCGTCCGCTTTGGGAGCGGAAGGTCGTCGGTTCGAATCCGGCCACCCCGACCACCAGCAAGATCGCATTGTGGGAGTCATCCCCCTTGCCGTTACTATGCAAAATGCGTGCCCGTGTGTCTGATGTACCGGGCTCGATCCGCGGAGCCGCTGTCCGGTGGCCGAGCAGAACCCCAAGAAGTCAGCCACCAAGGAGACCGAACCGTGAAGAGCGCCGTGGAGACCCTGAACCCGACTCGGGTTCGGCTCAGCATCGAGGTGCCCTTCGAGGAGCTCAAGGACAGCCTCGACGCGGCGTACAAGAAGATCAACCAGCAGGTCACGGTGAAGGGCTTCCGTAAGGGCAAGATCCCCAACCGGGTCATCGACCAGCGGTTCGGCCGTGGTGCTGTGCTGGAGGAGGCCGTCAACGACGCCCTCCCGAAGTTCTACACCGAGGCTGTCAACGAGGGTGAGCTCAACGTCCTGGGCCAGCCCGAGGTCGACATCACCGAGCTGAAGGACGGCGAGCTGCTGGCCTTCACCGCCGAGGTCGACGTGCGCCCCACGATCGAGATCCCGGACTACTCCGGCATCGAGGTCACCGTGGACGCCCTCGAGGTCACCGACGAAGAGGTCGAGAAGGCCGTCGAGCAGCTCCGCGAGCGCTTCGCCTCCACCAACCCGGTCGAGCGCGCCGCCGCCGAGGGCGACGTCGTCACGATCGACCTGCAGGCCAAGGTCGACGGCGAGGTTCTGGAGGACGGCGTGGCCGAGGGTGTCTCGTACACCATCGGTTCCGGTGAGCTCCTCGACGGCATCGACGCTGCTGTCACCGGCCTGGAGGCGGGTGGCGAGGCCACCTTCACCTCCGAGCTGAAGGGCGGCTCGGCCGAGGGCAAGGAGGCCGAGGTCACCGTCAAGGTCACCGCGGTCGCAGCCCGTGAGCTCCCGGAGCTGGACGACGAGTTCGCCCAGATGGCGAGCGAGTTCGACACGCTCGACGAGCTCAAGGCGGACAGCCGTACGCGCCTGGAGAACACCAAGCAGTACGACCAGGCCACCCAGGCCCAGGAGCGCGTCCTCGAGGAGCTGCTGAAGCTCGCCGAGGTCCCGATCCCCGAGAAGCTGCTCGCGGACGAGGTCCAGACCCGCAAGCACAACCTGGAGCACCACCAGCTCGGCCAGATGGGTCTGACCCTGGAGAAGTACCTGGAGATCCAGGGCAAGACGGTCGAGGAGTTCGAGGCCGAGACCTCCGAGCAGGCCATCAAGGGCATCAAGACCCAGTTCATCCTTGACGAGCTCGTCAACAAGGAGAAGCTGAACGTCAACCAGGAGGAGCTCACCGAGCACCTCATGCGGCGCGCCGCTTCCTCCGGCATGAGCCCCGACCAGTTCGCCCAGGCCGTCGTCGAGGGCGGCCAGGTGCCGATGCTCGTCGGCGAGGTCGCCCGCGGCAAGGCGCTGGCTGTGGTCGTCGAGGCCGCCAAGGTCGTCGACACCAACGGTGAGGTCGTCGAGCTGGAGGACGAGGAGGAGCTCGAGGAGGCCATCGAGACGGTCGAGGCCACCGAGGGCACCACCGAGGCCGCTGCCGAGGAGAAGAACGAGGCCTGAGCCTCGCGCTGAACCCGTGCGACGGGCTCCGGACGCCGAGCGTCCGGAGCCCGTCGTCGTCTCGCGGCAGAGTCCCGCGCAGCCGGCCCCGAGATCCCCGTCCGGTGCCGCGGAACCCTTGTGCGCACTGCCCAGCTTGCGCTCCCAGCGAACAGTTGCGGAAGCGGGATGGCGTTGTCCTACCTGCGCGTTAGGGTCCATGAATAGGAAGGGCAGGGGAGTCCCCGCCCGCCCGGTACGAAGACGCTGAGACGGCCGGAGCCGTCAGAGACGAGCAGGTGGATACGTGACGAATCTGATGCCTTACGTCGCCGGAGAGCCGTCCCTCGGTGGTGGCCTCGGCGACCAGGTCTACAGCCGACTGCTCGGCGAGCGCATCATCTTCCTCGGTCAGCAGGTCGACGATGACATCGCCAACAAGATCACGGCGCAGCTGCTTCTCCTTGCCGCCGAACCCGACAAGGACATCTACCTCTACATCAACAGCCCCGGCGGCTCGGTGACGGCAGGCATGGCGGTCTACGACACCATGCAGTACATCCCGAACGACGTGGTCACCATCGGTATGGGCATGGCGGCCTCGATGGGCCAGTTCCTGCTGACCGGTGGCACCGCGGGCAAGCGCTTCGCGCTCCCGAACACCGACATCCTCATGCACCAGGGTTCGGCCGGCCTCGGCGGTACCGCCTCGGACATCAAGATCCAGGCGCAGTACCTGCTCCGTACGAAGCAGCGGATGGCGGAGATCACCGCCCGTCACTCCGGTCAGACCGTGGAGACGATCATCCGCGACGGCGACCGCGACCGCTGGTACACGGCGGAGGAGGCCGTGGAGTACGGGCTGATCGACGAGATCATCTCCGCCGCATCGGGCGTTCCGGGTGGCGGCGGCACCGGGGCCTGAGCCCCTCTGCCCGCCCAGCCCACAGCCCTCAGCCCTCAGAACGCCACCAGGATGGTGAACACCGACATGAGCAACTACCCCGGCCTCCCCGGCGCCTCCGCCAGCGGCCTCTACACCGGCCCGCAGGTGGACAACCGCTACATCGTTCCGCGCTTCGTGGAGCGCACCTCGCAGGGTGTGCGGGAGTACGACCCGTATGCGAAGCTCTTCGAGGAGCGCGTGATCTTCCTCGGCGTGCAGATCGACGACGCGTCCGCCAACGACGTCATGGCGCAGCTGCTGTGCCTGGAGTCGATGGACCCGGACCGTGACATCTCGATCTACATCAACAGCCCCGGCGGCTCGTTCACCGCGCTCACCGCGATCTACGACACGATGCAGTTCGTGAAGCCGGACATCCAGACGGTCTGCATGGGCCAGGCGGCCTCCGCCGCCGCGGTCCTGCTCGCCGCCGGCACGCCCGGCAAGCGCATGGCTCTGCCCAACGCCCGTGTGCTGATCCACCAGCCGTCCTCGCAGACCGGCCGTGAGCAGCTCTCCGACCTGGAGATCGCGGCCAACGAGATCCTGCGGATGCGTACCCAGCTGGAGGAGATGCTGGCCAAGCACTCCACCACGCCGCTGGAGAAGATCCGCGACGACATCGAGCGCGACAAGATCCTGACCGCCGAGGACGCCCTCGCCTACGGTCTCGTCGACCAGATCGTCTCCACTCGCAAGAGTGCGGCCGGAGCGATGGCCTGACGTCGGCCTTTACCCCTTGGCGCGGTGGTTTCACACGGTCGTGGCCGTGTGAACCGTGCCAAGGGGGGCCCGAACGGGGGGCCAGGCAAGGTACCGTCGGATAGAGGCACCAGGAGCCGCTGCACCAAGCTGCTCCCAGGCGAAGGGGAAGCACCTCGTGGCACGCATCGGTGATGGCGGCGACCTGCTCAAGTGCTCGTTCTGCGGAAAGAGCCAGAAGCAGGTGAAGAAGCTCATTGCAGGACCCGGTGTGTACATCTGCGACGAGTGCATCGATCTCTGCAACGAGATCATCGAGGAGGAGCTCGCGGAGACCTCCGAGGTGCGGTGGGAGGAACTCCCCAAGCCGCGCGAGATCTACGAGTTCCTCGAGGGGTACGTCGTCGGGCAGGAGCCCGCGAAGAAGGCCCTCTCGGTCGCTGTGTACAACCACTACAAGCGGGTCCAGGCGGGCGAGAACGGCGGCGCGCAGGGCCGCGACGACGCCATCGAGCTGGCCAAGTCCAACATCCTGCTGCTGGGCCCCACGGGCTCAGGCAAGACGCTCCTCGCGCAGACGCTGGCCCGCATGCTCAACGTTCCGTTCGCCATCGCCGACGCGACGGCGCTGACGGAGGCCGGCTATGTCGGCGAGGACGTCGAGAACATTCTGCTGAAGCTGATCCAGGCCGCGGACTACGACGTCAAGAAGGCCGAGACCGGGATCATCTACATCGACGAGATCGACAAGGTCGCCCGCAAGAGCGAAAACCCGTCGATCACCCGTGATGTCTCCGGCGAGGGCGTCCAGCAGGCCCTGCTGAAGATCCTGGAGGGCACCACCGCCTCCGTACCGCCGCAGGGCGGCAGGAAGCACCCGCACCAGGAGTTCATCCAGATCGACACGACGAACGTGCTGTTCATCGTGGGCGGTGCCTTTGCCGGTCTGGAGCGGATCATCGAATCGCGGGCGGGCGCCAAGGGCATCGGCTTCGGTGCGACGATCCGTTCCAAGCGCGAGATCGAGGCAAGCGACCAGTTCCAGGAGGTCATGCCGGAGGACCTGGTGAAGTTCGGGATGATTCCCGAGTTCATCGGCCGCCTCCCCGTGCTGACCTCGGTGCACAACCTGGACCGCGAGGCGCTGCTGCAGATCCTCGTCGAGCCGCGCAACGCGCTGGTCAAGCAGTACCAGCGCCTCTTCGAACTCGATGGTGTGGAGCTGGACTTCGACCGCCCGGCGCTGGAGGCCATCGCCGACCAGGCGATCCTGCGCGGCACCGGCGCGCGCGGTCTGCGCGCCATCATGGAAGAGGTCCTCCAGTCCGTGATGTACGAGGTGCCGTCCCGCAAGGACGTGGCCCGCGTCGTCATCACGGCGGATGTGGTCCGCAACAACGTCAACCCGACGCTGGTCCCGCGCGAGCCGCGCACGATCGGCAAGAACGACGGCGGCCGCCACGAGAAGTCCGCGTAGCGGTTGCGCGTACGCACACGGAAGGGGCGCCCGGCCAGTGGCCGGGCGCCCCTTCCGTCGTTCCGTGCCTTCTATTTGACCTCGACGCGGACGTCGTTGCGGAGCTTGGCCGCGTTGTTGGCGGCGTCCTCCAGAGAGACGCTCTTACCCGTCATCATTGCCGCCATGTCCAGGTTCATGACGTACACCACCGTGCTGTGGTCGCCCCAGATGCAGAAGGGCACGCTTGTCGGCTTACCACCTCCGGTGCTGCTGCTGGTGTCCGTGATCTTGCTTTCCTGGCACTTCAGGACACCGTTCTCGAACCCGGCCGGAGTGAAGGCCTTCGGGCTGCCGATGAGTTCGCCCTTGGTCTCGGTGTCCTTGTCCTTCGCGGCCTCGGACTTCATCTTGGCGAACATGGAGTCGACGACCTTCTCGGGATCCTCGATGTCACCGTAGACGCCGCTGAACGACAGTATCTTCTGGGCGGCAGCCTCCCCCGCGGCGTAAGAGGCCCCGGCGCTCTTGGCGTTGTGAACCCCCCAGCCCTCGGCCTCCTTGACGTCCTTCTCCGTCATCTTGTCCCCGTCCCCCTGGCTGGGGCTCTTCTTGTACGTGCCGTCGAGCACCGTCGCCGGCGTCGTCAGCTTGTACGTCTTGCCGTCGTCGGCGACCGAACTGCCCCCGTCCGACGTCAGGAAGTACACCCCGCCCGCGATGACCGCCAGCGCCACGACGACGCCGCCGATGATCAGGCCGGTCTTCTTCTTCGGAGGGGCCGGAGGCATCGGGACCTGGCCGCCGTACGGCGCCTGGCCGTAAGGGGGCTGGGGCTGCTGGCCGTACGGGCCCGGCTGCTGGGCCTGCGGGTAGCCGTAGCCCGGCTGGGGCTGCTGCGGAACACCCTGGGGAGCCTGCTGCGGATACCCGTAACCCGGCTGGCCGCCCTGCGGCGGCTGACCGCCGTACGGGCCCGGCTGCTGGCCGTACGGGCCGGGCTGACCCTGCGGCGGCTGACCGCCGTACGGTCCGGGCTGGCCCTGCGGAGGCTGCCCGCCGTACGGGCCCGGCTGGTTGTAGCTCATCTGCGGTGTCCCCTGTTCGTCATGCTTATGCGTTCCGAACATCCTGACGGAAGGTTCACCCGCATGGAGCACCGGGAGTCACACCGTTACTGAACAAACCGGTTTCAGTGCACGACTGTGACGGCCCTAAACTGTTCCCCGTGACCGAGAACCCTCAGCACCAGACAGCCAGCAACCCCGAACTGCCGACCCAGTACGCGCCGGCCGAAGTAGAGGGGAAGCTGTATGAGCGCTGGGTAGAACGTGGTTACTTCGAGGCCGACGCGACAAGCGACAAGCCTCCGTTCACTGTCGTCATCCCGCCGCCGAACGTCACGGGCAGCCTCCACCTGGGGCACGCCTTCGAGCACACGCTGATCGACGCCCTCACCCGCCGCAAGCGGATGCAGGGTTACGAGACGCTGTGGCAGCCGGGCATGGACCACGCCGGTATCGCCACGCAGAACGTCGTCGAGCGTGAGCTCGCCAAGGAGGGCAAGTCCCGCCACGACCTGGGGCGCGAGGCCTTCATCGACCGCGTCTGGCAGTGGAAGGGCGAGTCCGGTGGACAGATCTCCGGGCAGATGAAGCGCCTGGGTGACGGTGTCGCCTGGTCGCGTGAGCGCTTCACCATGGACGAAGGTCTGTCCCAGGCCGTTCAGACCATCTTCAAGAAGCTCTACGACGACGAGCTGATCTACCGGGCCGAGCGCATCATCAACTGGTGTCCGCGCTGTCTCACGGCCATCTCGGACATCGAGGTCGAGTACCAGGACGACGACGGCGAACTCGTCTCCATCCGGTACGGCGAGGGCGAGGACTCCATCGTCGTCGCGACGACCCGTGCCGAGACGATGCTGGGCGACACGGCCGTCGCCGTCCACCCGGAGGACGACCGCTACAAGCACCTGGTCGGCAAGGAGATCGAGCTGCCGCTGACCGGCCGCCGTATCCCGGTCGTCGCCGACGAGCACGTCGACCCCGAGTTCGGCACGGGCGCCGTCAAGGTCACGCCCGCGCACGACCCGAACGACTTCGAGATCGGCCAGCGGCACGGTCTGCCGAGCCTCGCCGTGATGGACGAGCACGCGATCATCACGGCACACGGTCCCTTCCAGGGCCTGGACCGGCTGGAGGCGCGCAGCGCCATCGTCGGCGCTCTGCGCGCCGACGGCCGGATCGTCGCCGAGAAGCGCCCGTACGTCCACTCCGTCGGCCACTGCTCGCGCTGCAAGACGACGATCGAGCCGCGGCTGTCCATGCAGTGGTGGGTCAAGGTCGGCCCGCTGGCCAAGGCGGCGGGCGACGCGGTCCGCGACGGCCAGGTCAAGATCCACCCGCAGGAGATGGAGAAGCGGTACTTCGACTGGGTCGACAACCTCCATGACTGGTGCATCTCGCGTCAGCTGTGGTGGGGCCACCGCATCCCCGTCTGGTACGGCCCGGACGGGGAGATCGTCTGCGTCGGCCCCGACGAGCAGCCGCCGAGCGGTGAGGGCTGGACGCAGGAGACCGATGTCCTCGACACCTGGTTCTCCTCCGGCCTGTGGCCGTTCTCGACGCTCGGCTGGCCGGAGCAGACCGAGAGCCTGGCGAAGTTCTACCCGAACTCCGTCCTGGTCACCGGCTACGACATCCTCTTCTTCTGGGTCGCCCGGATGATGATGTTCGGCCTGTACGCGATGGACGGCACCCCGCCTTTCCACACCATCGCTCTGCACGGCATGGTCCGCGACCAGTTCGGCAAGAAGATGTCCAAGTCCTTCGGTAATGCGGTCAACCCGCTGGACTGGATGGACAAGTACGGTTCGGACGCCCTGCGCTTCACCCTGGCGCGCGGTGCCAACCCGGGCGTCGACGTCCCGATCGGCGAGGACTGGGTCCAGGGCTCCCGCAACTTCGCCAACAAGATCTGGAACGCCACGCGCTTCGCGCTGATGAACGGCGCCACGATCGAGGGCGAGCTGCCCGACCCGTCACAGATGTCCGCGACGGACCGCTGGATCCTGTCGAAGCTCAACAAGACCGTCGCCGAAGTCGACGCGTTCTACGACGACTTCCAGTTCTCCAAGCTCAGCGAGGCCCTCTTCCACTTCGCGTGGGACGAGGTCTTCGACTGGTACGTCGAGCTGTCGAAGACCACCTTCTTTGCGGGCGGCGAGCAGGCGAAGGTCTCCGGCCGGGTCCTCGGCGAGGTCCTCGACGTGATGCTGCGGCTCCTGCACCCGGTCGTCCCGTTCGTCACCGAGACGCTCTGGACCACGCTGACCGGCCGCGAGTCCGTCGTCATCGCTGACTGGCCGAAGGACTCCGGCTTCCGCGACGCGGCCGCCGAGCAGGAGATCGAGCTCGTCCAGCAGGTCGTCACCGAGGTCCGCCGGTTCCGCTCCGACCAGGGTCTCCAGCCCGGCCAGAAGGTCCCGGCCGAGCTCACCCTGACCGGCACGGCGCTCGCCCCGCACGAGGCGGCCATCCGCCAGCTGCTGCGCCTGCAGCCCGCCGGTGACGGCTTCCACGCCACCGCGTCGCTGCCGGTCGCGGGGGCCACCGTCGCCCTCGACCTGTCCGGCACCATCGACGTGGAGGCCGAGCGCAAGCGCCTGACGAAGGACCTGGGTGCCGCCGAGAAGGAGAAGGCCCAGGCCAACGCCAAGCTCGGCAACGAGGCGTTCCTGGCCAAGGCACCGGACAACGTGGTCGACAAGATCCGTACCCGGCTCGCCAAGGCCGACGCGGACATCGCGCGGATCACCGCTCAGCTGGCGAACCTGCCGCAGAACTGATGATCTGAGCGCGAAGCCCCCGTGTCCCTGACCGACGAGGGACACGGGGGCTTCGCCGTCCCCGCTCCGGCGGCCGGCGCCGCAGCCGGACCCGCAGCAGCGGCTCGTGCAGCCCGTACGGCGCGTCCGGTGCCGGGCAGTCGTCCGCCCGGTCTCCGGGGCGCGCGCCGCTCCGGAGCCGCGGTCGGACCCGGAGGTCAGGGGGACATGGAAGCACCATGTGCCCCTGGGCGCGTTGTGCCGACAGCGGCCCTGGCGGGCGATTCGTGACCGTTGCCGGGCCCCGCGCCGGATGTCCGTCCCGATCCGTAGACTGGGACCCGTGAGTGAGCCCCGCCCTTCAGACCGGCACGACGCGTCCGAGTCCGACGACACCTTCGCGGAGATCGTCGACGAAGCGACCCAACGCGACCCCGACCTGGCGGTGATCGAGGCCGGCAGCCGCACCCTGCGCACGGCCTCGGGACCGGTCCCGGGTGACGAGATCCCCGCCCGACCCGCCGACCCGGAGGTGGACAAGGCACTGCGCGCGGTGGAGCAGGAGCTCGCCGGCCGCTGGGGCGAGACAAAGCTCGAACCGTCCGTGTCGCGGATTGCCGCGCTGATGGACGTGCTCGGCGAGCCGCAGCACGCGTACCCGTCGATCCACATCACCGGCACCAACGGCAAGACCAGTACCGCCCGCATGATCGAGGCCCTGCTCGGCGCCTTCGAACTGCGCACCGGCCGCTACACCTCGCCGCACGTCCAGTCGATCACCGAGCGGATCAGCCTGGACGGTTCGCCGATGGACCCGGAGCGGTTCATCGAGACGTACAACGACATCAAGCCGTACGTCGAGATGGTCGACGCCCAGCAGCCCTACCGGCTCTCCTTCTTCGAGGTGCTGACCGGCATGGCGTACGCGGCCTTCGCCGACACGCCGATCGACGTCGCGGTCGTCGAGGTCGGCATGGGCGGCAGCTGGGACGCGACGAACGTGATCGACTCCTCGGTCGCCGTCGTCACCCCCATCTCGCTGGACCACACCGACCGGCTCGGCTCCACACCCGCCGAGATCGCCGCCGAGAAGTCCGGGATCATCAAGCAGGACGCCACCGTCATCCTGGCCCAGCAGCCGGTCGACGCCGCGCAGGTCATGCTGAAGAAGGCCGTCGAGGTCGACGCCACGGTCGCCCGCGAGGGCATGGAGTTCGGCGTCGTCTCCCGCGAGATCGCGGTCGGCGGCCAGCTTCTGACACTGCGCGGCCTCGGCGGCGAGTACGAGGAGGTCTTCCTCCCGCTGTACGGCGCCCACCAGGCGCACAACGCGGCGGTGGCGCTCGCCGCAGTCGAGGCGTTCTTCGGTATCGGCGCCGAGCAGTCAGGCTCGCTCGACATCGACACGATCCGCCGGGCCTTCGCCTCGGTCCGCTCGCCGGGCCGCCTCGAAGTCGTCCGGAGCAGCCCGACCGTCGTCCTGGACGCGGCCCACAACCCGGCGGGCGCCCGCGCCACCGCCGACGGGCTGTCCGAGGCGTTCGGCTTCTCCCGGCTGATCGGCGTGGTCGGCGCGAGCGGCGACAAGGACGTCCGAGGGCTCCTCGAAGCCTTCGAGCCGATCTTCGCCGAGGTCGTCGTCACCCAGAACTCCAGCGGCCGCGCGATGGACGCCGACGAACTGGCCGCCGTCGCGGTCGAGGTCTTCGGCGGTGACCGCGTCCAGGTCGAGCCGCGCCTCGACGACGCGCTGGAGGCGGCGATCACCCTCGCCGAGGAGGAGGACGAGTATGCGGGCGCCGGCGTCCTGGTGACCGGCTCCGTGATCACGGTCGGCGAGGCCCGGCTGCTTCTGGGAAGGCACTGACCCCTGTGCGTACGCTCTGCGCGTCGACGCTGATCGGCGAATTCTTCGTGATCGGTTTCGCCGGACTCGTCGCGATGAAGTCCGAGGACCTGTCGAACACCACCGTCTGGACGGTCTGCGGCATCGGCATGCTGCTCTCCGTCCTGCTCTGCGGGATGCTCACCCGCCCCGGCGGCACAGCGCTCGGCTGGGCGCTGCAGGTCGCACTGGTCGCCAGTGGATTCGTCGTCCCGATGATGTTCATCCTGGGGCTGGTCTTCGGCGGACTGTGGTGGGCCTCGGTGCACTACGGTCGCAAGATCGACGAGGCGAAGGCACGCTGGGCGGCGCAGGCGGCGACCGATGCCCCGGCCGGCGGCTGAAACCTGAAGCCGGGCACGGCGGGCAAACCCGGCCGCCGGCCCGTCTGCGTCCCCCTGTAACCTCGCCTCACCGCACCCGCATGCCCTCAAGGAGCCGCACATGACTCAGCGCACCCTCGTCCTTCTCAAGCCCGACGCTGTCAGGCGTGGGCTGATCGGCGAGATCGTCGGCCGGATCGAGCGCAAGGCCGGCTGGCAGGTCACCGCGCTGGAGCTGCGCACGCTGGACCGGGCGACCCTGGAGCAGCACTATGCCGAGCACGTCGGCCGCCCGTTCTACGAGCCGCTCGTCGAGTTCATGCAGTCCGGCCCCGTCGTCGTCCTGGTCGCCGAGGGCGAGCGGGTCATCGAGGGCGTCCGTGCCCTGGCCGGCCCGACCGACCCGATCGCTGCCGCGCCCGGCTCCATCCGTGGCGACTTCGGCACGATCACCCGCGAGAACCTCATTCACGCCTCGGACTCCGAGGAGTCCGCAGAGCGAGAACTGAAGCTGTTCTTTCCGGGACTTTCCTGACCTCGGATCAGCCAAACAGCGCTCATGACCCGGGGCGACCGAAGTAATTCGGTCGCCCTTCGGCATAGGGTCCCCGATCGCGGGAACGCATCCCTCCGACGTAACGTCACCATGAGTGGAACGGCCACCCGTTCTGCCCACAATGGCGAAGGACCCTCGCGCGGTGTCCGTGAATACGGCACTACGATGGAATCTTCCATGCCCGCAGCGCTCACCTCGCCTACCAAAACAAGCCATAACCGCTTCTTGGGAAGGCCCGACGCATCCTCATGGGGAACAAGGGGAACTCAATGTCGTTCATCGGCCGTGACATGGCTATCGACCTCGGGACTGCCAACACGCTGGTGTACGTCAGGGGGCGCGGCATCGTTCTGAACGAGCCGTCCGTCGTGGCCATCAACACCAACACCGGCGGAATCCTGGCGGTCGGTTCCGAGGCCAAGAAGATGATCGGGCGTACACCGGGCAACATCGTTGCCGTACGGCCCCTGAAGGACGGCGTGATCGCCGACTTCGAGATCACGGAGCGGATGCTCCGCTATTTCATCCTGAAGATCCACAAGCGCCGCTACCTGGCCCGCCCGCGGGTCGTCGTCTGCGTGCCCTCGGGCATCACCGGGGTCGAGCGGCGCGCCGTCATCGAGGCGTCGACGCAGGCCGGCGCGCGGCAGGTGCACATCATCGAGGAGCCCATGGCCGCGGCCATCGGTTCCGGGCTGCCGGTCCATGAGGCCACCGGCAACATGGTGGTCGACATCGGTGGCGGCACCACCGAGGTCGCCGTGATCTCGCTCGGCGGAATCGTCACTGCTCAGTCGATCCGGGTCGCCGGTGACGAGCTGGACAACGCGATCATCCAGCACATCAAGAAGGAGTACTCGCTCCTCCTCGGTGAGCGCACCGCCGAACAGATCAAGATCACGATCGGCTCGGCGTACGACATGGACAAGGACGAGCACACCGAGATCCGGGGCCGCGACCTGGTCTCCGGACTGCCCAAGACGGTCGTCATCTCCGCCGCGGAGGTCCGCAAGGCCATCGAGGAACCGGTCAACGCGATCGTCGACGCGGTGAAGACCACGCTCGACAAGTGCCCGCCGGAGCTCTCCGGCGACGTCATGGACCGCGGCATCGTCCTCACCGGCGGCGGCGCGCTGCTGCGCGGACTGGACGAGCGACTGCGCCGTGAGACCGGTATGCCGATCCACATCGCCGAGGACCCGCTGGACTCGGTGGCACTGGGATCCGGTAAGTGTGTCGAGGAGTTCGAGGCGCTCCAGCAGGTGCTGGACGCCCAGCCCCGCAGGTAGCGACAACACAGCGGTCCGCCGTACGGGCGCTGCCGCCCCGTACGGCGGACCGCTGATATACAGGCACGAACATTCCGACGAGGAAGGCACGGCCGCCGCACGTGAGGGACACACGAGAGAGCCGGCTGCTCCTGGTGCTGCTGATCGCCATCGCATTCGCACTGATTACGGTGGACATCCGCGGCGGCGAGGAGTCACCGGTGGACGGCGCCCGGCGGGTCGCCGCAACGGCCTTCGGGCCGGTCGAGAACGGCGTTGCGGCAGCCGTCGACCCGGTGGGCAACGCCATAGGGGCGATCCGTGACTCCGGTGAACGGCACAACCGGATCGCCGCCCTGGAACAGCAGAACGCCGCGCTGAAGACGAAGCTCGGCAGCGACGACCGCAACCGCAACCGGGTGCGCGAACTCGACAAGATGCTGAAGAAGTCCGCCGCCGGGCAGTACGGCATCAAGGCCGCCGAGGTCATCGCCATAGGATCGGCCCAGGGCTTCTCCTGGACCGTCACCATCGACGCGGGCTCCAACGACGGGCTCAAGCGCGACATGACCGTCATCAACGGCGACGGACTCGTCGGCCGCATCACCACCGTCGGCCCGGACACCGCGACGGTGCTCCTCGCCAACGATCCCGACTTCACGGTCGGCACCCGGATGGAGAAGACCGACGAACTCGGCTTCGCCACCGGCCAGGGCGATCGCCCGCTCTCCGTCCAGTTCCTCAACGGCAAGGCCAAGGTGAAGAAGGGCGACCGGCTGGTCACCTTCGGCTCCAGCAGGAACAAGCCGTTCGTGCCCGGAGTCCCGGTCGGCGAGGTGGTCCGCGTCGACCCGTCCGGTGGCGACCTGACCCGTACCGTCTATGTCCGCCCGTACGTCGGCTTCACCCGGCTCGACATCGTCGGCGTCGTCGTCCAGGCACCGCGCGAGGACCCGCGCGACATGGTCCTGCCGAAACAGCCCGCCAAACCGAAACCCACCCCGACCCCGACGGTCACCGTCACCATCTCGCCCAACGGTGACATCGTCGACACCAACGGAAAGGTCGTGGGGAACGTCAACGAGCCCCCGAGCGGCAGTCCCAGTGGGGGTCCCAGCCCCACCGGAACCACCGGCAACGCGGTCAACGAGCAGAGGTAGAGCTGATCCCCATGCGCTTCAACCGGACTCTGCTCTCCACCGCTCTGGTCGTGATCGCCCTGGTCGTCCAGGTCTGCGTACTCGCGCGCCTCCAACTCCCCGGCGCCGTCCCCGACCTGCTGCTCCTCGTCGTCGTCGGCCTCTCCCTGGTGTACGGGCATGTGGCCGGCGCCCTCATCGGCTTCGGCGCGGGGCTCCTCACCGACCTGGCGCCGCCCGCCGACCACGCCGCCGGGCGCTACGCCATGGTCCTGTGCATCATCGGCTACCTCGCCGGACTCGCCCGGCCGGAGAACGGCCGGCTCAAGTCCGCGCTCGCCCCGATGACCGTGGTCGTGGCCGCCGCGATCGGATCCACCCTGCTGTACGCCCTCGTCGGCGCCCTCGTCGGGGACACCGCCGCCCGCCATGTCGGCCTCGGCAGCCTGCTGTTCACCGCCGCTGTCTACGATCTGCTTCTCGCGCCGTTCACCGTTCCGCTGATCATGGCGCTCGCCAGACGCACCGAGAACGACCCGCTCTCCGAGGCCTCGGGCGGCGACGTGACCTCGGGCTGGCTCTCGTCCGGCACAGGCCTCAGGATCGCCGGCCAGCGCGGCGGACTGCGTGTGAAGGTCGCCCGCAACCGCGCGGCACGGGCCGGACGGATCAAGGGAGTCAAGCGACTGTGAGCCTGTATCTCCCGGGGAGCACCCCCCGGACACCCGGCCCGACCGCCGGGGGCGCCCTGTGAGCAACATTCCGGAGACGGGCCGGACCCAGCGGGTCCAGATCAGGCTCGTCATCATCCAGGTCCTCGTCTTCTCCCTGCTCCTGACACTCGGCGGCCGCCTCTGGTATCTCCAGATCCGCAACGGCCGGGAATACACCGACGAGGCGAAGAGCAACCACGTCCAGCAGGTCGTCCAGCCCGCCGTCCGCGGCTCCATCCTCGACGCCCGCGGCGTGCCCCTCGCCGATAACGAGACCCGCCTCGTCGTCTCCGCCAGCCGCACCGAGCTGCTGAAGATGGACGACGACGGCAAGGGCGTTCTGACCCGGCTCGCCGATGTGCTCGACATGAAGCCGAAGGACGTCTTCGACAAGGTCCGGCTCTGCGACGCGAAGACCCCGCAACCCTGCTGGAACGGCTCGCCGTACCAGCCGATCCCGGTCACCGACGAGGCCACCACCCAGCAGGCCCTGCAGATCCGCGAACGCGCCGAGGACTTCCCCGGCATCACCGCCGAACCCACCGCCGTGCGCCGTTACGCCTCGCCCGGCAAGGCCAACACCGCCCAGGTCCTCGGCTACCTCTCGCCCGTCACCGACGAAGAGATCACCAAGGCCCAGAAAACCGACTCGCCGTACCTCCGCTCCGACCAGGTCGGCCGCTCCGGCCTGGAGCGCACGTACGACAAGGAGTTGCGCGGCAAGGCCGGCGTCACCCGCTACGAGGTCGACAACCTCGGCCGGGTCATCGGCGAGGCGAAGAACGACAAGGCGGAGCCCGGATCGAGCGTGGTCACCTCCATCGACGCCCGGGTCCAGGCCGTCGCGGAGTACGAGCTCAACGAGGCCATGAAGACGGCCCGTAAGTCCTTCGACAAGAACACCAACCAGAACTACAAGGCCGACTCCGGCGCCGTCGTCGTCATGGAGGCCAAGACCGGCCGGGTCGTCGCGATGGCGTCCAACCCCGACTACGACCCCAACGCCTGGGTCGGCGGCATCTCGGGCAAGGACTACGCCCGGATGACCAGCAAGAAGTCCAACTATCCGCTGCTCAACCGGGCCATCCAGGGCCAGGCCGCACCGGGCTCGATCTTCAAGGTGGTCTCCACCGCTGCCTCCATCAATGCGGGCTACCCGTTCGACGGCCGCTACAACTGCGGCAGCTCGTACACCGCCGACGGCAATGTCTACAAGAACTTCGAATCGGCGAGCCACGGCGCGATCACCCTGGGCCAGGCGCTCGAGGTCTCCTGCGACACCGTCTTCTACGCCCTCGGCCACCAGCAGTGGCAGAAGGACGGCGGGCTGAAACCCAAGAAGAACGCCAAGGACTGGTTCTTCAAGACCGCCCACCAGTTCGGCCTCGGCAAGGAAACCGGCATCGACCTCCCCAACGAGGTCACCGGCCGTGTCCCCGACCGCCAGTGGAAGAAGGCCTTCTGGAAGGCCAACAAGGACACCTGGTGCGAACAGGCCAAGAAATGGCCCAAGAAGAAGGACTTCGTTACTGTGCTCGCCCACGAGAACTGCCTCGAGGGCATGAAGCTGCACGCCTATGACGCGATCAACTACTCCATCGGCCAGGGCGACACCCTCGTCACCCCGATCCAGATGGCGACCATCTACGCCGCGATCAGCAACGGCGGCACGCTCTACGACCCGACCGTCGGCAAGGCGATCATCAGCCCCGACGGCAAGAACGTCCGCATGGTCGAGCCCCATTCGCACGGAAAGCTGCCGGCCAGCGCCAAGACCCTGAAGCAGATGGAGGGGGCGCTGGCGGGCGTCGCGACCCGCGGTACCGCCGCCTGGCGATTCGGCGGCTGGCCGCAGGACAAGATCCCGATGCATGCCAAGACGGGTACGGCCGAGGTCTACGGCAAGCAGACGACCTCCTGGTTCGCCACGTACACCAAGGACTACTCGATCGTCATGACGATCTCCCAGGGTGGTACGGGCTCCGGCGCCTCCGGGCCTGCCGTCCGCAACATCTACGACGCGCTCTACGGACTCGACGACTCCGGCAAGCAGGACCTCAAGAAGGCGCTGCTGCCCACCCCGCAGAAGTCCCTGCCCAAGATTCAGCACGACGGCACGATCGACGCCCCGACGATCAAGCCCTACGACCCGAACTCGCAGAAGGCCCCGGAGGAGCAGACACTCGCCGCGGTGCTCGGGAGGCGCGACTGATGGCCGGCTTCTCCGTCTCCCGGTATGCCCCCGACCGCGGTGTCTGGGGCAGACTCACCGCCCGCGACTCCGTCGTACGCCGGCTCGACTGGCCGATGCTCGGCTCCGCGATCGCGCTCTCCCTCATCGGCGCGGCCCTGGTCTACTCGGCGACCCGCGGCCGGGACTCGCTCAACCACGGCGACCCGTACTACTTCCTGCTGCGGCACGCCCTCAACACCGGCATCGGCTTCGCCCTGATGGTCGGCACGATCTGGCTCGGCCACCGCACCCTGCGCGGTGCCGTCCCGGTCCTCTACGGCCTCTCGGTGCTTCTGGTCCTCGCGGTCCTCACCCCGCTCGGCGCCACCGTCAACGGCGCCCACGCCTGGATCATCATCGGCGGCGGCTTCTCCCTGCAGCCGTCCGAGTTCACCAAGATCACCATCATCCTGGTGATGGCGATGATCCTCGCCGCCCGCGTCGACGCGGGCGACCAGCTGCACCCGGACCACCGGACCGTCGCCAAGGCACTCGGTCTCGCGCTCCTCCCGATGGTGATCGTCATGGGGATGCCGGACCTCGGCTCCGTCATGGTCATGGCCGTCATCGTGCTCGGCGTGCTCCTGGCCTCCGGCGCGTCGAACCGCTGGGTCTTCGGACTCCTCGGCGCCGGCGCGGCCGGAGCCGTCGCCGTCTGGCAGCTCGGCCTGCTCGACGACTACCAGATCGCCCGCTTCGCCGCCTTCGCCAACCCGGCGCTCGACCCTGCGGGCGTCGGCTACAACACCAACCAGGCCCGCATCGCCATCGGCTCCGGCGGACTCACCGGCACCGGCCTCTTCCAGGGCACCCAGACCACCGGCCAGTTCGTTCCCGAGCAGCAGACCGACTTCGTCTTCACCGTCGCGGGCGAGGAACTCGGCTTCCTCGGCGCCGGACTGATCCTCGTCCTCCTCGGTGTCGTCCTGTGGCGCGCCTGCCGGATCGCCCGCGAGACCACCGAGCTGTACGGCACGATCGTCGCCGCCGGCATCATCGCCTGGTTCGCCTTCCAGGCGTTCGAGAACATCGGGATGACGCTCGGCATCATGCCGGTCGCCGGACTCCCGCTGCCGTTCGTGTCGTACGGAGGGTCGTCGATGTTCGCCGTCTGGGTGGCCATCGGACTGCTCCAGTCGATCCGGGTGCAGCGGCCGATGTCGGCCTGAGCAGGTGAAGATCCGCCCGGCCCCCTGCCGGGAGGGCGCAAACGCGACTAGATTCGGTTCATGGCGGACTCGAAGCGTGAAATCGAGCGAAAGTACGAAGCCACCGTCGATACCCGGCTTCCCGATCTGACCCGGGTGGCCGCCGTCGCGGCAGTGGACCACCGCGGCGTCATGGAGCTGGACGCCGTCTACTACGACACCGAGGACCACCGGCTCGCGGCCGACGCGCTCACCCTGCGCCGCCGCACCGGCGGCGCCGATGCCGGCTGGCACCTCAAATTCCCGGTCGCCTCCGGGATCCGCGACGAGATCCGGGCCCCGCTCTCCGACACGCTTCCGGACAGCCTCGCAGGGCTGCTGCGCTCCCGGGTCCGCGAGACGGAGCTCGTCCCCGTCGTCCGGCTGCTCTCCACCCGGGACGTCCACCACCTGCTCGACGCCGACGGCGCGCTGCTCGCCGAACTCAGCGTCGACGAGGTCCGGGCCGAGCGGCTCGCGGGCGGCAGCGGCACCGCCGCCTGGACCGAGATCGAGGTCGAACTCGCCGACGACGGCGACCCCGCGTTCCTCGACGCCGTCGAACGCCGGCTGCGCAAGGGCGGCGTACGCCCCTCCGCGGCGCCGTCCAAACTGGCCAGGGCCCTCGACGAGACCGCCCCGAAGAGGAAGCAGCACCCGGAGGGGGACGGCAAGCCGCGGCCCCGGACGGCGGGCGACCACATCCTGGCGTACGCACGCGACCAGATCACGGCGATCGTCGCCCTCGACCCCGCCGTACGCCGCGATCTGCCCGACTCCGTGCATCAGATGCGGGTCGCCACACGCAGGCTGCGCAGCGTCTTCAGGACGTACAGGAAGATTGTGGACCGGGCGGTCACCGATCCGATCGGTGACGAGCTGAAATGGCTGGCCGCGGAGCTCGGCGTCGACCGGGACCAGGAGGTCCTCGACGAACGGTTCCGCAGCCGGACCGCGGACCTGCCCCGCATCCTCGTCCTCGGGCCCGTCCGCAGTCGCCTGCGCATCTGGTCCACCGCCCGCCGCTCGGGTTCCCGGCGCCGGACCGTCGGCGTACTCGACGGAAAGCGGTATCTGGCGCTCCTCGACACACTCGACGCGTTCCTCGCCGACCCGCCGCTGCTGCCCGCCGCGGACCGCAGCCCGCAGGACGCACTGCCGCGCGCCGTCCTCAAGGACTACGCACGCCTGGCCACCCGGATCGGTCACGCCCTGGACCTCCCCGCCGGCCCGGACCGGGACGTGGCGATGCACCAGGCCCGCAAGGCCGCCAAGCGGGCCAGGTACGCGGGGGAGGCGGCCACCCCCGCCTTGGGCAAGCCCGCCAAGAAGTTCGCCAAGCGGATGAAGGCCGTGCAGACCGTGCTGGGCGACCACCAGGACAGCGTCGTCGCCCGCGAAGCCCTGCGCACCCTGGCCGCCCAGGCGCACGCGGCGGGGGAGTCCGCCTTCACCTGGGGGCTGCTGTACGGGCATGAGGAAGCGACCGCGGCCGCCCGCGAACGGGAACTGCCCGGAGTGTGGGAGCGGGCCTCCCGGCCGAAATTGCGGTCGGATCTGACAGGCTGAGCGCCGGGGTACGCTGGATGGTCCCCTCTGTCGGCTCTCGAAAGTTCGCGATGTCTGTCGATTCGGTCTTCCCACAGCTCGAAGCTCTGCTCCCGCATGTGCAGAAGCCCATCCAGTACGTCGGCGGTGAGCTCAATTCCACCGTCAAGCCGTGGGACGAATGCGACGTCCGCTGGGCGCTCATGTACCCGGATGCGTACGAGGTCGGGCTGCCCAACCAGGGCGTCATGATCCTGTACGAGGTGCTCAACGAGCGCCAGGGCGTCATGGCCGAGCGCACGTACAGCGTGTGGCCGGACCTCGAAGAGCTGATGCGCGAGCACAAGGTGCCGCAGTTCACCGTGGACAGCCACCGCCCGGTGAAGGCGTTCGACGTCTTCGGGCTGAGCTTCTCCACCGAACTCGGCTACACCAACATGCTCACCGCCCTCGACCTCGCAGGCATCCCGCTGGATGCCAAGGACCGCGGTCTCGACGACCCGATCGTCCTCGCCGGCGGCCACGCCGCGTTCAACCCCGAGCCGATCGCCGAGTTCATCGACTGCGCGGTCATCGGCGACGGCGAGCAGGCGGTCCTGGAGATCACCGAGATCATCCGCGCCTGGAAGGCCGAAGGCCGGCCCGGCGGACGCGAGGAGGTGCTGTTCCGCCTCGCGAGGACCGGTGGCGTCTACGTACCGCGGTTCTACGACGTCGAGTACCTCCCGGACGGCCGTATCGGCCGCGTCGTGCCGAACAAGTCGGGCGTGCCGTGGCGCGTGTCCAAGCACACCGTCATGGACCTCGACGAGTGGCCGTACCCGAAGCAGCCCCTCGTCCCCCTCGCCGAGACCGTCCATGAGCGGATGTCCGTCGAGATCTTCCGCGGTTGCACCCGCGGCTGCCGTTTCTGCCAGGCCGGCATGATCACGCGCCCCGTGCGGGAGCGAAGCATCACCGGCATCGGCGACATGGTCGAGAAGGGTCTCAAGGCGACCGGCTTCGAAGAGGTCGGCCTGCTCTCGCTCTCCTCCGCGGACCACAGTGAGATCGGCGACATCGCCAAGGGGCTCGCGGACCGGTACACCGAGGACAAGATCGGCCTCTCACTGCCCTCCACCCGTGTCGACGCGTTCAACGTCGACCTGGCCAACGAGCTGACCCGCAACGGCCGTCGTTCGGGTCTCACGTTCGCCCCCGAGGGCGGCTCCGAGCGCATGCGCAAGGTCATCAACAAGATGGTCTCGGAGGAGGACCTCATCCGGACGGTTGCCACCGCGTACGGCAACGGCTGGCGCCAGGTGAAGCTGTACTTCATGTGCGGCCTGCCCACCGAGACCGATGAGGACGTCCTCCAGATCGGTGACATGGCGGTCAATGTGATCGCCAAGGGCCGCGAGGTCTCCGGTCAGAACGACATCCGCTGCACCGTCTCCATCGGCGGCTTCGTACCCAAGCCGCACACCCCGTTCCAGTGGGCTCCGCAGCTGAGCGCCGAGGAGACCGACGCTCGGCTGGAGAAGCTGCGTGACAAGATCCGCGGCGACAAGAAGTACGGCCGCTCGATCGGCTTCCGCTACCACGACGGCAAGCCCGGCATCGTCGAGGGCCTGCTCTCGCGCGGCGACCGCCGTGTCGGCTCGGTGATCCGCGCCGTCTACGAGTCCGGCGGCCGCTTCGACGGCTGGCGCGAGCACTTCTCGTACGACCGCTGGATGGCGTGCGCCGAGAAGACGCTCCCCGAGTTCGGTGTGGACGTCGACTGGTACACCACCCGCGAGCGGACGTACGAGGAGGTCCTTCCCTGGGACCACCTGGACTCCGGTCTCGACAAGGACTGGCTCTGGGAGGACTGGCAGGACTCGCTCGACGAGACCGAGGTCGAGGACTGCCGCTGGACCCCGTGCTTCGACTGTGGGGTGTGCCCGCAGCTCGGTCTCGACATTCAGATTGGTCCCACGGGCAAGAAGCTGTTGCCGCTGACTGTGGTCGACAAGTAGGAGTTCGCGGAAAGGCCGGCCCTGTTGCGCACAACAGGGCCGGCGGCCCTACAGGGCTTCGTCTGCGAACTGGTCTTTCTTGACGACTAGGCGGTCTGCCACGTCTCGTGGGATGACCAGCTCCAGGTGGACCTCAGGCGCTCTGGTCCTGGGCACCTTGTTCCTGCTCACCTGGCAGATGACTTCTGCTCGCAGCAGATCACTGGCCATTGCCGCCCTGCCGCCTCGTTCCCAGCGATCGCTGAAGGTGTCGCCGTTGTGGACCTGGACCCAACGGTCCTGAGTCTCCGGGAACAACTTGTTCAGCTCGGTGATCAACTGCTCCAGGCGTTTCTCCGCCTGCTCGCGTGTGAACTTGGTGCGGGTGTACCGCCCACAGGGCTCCAGCCCTGTTATGTACTGGGCGATGGCGTCTTCGAGTGCTGTCCGTCGGTCTCGATCCCCAGCGCCGGGCACGTACTTCCGAATGCGGACCGGCTGGGTACCCAGCGCTGTCATGACTTCATCGAACAGTCGGCGGTACACGGCTTCCGGGTTCGGGGCTCCCAGACCGCCACTTGGACAGTTCCGGCAGCGCAGGTACTCGTACGTGCGCTGCTTCACGCTGGTCCTGTGGACCGTCATGTTCGTGCCGCAGTCCGCGCATATCAGGACCCCCAGGAACTCGGTCGCACCGCCTCGCCTCCTGACAGGCTGAGACTTCGCCCTCCTGTCCAGAGCTGTCTGGAGAGACAGCCACTCCGACTCGGTGAAGATCTGATCGGCTACCTTGACCGGATTGCCGTCATCACCACGGACGATCTTCGACCGGCGAACGCCACCGTTCTTCTCCTCCTCGACTCGAAACCCCATCAGTGCTGGATTCCGCAGCCTCCGTAGCAAGGTGCTGGTGGTCCACTGCCCGCCACCGCCTGTGGGGATCCGAGCGCGGATGAGCACGGTGGTCATCCGGCGAGCCGAGAGACCCCGCGCGGTTGCGCCATGGCACCAGCGCAGAACGCGGTACGCCCGCGGATCGATGACCAGCTTTCCGCGGTCATCAGTCATATACCCATAGGGAGGCTTTTCCACGAGCCAGTCGGGCTGGGTCCGTGCGTAGTCCCAGAGGCTCGCTGCGCGGGTACTGGTGTTGGCCGCCTCGATCTCGGCCACGCCACCGAGGACCGCTGCTATCATCCTCCCGGCCGAGGTGGACAGGTCGATTGCGTCGTGTCGAGAGACGAGGTTCTTCCCGTGCCTCAGACACCACTCGACCATGATGCTCAGATCGGTGAGGCGGCGGACGAATCGGTCCAGTTTCCAGAAGAGCAGCACGTCGAACTCGGGCACCCTGTCGTTCAGCCAGTGCCCCAGTTCCCTCCGCTTCCATGGTGGAACCCGGGTTGCGGAGACGTTCAGGTCACTGGCAACCCCGACGACACGGTAGCCACGCTCCTTGGCGAGCATGCGCAGTTCAAGCTCCTGTCGGGCGGGCGACGTGGTCTCCGCCGTAAGCGTCGAGAGCCTCACGGACAAGAGAGCCCGCGGCGCCTCCGCTGGAAGCGTTCTCTCCGTGCGTCTCAGCTCCTCAAGCAGGGCCAGGTCTCTCTCCCTCCAGTACGAGCCCGCTGTGGGCGCACTCTGTTCCGTCTTCATTCGTCTCTTCACGCTCTGCACAACGACGGGGGGTGCCGCTGGATATGGACGTGGGGGTGTCCATCTGTGGATGGACACGCACATTCAGGTCGCCCGATCGGCAAGAAGCTGCTCCCTCTGACGGTCGTCAAGTAACACCGGGCGTCGAGTCACACCGGGCGTCACCCTTCGGGTGACAGCTCGATGACGAAGGCTCGGCCCGGGAAACCCCGGTCCGGGCCTTTCGCGTCCTGTTCCCCATGGACCAGGAGAAGCAGCCCCGCGCGTACGGCAGGCATCAGGCACCCGCGCACTACGAAACCGGTGACGGCTGCCTGACCACGCTCATCAGGATTCCGGTACGGATCGTGGTGCTGGTGCTCGTCCTGCCCGTACGGATGATCTGGGACGTACTCGTCGCCACCGCACGGGCCGCCGACCGGGTCGTGCTGCGCCCTCTGGGACGGGCCCTGTCCTGGCTGGGCAGGGTGCTCGTCGTCGTCCCGCTGGTCCTGCTGTACGAGTCGGTCCTCACCCCGCTGGGGCACGGGTTGCGGTGGCTGGCCGCCGTGGTCGGGCAGGGGCTGCTGTGGCTGGGCGCGGCCGTCTTCGTATGGCCGTGGGTGGCGCTGTGGCGCCATGTCGTCGTGCCCGTCGTCCGGTACGGGGTCGTCGTCCCGGTCCTGTGGTTCCACAGGGCTGTCCTCACGCCGCTGGGGCACGGACTGCGGTGGGTGTACCGCGAACTGCTCATCCCTGCCGGACGCGGCGTCGCCACCGCGGTCGGTCTGTTGCTCACCGTGCTCTTCGTCCGGCCCGTCGTCGGCGTGTGGCGCTACCTCCTGGTGCCGCTCGCGGCCGCCGTCACCTGGCTGGTGGAGCACCTGGTCGTGCTGCCGCTGGCCTGGACGTACCGGGAACTGCTCACCCCGCTCGGCCACGGCATCGTCCGGCTGGCCGGCCTGCTGGCCCGCGGTGTCGTCGCCGCCGCCCGCGGGCTGGGGGCGGCGGTCGTCCGGCTCGTCATGACGCTGCTGGTCGCCCCGGTGAGCGTGCTGTACCGCCGGGTCCTCGCCCCGGTCGGACGGGAGATCGCCACCGCCATCGGTGTCGCCTGGCGTATCGCCGGATTCGTCTCGCGGGCCGTCGGCCGGGCGATCGCCCGGCTGGCGTGGCATCTCATCGGCGCCCCGGCGACCTGGGTCTACCGCACGGTGTGCACACCCGTGGGACATGTCGTCCGCGACGCGGTCTGGGCCCCCGCCAAGCGCGCCGCGGTCGAGGCGGGACGTGCGGCCCGCAGTGCGCTGAACGCCGCACGCGAGAGCGTGCGGCAGGCCCGCCGCGACGCATGGCGCGCACTGGTCGGCGGGGGCCCGGTCCCCGAGCCCCGGGAACCGGTGCGCCCCCTTGCGCGTACTCTGGGTAGTACAACGACTGTGCCCAGCGCGGCGCCCGAACCCGAGATCTCCCTGCACAAGCAGGGGTGAGCCGGACCGGACACCCCCGGGCCACCCGTATTTCGAGGGCGGCGTGCCACCGCGCCCGCTCCGCACCGAGGAGAAGAACCACTGGGCAAGCGACAGCCCGAAGGCCCGCCGCCCGCACCGGCGGTGCAGCGCATCCGACTGCGCTACACCAAGCGCGGCCGCCTCCGGTTCACCAGCCACCGCGACTTCCAGCGCGCGTTCGAGCGGGCGCTGCGCCGCGCCGAGGTGCCCATGGCCTACTCGGCGGGCTTCACCCCGCACCCCAAGGTTTCGTACGCCAATGCCGCACCCACCGGCACGGGCAGCGAGGCCGAGTTCCTGGAGATCGCCCTCACCGAGCCGCGGGACCCCGACACGTTGCGCGCACTGCTCGACGAGTCGCTCCCGGACGGTCTCGACATCACCGACGCCGTGGAGGCCCGCACCTCGGGTCTCGCCGACCGGCTGACCGCCTCGGTGTGGGAGATGCGGCTCGACGGGGTCCCCTTCGAGGACGCCGAGAAGGCCGTCGCCGGATTCCTCGGCGCCGAGACCGTCGAGGTCCAGCGCCGTACGAAGAACGGCATGCGGACCTTCGACGCCCGCGCGGCCGTCGCCGGTCTCGAGGCCGTCGATCCCGGCGCTGATAGGCCCGGGGACAAGGCCTGTGCGATACTGCGGCTGGTTGTTCGGCACGTGACACCTGCCGTGCGACCTGACGACGTCCTGTCCGGTCTCCGCGTTGTGGCCGACCTGGCGCCGCCGGTCCCCGCAGCGGTGACCAGGCTGGCGCAGGGGCTCTTCGACGAGGAGTCCGGCACGGTGACCGACCCGCTCGCGCCCGACCGCGAGGCATCCCCGGCCGCGCAACCCACGGCCACCGGGACCGCCGTCGCGACGGCGCCGGAAGGTGCAGGTTCCGCGTAAGGCCGGTCGTTGTAGCGCAGCCCTCGGGCTCGGGAGCCACCTGGGCCGGGTCGCGCGCTGACCCATAAGACTTTCGCCAGGCCGTGCGTACATCGCGGACGGAACCGGCGAGCCAGACATTCAGCTCCCGTGCGGCGCCCGCGCCCCGGACGGCGGTACCGCGTCTTTCATGCGGACCGTGCCGGACCGGAATCAGGCGCGGCGCCCGGGAGCGTGACGGGAGAACCGCCCGCATGCTCGAACCGATCGAACCCGGTACGACCGGGAACGCCGAAGAGAACAACGCCCCCGGCGACAAGCTGCCGCCGCGCCGTAGGCGCCGCGCAGCGTCCCGCCCGGCAGGCCCGCCGTCGACGGGTGCCACGGGTGCGGAAGCCGCCGAGGCGGTCGCGCCGGCCATACCGGCCATTGACGCCGAAGCGTCCGACACCGTTGCCGCCGAGGCGGAGGCCGCGCCGCCGGCGCGTACTCGCCGCCGCGCGGTCCGCAAGGCGACCGCCCCCGCGGGCGCCCCGCAGGCCGCCGAGATCGTCGAGGCCGTCGAGGTGGCGGAGCCTGCCGAAGCCGCTGCGCCCGCCGAGGCCGCCGAGGCGCCGCGTCCGCGTCGTCGGGCGACGCGCAAGGCGACCGCTCCCGCGGGTGCGCCCAAGGCCGAAGAGATCCCCGAGGCTGCTGCGCCCGCCGAAGCCGCAGAGCCCACTGAGGCCGCTCCGGCGCCGCGTGCGCGTCGTCGGGCGACGCGCAAGGCCACGGCTCCGGCAGGCGCCCCGCAGGCCGCTGAGGTCGTCGAGGCGGCGCCGGTCGTCGAGACCGTCGCTCCGATCGAGGCACCTGTTGCCGAGCCCGTCGAGGCCGCCGCCCCGCGTGGCCGTACCCGCCGCCGGGCCTCCGCTCCGGCGGGTGCCCCGCAGCCCGTGTCGGGCGACACCACGACCGCCGAGATCGTCGAGCCCGTGGTGGCCGCGGAGGCCGTACAGGTCACCGAGACCGCAGAGGCTGCCGAGCCGGCTGCCCCGCGCGGCCGTCGTCGGGCCTCCCGCAAGGCCACCTCGCCCGCGGGTGCCCCGCAGGCCGCCGAGATCGTCGAGCCCGTGGCGCCGGTGGAGGCCGTGGTCGAGGCCGAGGCCGCCGAGGAGCCGGTCGCCGAGCCGGAGGAGGAGCCCGAGGCCGCCGCGCCGCGTGGTCGTACCCGCCGCCGGGCCACCGCCCCCGCAGGCCGGCCGGAGTTCACCGGCGAGGTCGAGGAGCCCGCCCGCAAGAGCCGTCGGGCGACGCGTCCCGCCGTGGCCGTTTTCCAGGCGCCGGTCTTCGCCGAGCCGATGTTCCAGACCCCGGAGACGGCCGCTGCCGCCGCCGCGGCCGCCGGTCCCGCCGCGCACTACGACGAGGCCGAGGAAGAGATCGAGACGGCCGAGGAGACCCCGTCGGCCGAAGAGGCGGCCCCGGCCGCCGAGGCCGCACCGCAGGGCGGTTCCCGGCGCCGTCGCCGCCGCCGCGGCGAGGTCGTCGAGACCGAGCCGGTCGCCGACCGGGCGCCCGCCCCTGCCGCCCCGGTGGAGGAGCACGCCGAGGACGAGCTCGAGGCGGAGGCCGAGGGCGAAGCCGAGCACGAGGGCGAGGAGTCGGACGAGTACGGGGACCGTCCGTCGCGCCGTCGCCGTCGCGGTGGCCGTCGCCGTCGCCGCGGTGAGCCCAGCGAATCGGACGAAGCCGCGGAGCAGCACGCCGACGAGCACGCCGCCGACACGTCCGAGGACGAGCACGAGCCCGGTCACGAGGCCGAGGAGGAGGAAGAGGACCACGAGGCGGCCGCCTCAGGTTCCAGCAGCAGCCGTCGTCGCCGTCGTCGCCGCCGTCGCAGTGGTGACGTGTCGCCCGAGGCCGAGTCCGGCACGGACGACCCGGAGCGTACGGTCGTCAAGGTCCGCGAGCCGCGGGAGCGGCGCGGGAAGGAAGCGGCCGAGCCCGGTACCGGCTTCGACGAGGTCCAGTCCATCAAGGGCTCGACCCGTATGGAGGCGAAGAAGCAGCGTCGCCGCGAGGGCCGTGAGCAGGGCCGCCGCCGCGTCCCGATCATCACCGAGGCGGAGTTCCTGGCCCGCCGTGAGGCCGTCGATCGCGTGATGGTCGTCCGCCAGAACGGCGAGCGCACCCAGATCGGTGTCCTCGAGGACAACGTGCTTGTCGAGCACTACGTCAACAAGGAGCAGGCCACCAGCTACGTCGGCAACGTCTACCTGGGCAAGGTGCAGAACGTACTGCCGTCCATGGAGGCCGCCTTCGTCGACATCGGCAAGGGGCGCAACGCCGTCCTGTACGCCGGTGAGGTGAACTTCGAGGCGCTCGGCATGGCCCACGGGCCGCGCCGGATCGAGACCGCGCTGAAGTCCGGCCAGTCGGTCCTCGTCCAGGTGACGAAGGACCCGATCGGCCACAAGGGTGCCCGCCTGACCAGCCAGGTCTCGCTGCCCGGCCGTTACCTGGTCTATGTGCCCGAGGGCTCCATGACCGGCATCAGCCGCAAGCTGCCCGACACCGAGCGCGCCCGGCTGAAGACCATTCTCAAGAAGATCGTCCCCGAGGACGCGGGCGTCATCGTCCGTACCGCGGCCGAGGGCGCGAGCGAGGACGAGCTGCGCCGTGATGTCGAGCGGCTGCAGCAGCAGTGGGAGGACATCCAGAAGAAGTCGAAGAGCAACGGCAGCGCCAACGCGCCGACGCTGCTCTACGGCGAGCCGGACATGACCGTCAGGGTCGTCCGCGACATCTTCAACGAGGACTTCTCGAAGGTCATCGTCAGCGGTGACGACGCGTGGCAGACCATCCACGGTTACGTCGGGCATGTCGCCCCCGACCTGACGGACCGGTTGTCGAAGTGGACCTCCGAGGTCGACATCTTCGCGACGTACCGGATCGACGAGCAGCTGATGAAGGCGCTGGACCGGAAGGTCTGGCTGCCCAGCGGCGGTTCGCTGGTGATCGACAAGACCGAGGCGATGGTCGTCGTCGACGTCAACACCGGCAAGTTCACCGGTCAGGGCGGCAACCTCGAGGAGACCGTCACCAGGAACAACCTGGAGGCGGCCGAGGAGATCGTGCGTCAGCTGCGGCTGCGCGACCTCGGTGGCATCGTCGTCATCGACTTCATCGACATGGTCCTGGAGTCCAACCGGGACCTGGTGCTGCGGCGTCTGCTGGAGTGCCTGGGTCGCGACCGTACGAAGCACCAGGTCGCCGAGGTCACCTCGCTGGGCCTGGTCCAGATGACCCGCAAGCGGGTGGGCCAGGGGCTGCTGGAGTCGTTCTCCGAAACCTGTGTCCACTGCAATGGGCGCGGCGTGATCGTGCACATGGAGCAGCCGAGCTCGATCGGTGGCGGTGGCAACGGCAAGCGGGCCAAGAAGCGCGGCCGCGGTGGTGCCGGTGAGCAGCCCGAGCACGAGCACCTCGTCGAGCACGAGCATGTCGAGGCGGAGGTGGAGACCGAGGCCGAGGTGGCTGCGGAGGTCGCAGCCCCGCTGGCGCTCCCCGAGCCGGAGTTCGTACCGGACGAGGAGCTGTACAGCAGCCCGGCCGAGGCCGAGGCGGCTGCCTCGCGTGGCCGTGGCCGTCGGCGCGCGACCCGTAAGGCATCGGCCCCGGCCGGCGCCCCGAAGTCCGCACCCGCGCCCGCTCCGGTTGTGGAGCCGGAGCCGGCTGCCGAGGTCCAAGCGGTTGTCGAGCCCGAGCCGGTTGTCGAGCCCGAGCCGGTCGTCGAGGTTCCGGTGGCTGTCGAGGCACCCGTGGCCGAGGCGCCGCAGGGCCGTACGCGCCGTCGGGCGACCCGCAAGGCGACTGCTCCGGCGGGTTCGCCGGCCCCGGCCGAGCAGGTCGCGCCGGTCGAAGCGCCGCTGTCCGTGGCGGACGTGGTGGCCGAGGTTCCGGTTGCCGAGGCGCCGCAGGCGGAGGCCGCACCGGAGGAGGTGGCCGCTCCGGCCGCCCCGCCGCGTGCCCGGCGCCGGGTGACCCGCAAGGTCACCGCCCCCGCGGGATCGCCCGCGGGTGCGGACGGCGCCGAGGTCGTCGTGGTGACCGGCTCCACCGAGCCGAAGCCCGACGTGGAGCCGGTCGCCGCCGCAGTCGAGGCAGCACAGGCCGCGGGAGCTGCGGAGACCGAGGCCCCGGCGAAGAAGACGGCGCGCAAGACCGTCAAGAAGGCGACGGCCAAGAAGGCGGTCGCCAAGAAGACGGCGGCCAAGAAGACCGCCGCGAAGAAGACCGCTGCGAAGAAGACGACGGCCAAGAAGGCGGCGAAGAAGACGGTTGCCGCGGAGCAGTCGTCGCCGACGGTCGTCTCGGCCGACACCGAGAGCTGACCGATGGTCAGAAGGTGAACGACGAGGTGCGGCTCTCCCGCGGGAGAGCCGCACCTCGTCGTTCGGGCAGCCCTTTCTTTACCCTTAACCTCGACGAAACCCGCTGTGAAAAGCCTGATAATGTGACGCGGCCGTGCCGGGGGAGGTCTTCCTGGAAAGGAACCGCTCCCGGCGGTGGCCTGGCCCAGCCAGGGCGAAACGGCCGTTCATTCCCTGCGTGAACCAATTCCGTAGGGAATGCCAGATCTGTCCGTAATGTATTGGTACGCCATCGGTTATGTGCCGGGCGTAGGAGTCCCTCCGGACATCCGCACGTCTCAAAGCCCTCGCCGATCAAGCTCTTGTGCTGTTCAAGGAGGATGCCCATGTCGAGCGACACCCGGGGACCTGTCCCCGCTGCCCGGCCGGTGATCGGTGAGGAAGAGATCGAAGCAGCGGTGCGCGTACTGCGCAGCGGTCGCGTGGTCCAGGGACCGGAGGTGGCCGCCTTCGAGGAGGGCTTCTCGGAGCTGGTCGACGGACGCCACTGCGTCGCCGTCAACTCCGGCACCTCCGCGCTGCACCTCCTGCTGCTCGCTCTGGGCATCGGCCCCGGCGACGAGGTCATCGTCCCGTCGTTCTCCTTCGCCGCCTCGGCCAACGCGGTCCGTCTGACCGGGGCCGACGTCGTCTTCGCCGACATCGAGCCCGGGAGCTTCGGTCTGGACCCGGCCGCCGTCGAGGCCGCCATCACCCCCCGCACCGCCGCGATCATGCCCGTCCACCTCTACGGGCACCCGGCGGCGATGGACGCGCTGATGCCGATCGCGACGAAGCACGGCCTCGCCGTCGTCGAGGATGCCTGCCAGGCCCACGCCGCGGCCCTGAACGGCACGCCCGTCGGCGCCTTCGGATCCGGCGGCACGTTCAGCTTCTACCCGACCAAGAACATGCACTCTCTCGAAGGCGGCATGATCACCACCGCCGACGCCGAGATTGCCCGGACCCTCCGGCTGCTGCGCAACCAAGGCATGGAGCAGCGGTACGCCAACGAGATCGTCGGCGCCAACATGCGGATGACGGACGTCTCGGCCGCCGTCGGCCGCGTACAGCTCGGAAAGGTGCTCGGCTGGACCGAGCAGCGCCGTGCCAACGCCGCCTACCTCGACCGGCACATCACCGCGGCCAATGTGACGGTCCCGCCCGTTGCCGACGGTGCACGCCACGTTTACCACCAGTACACCGTTCGGGTGCATGGTGACCGGGACGCCGCCATGGCCAGACTGAACGAGGCGGGTATCGGCAACGCCGTGTACTACCCGACTCCGATCCACCGGCTGAAGCCGTACTGGGAGCCCGACCAGAAGGCCGGCCGCAACTGGGATCTTCCGGAGACCGAGCGCGCCGCCGCCGAGGTCGTCTCACTGCCCGTACATCCTTCGCTCTCGCCGGAGGACCTGGACCGTATTGTCGCGGCCGTGAACTCGCTGGGAGAGATGCAGTGACTGCAGGATTGAGAGCCGGGCTGATCGGTCTCGGTTCGATGGGCCGCCACCACGCGCGCGTGCTGGCCGGCCTGGAGAACGTGACGCTGGTCGGCGTCGTCGACCCGATGGGCGACAAGAACGGATGGGCCCAGGGCGCTCCGGTGCTGTCCACCGTCGAGGAACTGATCGGGCTCGGCATCGACTACGCCGTGGTGGCCTGCCCCACCGCGCTGCACGAGGAAGTCGGCCTGAAGCTCGCCGAGGCCGGCGTCTGCGCCCTGATCGAGAAGCCGGTCGCCGACACCGTCGAGGGGGCCCGCCGTCTGGTCGAGGCCTTCGAGTCCCGTGGTCTGGTCGCGGGTGTCGGGCACATCGAGCGCTGCAACCCGGCGCTGCGCTCCCTGCGTACCCGTCTGGAGGCGGGCGAACTGGGCGAGGTCTTCCAGGTGGTCACCCGCCGGCAGGGCCCGTTCCCGCACCGCATCGCCGACGTGGGCGTCGTCAAGGACCTCGCCACGCACGACATCGACCTGACCGGCTGGGTGACGGGACAGAGCTATGTCTCGGTCGCGGCCCACACCGTCCACAAGAGCGGCCGGCCGCACGAGGACATGGTCTCCGTCGCCGGTCTGCTCAGCGACGGCAGCATGGCCAACCACCTCGTCAACTGGCTGAGCCCGCTCAAGGAGCGCTTCACCTCCGTCACCGGCGAGCGCGGCACCTTCATCGCCGACACCCTCACCGCCGACCTGACCTTCCACTCGAACGCCGCCGTGGCCACCGAGTGGGAGGCGCTCCAGGCCTTCCGTGGAGTCTCCGAGGGCGACATGATCCGGTACGCCATACCCAAGCGCGAACCGCTGCTGGTCGAGCACGAGCTCTTCCGCGACGCGGTGCTCGACGTCTCGCAGGACATCTGCACGCTGCGGGAGGGGCTTCGTACGGTCGAGGTCGCCGCCGCAGTACTGGAATCCGCACGCAGCGGACTCACCGTCACCACCTCCACGGGAGATATGGCCGCTCATGGCGTCTGAGAACAACCCGGCACCGCGGACCGGAACCCGCGGTCGGATCGTCATGCTGGTCGACAACGGCGTGAACGGGGACTCCCGGGTTCAGAAGGAAGCGCGTTCGGCCGCCGAGGCGGGCTGGGACGTGACCCTGCTCGGCAAGTCGCCCGGCAAGTCGGAGCAGCACTGGATGATCGGCGACGCCAAGGTCCGGCTGCTCAAGGTGCCGGGCCCGATGCAGCGGCGCCGGCACGAGTACCGGCGTGCTCCGCTGCGCGCGCCGCTGGCCTACCGCCCGGGGCCGCTCGCTGCCTACCGCAAGCAGAAGATGAAGGCATGGCGCGCCGATCTCAACGTCCGTGTGATCGAGGCGGCGGCCAAGGGCTCGGCCGTGTCCAAATTGACGCTGGCGCCCGAGCGGGCCAGTGCCAAGGTGGTCAGCCGCTGGGTCGGTCTGCGGGTGCGCCGGACCGTTGCGCTGGAGCAGCGGCGCAAGCGGATGGACGCGCCGCTCGACCGTTTCACCACGGCGTTCTGGCAGCGCATGATGGGGGAGCGGGCCTGGCGTCGGCTCGACCCGTTTCTGCTCGACCTCGACCTTGCCTACGGCAAGGTGATCGACGAACTGAAGCCCGATCTGATCCACGCCAATGACTTCCGCATGCTCGGGGTCGGTGCGCGGGCCACGCTGCGCGCGCGGGCCGCGAAGCGCGACGTCAAGCTGGTCTGGGACGCGCACGAGTTCCTGCCGGGCATCAAGCCGTGGGATCCGCACCCGCGGTGGCATGTCGCGCAGTGCCTGCACGAGCTGGCGTACTCCAAGTACGCCGACGCCGTGACGACCGTCTCCGCGACGCTCGCGGACATGCTGGTCGAGCGGCACGGACTGGCCAAGACGCCCACGGTCGTGCTGAACGCACCGGACGCGGAGATCTCGCCGGAGCAGGCCGCGGAGCCGGTACCGGATCTGCGTGAACTGTGCGGGATCGGGCCGGACGTTCCGCTGTCCGTCTACAGCGGCGCCGCGGCTCCGCAGCGCGGCCTCGACATCATGGTCGAGTCGCTGCCGCACCTGCCCGAACTGCACGTGGCGTTCATCGTGCTGCGGCCGAAGTCGCCGTACATGACCGAGCTGGCGCAGCGCGCAGAGGAGCTCGGAGTGGCCGACCGGGTGCACATCCTTCCGTATGTTCCGCACTACCAGGTCGTACCCTTCCTGGGGACGGCGGACTTCGGCGTCATCCCGATCCACCACTGGCCGAACCACGAGATCGCTCTGATCACCAAGTTCTTCGAGTACTCGCACGCGCGGCTGCCGCTCGTGGTGAGCGATGTGAAGACGATGGGCGAGATGGCAGCCAGGACCGGTCAGGGCGAGGTCTTCAAGGCCGGCGACGTCCAGGACTACATCCGCGCAGTGAAGGCGGTGCTCGCGGAGCCGAAGAAGTACCGGGACGTGTACGACGAACCGGGGCTGCTCGACCAGTGGACCTGGGAGGCCCAGGCAGAGGCGCTTGACCAGGTGTACACGAAGCTGCTTCCCGCACGTCCGCGCACATCCGTCGACAGAGCCGCCGAGGTGACCGTGTGACCGGTAGAACCGATGTTCCTGATGTGACGGTCGTCGTGGCCGTGTACAACACCATGCCCTACCTCACCGAGTGCCTCAACTCACTCGTAGGGCAGTCCATCGGTACGGACCGCCTTGAGGTCGTGGCGGTCGACGACGGCTCGACGGACGACAGCGGCGCCGAACTCGACCGGTTCGCCGAGCGCTACCCGGACGTCGTCAAGGTGGTCCACCAGCCCAACTCCGGTGGCCCGGCGGCGCCGAGCAACCGCGCGCTGGAGCTGGCCACCGGCCGGTACGTCTACTTCATCGGTTCCGACGACTACCTCGGCGAGGAAGCGCTGGAGCGGATGGTCGCCTGCGCCGACCGGAACGGGTCGGACGTCGTGGTCGGCAAGATGGTCGGCACCAACGGCCGGTATGTGCGCCAGTCCCTCTACAAGGCCAACGATGAGGACGTCAGCCTCTACGGGCCGGAACTGCCGTTCGCGCTGGCCAATACCAAGCTCTTCCGCCGCGAGCTCGTGGAGAAGCACAAGCTGCGCTTCCCGGAGGACCTGGCGGTCGGCAGCGATCAGCCGTTCACCATCGAGGCCTGCTACCGCGCCCGCAAGATATCGGTGGTCGCCGACTACACCTGTTACTACGCGGTGAAGCGCGGCGACGCCAGCAACATCACCTACCGCGCCGATCACCTGGCGCGGCTGCGCTGCACCGCGGCGATCATGGATCATGCGGCCGGGCTGATCGAGGCCGGGCCGAACCGGGACGCCCTCCTCAAGCGCCACTTCACCTGGGAGCTGTCCAAGCTCATCCAGGGCGA
This sequence comes from Streptomyces sp. NPDC057565, assembly GCF_042801455.1. Taxonomy (NCBI): domain Bacteria; kingdom Bacillati; phylum Actinomycetota; class Actinomycetes; order Kitasatosporales; family Streptomycetaceae; genus Streptomyces; species Streptomyces sp. NPDC057565. The sequence continues at coordinate 220,696 of NZ_JBHVFU010000004.1, read as the reverse complement.
CTTCCCGGCGCTCGACGCGCCGACCCGGCGCGAGGTCTGCGCGGGCATCGCACGGCTGGCGGACACCTACCTGACGGACGAGCTGAGCGACTCGCTGCCCGTCAAGCTGCGGGCCAGGCTCCGGCTGGCGCAGAGCGGCGCCACGGACACGCTCTGCCGCGCCATCACCGAAGAGGCCGAGCAGGGCGCGCCGCCGTTCCACCTGGAGGACGGCCGCGCCTTCGCGCGGTACCCCGGCTTCCGCGATGCCGGTACGGGGCTTCCGGACCGCTGCTTCGAGCTGGTCGGCGAGCGCGTCCCCGGACGGCTCGCGAACAAGACCGAGCTGATCGAGTCCGGCTGGGCGCAGGAGGGCGACGAACTGTCCTTCACCGCCACGATACGGATCGGCGTCGTCGGTGACACCGGCTCCGCCGTCCTGCGCCTCGCCGAAGGCGCCATGCCCGGCAGCGCCGACAAGGCGCGCGCCCAACGGCTGCCCGATGGCAAGCAACTGCCCCCGGCACCCGGCGAGTTCCTCAGGGAGGTCGCGGCCGACGACAACGCCACGCTGCTGTATGCCCGGATCCCGCTGGAGCCGCGCAGCTCCAAGCGCGGGGTGCGTGTCTACATCGACGTGGCCGGATCGACGTACGAGATCCCGGTGCGGGCCGACGGCCGTCCGATGCCGTTGACGCGGCAGTGGCGCAGCGGGGAAGAGCCGTACCGGGCCGCGGCACGTCCCAACAGCAAGGGGCGCGTGGTGGTCAGCACTCGCCCGCTCCACCCGCCCAAGACATCGCTGGGCTCGCGACTGCGATCCCGGCTGAGCGGCGCCAAGTTCTCCAAGAGGAAGTAACCCCATGAACATCTGTGTAGTAGCCCTCGGCAAGATCGGCCTCCCCTTGGCCGTGCAGTTCGCCGCCAAGGGCCACCGGGTGATCGGCGCCGATGTCAACGAGAAGGTCGTCGGCCTGGTCAACGCCGCGGTCGAGCCGTTCCCCGGTGAGCACGACCTCGACGTCAAGCTCAAGGAGACCGTTGCGGCGGGCCTGTTGACCGCGACGACGGACACCACCGCCGCGGTCGCGGAGTCCGACGCCGTCGTGGTCGTCGTGCCGCTGTTCGTGGACGCGGAAGGCACCCCGGACTTCGGCTGGATGGACTCCGCGACGCGGGCGATCGCCGCCGGACTGAAGCCCGGCACGCTCGTCAGCTACGAGACCACGCTGCCGGTCGGGACCACACGCACCCGCTGGGCGCCCATGCTCGAAGCGGGGTCGGGGCTCAAGGCCGGCGACGACTTCCACGTGGTGTTCTCTCCGGAGCGGGTGCTCACCGGCCGGGTCTTCGCCGACCTGCGCCGCTATCCGAAGCTGGTCGGCGGCATCGACGAGGCGTCGACCGCGCACGGCGTGGAGTTCTACGAGTCGGTCCTCGACTTCGACGACCGTACGGATCTGCCGCGGCCCAACGGCGTCTGGGACCTGGGCACTTCGGAGGCCTCCGAACTCGCCAAGCTCGCAGAGACCACCTACCGTGACGTCAACATCGGCCTGGCGAACCAGTTCGCCCGGTTCGCCGACCAGCAGAACATCGACGTCCTGAAGGTCATCGAGGCCTGCAACTCGCAGCCGTTCAGCCACATCCACCGGCCGGGGATCGCCGTCGGTGGCCACTGCATTCCGATCTACCCGCGGATGTACCTGTGGAACGACCCGGCGGCGACCGTCGTACGCTCCGCGCGCGAGGCCAACGCCGCGATGCCGGAGTACGCCGTGGACCTGCTGGCCGCCGCCTACGGCGACCTGACCGGTGCCGAGGTGCTGGTGCTCGGCGCGGCCTACCGCGGCGGCGTCAAGGAGACGGCGTTCTCCGGCGTCTACCCGACCGTCGACGCGCTCCGCGCGCGAGGCGCGAACGTCTACGTGTCGGACCCGATGTACACCGCCGAGGAGCTGACCGCACACGGTCTGACGCCGCACGCGGGTGAGGCCGTCACCGCCGCCATCCTCCAGGCCGACCACGCCGAGTACCGGGAGCTGGCCGCGGCCGACCTGCCGGATGTGCGGGTCCTGGTCGACGGCCGTCGCACGACGGACCCGGCCCGCTGGGAAGGCGTCCGCCGCGTCGTCATCGGCGGCTGATCCGCCGTACGCGCGCCGAGGGACCCGGTCGATCCAGTCGGCCGGGTCCCTCGGGCGTTTCGTCGGAGATCTACCGCTCGTCGGATGCGGTCTCGACGAGGGTGGCCGGGCCGGTCTCGCGGTAGCGCGCACCGGTCTGCGGGCACTCCCACACCCCGGGCTCGTCCGCGGACTCCACCAGCTTCACACCGGCGCGGCCGACCCAGCCGACCTGCCGGGCCGGAACACCGACGACGAGAGCGAAGTCGGGCACGTCCTTGGTCACCACGGCGCCTGCCGCCACCATGGCCCAGCGGCCGATCCGGACCGGGGCCACCGCGACGGAGCGCGCGCCGAGCGACGCGCCCTCGGCGATCTTCACGCCGACGGCCTCCCAGTCACCGCCGCGCTTCTGCTTGCCGTCCGGGTCGACCGAACGCGGGTTGTGGTCGTTGGTGAGCACCACCGCCGGGCCGATGAAAACACCGTCGGCGAGCTCGGCCGGCTCGTACACCAGCGCATAGTTCTGGATCTTGACGTTGTCGCCGATCCGGACGCCCGTGCCGACGTAGGCGCCGCGTCCGACCACACAGCCCTCGCCGAGCCGGGCCTGCTCGCGGATCTGGGCGAGTTCCCAGACGCTGCTGCCGGCGCCGATCTCGGCGGTCTCGTCGACCTGGGCGGTGGGCTGGACTCTGTAGTTCACTGCGCGTCTGCCTTTCGGAGTGGGGTCTCGACCGGTGAGCTTACGTCGCGGTCCGTGCCCAGCAGCAGGCGGTCGTAGTCGCTCCGCACGGTCTCCCAGTCCCAGGTCGAGAGGGCGTACCGGGACGCCTCGCGCCCGGCCGCGGCCCGGATCTCCTCGGACGCGGTGACGGCGAGGATGCGCTCGGCGGCCTGCTGCGGGGTGGTGACGATCCAGTCCTCGGGGAAGAGGGTCCGCGTGCTGTGCGGACGGCCGGCCACGAACGGCCAGTCCCGGACGACCGGCACGGCACCGGCCGCCGCTCCCTCCATGAGGCCGACGTGACAGCCCTCACGGACGGAGCTGCTGAGGATCACGCCCATTCCGGTGAGCACGCCGGGTACGTCGTCGGTCGGCCCGAGTCTGCGCACGGCACCCGTGGGCTCCAGCTCGGCGAGATCCCTCTCCAGGGCCTTGTGATAGGCGGCGGCCGCCGCGCTGGGTGCCGGATTGATTTCGCCGCCGACCATCATCAGGCGGTAGCGCTCGTCCCGGGCCCGAAGGAGCCTGAGCACCTCCAGCGCCCAGCGCGGGTCCTTGGCGATCTGGCCGATGCCTATCAGGCCCACGGTGAACCGCGCGTCGTCGCTCTTGGGACGGTCGAACCGCCGCAGGTCCAGTGCGTTGTGCAGGAAGTGGAGGCGTGGCGCGTCGGTGGCGAGCAGCCGGGGAACGGCGGCGGTGGTCAACTCCCGCATGTGCTCCGCGATGAACACGACATCGTCGACCCGGGAGAAGTCCATGATGTGCGGCCAGTACGTGAACGACTCGTACTTGTGGAGCCGGACGACGATCCGGGTACTCCCCGGATCGACCAAGGTCATGAACGCGGCGGCCGTGGAGCACCACTCGACGAAGACGGTGTCCGCCCAGTCCAGATGAGGGCGCAGCGCCGCTTCGACCTCGGCTGCGTACGCGGCCTGGGTCCCGAGGGGCAGCTCGATCATCCGCCGCAGGCCCTTGGCCAGCGGCGCGAGTACCGGATCGGCCGCCAGGTCCAGCGTGCGGAGCTCGATACCGGGGTGGTCCGCGTAACGCTGGGTGAGCAGGCCCAGGAAGTTGGCGTTGGCCTGGTTCACCACGAGCAGCCGCAGCGGCCGGTCGGTCGGGGGTACAGCGGGGGGTGTCTTCCGGCCGCGGGGTGCCGCCACCGCGCGGGCGGTGGTGCTGGCGCGCAGCCGGGCGGTGAATCCGGCCGGGTCGTCCGACAGGGGCGAGTGGAGCCGGTCGACGTGCGGAACCCGGTGAAAAGCCAGCAACAGGGCCCGGGTGAGAGCCGCGGCGGCCTCCTTCTTCCGGCCCGCCTTCAGGTCCGCGTCCGCGCAGGCCAGCTCGGCTCCGTACGCCTGGACGAGATGGCGTGGGGCCAGCCCCCTGGACAGCTGCGTGTCGGCCGCCGCGCCGAGCAGGTCCGCCTTGAGCCTGCGGTCACGGACTCGGCGGGCGGTGATGCCCAGGACGCGCTCGGCCAGGAACGGCCGGTCGGTGCGGGCCATGCGCGCGGTCGCCCGGCGGGCGACCTTGGCCAGGAATTCATCGGGGATCTGTGGTGTCGACACGTTGTGGCTCCACGGTTGAGTCAGGAACTCGGACCGTACGGCCTATCGGGGACCGGCGAAAGTCCTGAACGCCCTCCGCGATCAGGGCAATCCCCAGTGTCATCGGAACCCACATGAGGACTCCGAGCCGATCCGCCTCCTGGACCAGCGGATGAGCCGCGACCTGAGCGGCGCCGGTCAGTGCCACCGCACACGCGAGCGGGCCGAGGACGCCGCTGCGACGGATCAGCACCCAGAGCGAGACCACCGCGGCCACCAGGAAGAACGGCATCGCGGCCTGCTCTGCGAACCAGTGACCCCAGTACCGCAGATTGAGGTCGGTCAGCCGGGCCCACGGGTCGGGTATCTCCGGCGAGCGGAAATGGCGCGTGAAGGTGTCCTGGAGGGTGACCTCGGAGGACGGCAGGCCGAGCAGCTTCATGGCCAGCGCCACGGCGGCGGCGCATCCGGTGGCCGCACCGGCGAGGAGGAGATCGTGCCGGGAGCGGCGGAAGAGCCAGGAAGCGAGCGCGGCTGCCGCGATCAGGGCCGCCAGCAGCAGAGCCGTCGAGTAGCGCGTCACCGCGCACACGGCAAGGGCGCCGGTGAACAGCGCCGCACCGGACAGCCGCCTGCCGCGCGCCATCAGGACGCCACCCCACACCGCCCCGAGCGCACAGACCGTGACCAGGCCCTCGCTCAGTGCCTGCAGGCTCCACCAGCCGAGTGGTGAGACAAGAAATGCGATCTGCCCGACGACGGCCGGCAGGCGGCCGAGACCGGCGCTCCGCAGCAGTCCGCGCACCATCAGTGAACCGGCGAGGGCCAGTACGAGGCCCAGGGCGCGCATCCCGTCCAGCACGCCGAGAGCGCCGACGAAAGGAGCGGCGAGCAACGGATATCCGGGCCGGGACGAGAAGATCGACTGGTAGCGGTCGTCCGCCGTGGTGATGTCGGTGGCGTCGGACCACCGGGTCATGCAGGTGGCGGAGTCCGATGCCCTGGTGTCGGCCGCGTCGGTGGAACCGGCCAGCGGATCCAGGGATTTCGTCTCCGCGGCCGCGTCGGCACGACTCGTGCAGAACGCCTTGAGCGCGGTCCGGTGCGCCTCCTCGCGCGTGGCGCCGAGCTGCTGCTCCGCGGCGCGTGCGTAACGGTAGGAGTCCGGGAAAAGGGTCCACGAGGAACCGGCGGTCAGCTGCGCCAGCGCGTAAACGGCACAGACCAGGAGGGGCAACAGCCAGGTGCGGCCGAGCAGGGCGGATCGCAGCATCTACGGCCTCGGGAGTACAGAGAGTGATCAAAACTGACAAACTAGCACGGCGCCGACCCGGTGCTTCGGCCGGTGTGGAGGCTTTGCGGGCGGGTCCGCGGAGCCCTGAGGCGACCCGGCGGAAGACGGCCGACAGGTCCGAGGGTCCCGGTTTGACCCACAAGTGTGCGGCCCCGTAGCCTTGCACCTCGGCGTGTTTCCATGCGCGCCCACCCCTGAGCACATCCCTCGTGACGGACCCGTCCGTCAGGAGAGGCCGCTCATCCTTCCGGATCGCCGCAGGTTTCGGCCTGCGCGAGCGGCTGGCATCAGGGGATCCGTTCCGAGTGAGAGAGAGATCCGCGTGTACGCCATCGTGCGCAGCGGTGGCCGCCAGCACAAGGTTGCTGTCGGTGACATCGTTGAGGTTGACAAGATTTCCACTGCCCAGGTTGGCGACACGGTCGAGCTCTCGACCCTGCTCGTGGTCGACGGCGACGCCGTGACCAGCGACCCGTGGGTGCTTGCCGGGATCAAGGTCCAGGCCGAGGTCGTGGACCACCACAAGGGCGCGAAGATCGACATCCTTCGCTACAAGAACAAGACCGGCTACCGCCGTCGCCAGGGTCACCGTCAGCAGTACACGGCGATCAAGGTCACCGGTATCCCCGCGGCTGCGAAGTAAGGGACTGAGGAGACATGGCACACAAGAAGGGCGCATCGTCCACCCGGAACGGGCGCGATTCCAACGCTCAGCGGCTCGGCGTCAAGCGCTTCGGCGGCCAGGCCGTCAACGCCGGTGAGATCCTGGTCCGCCAGCGCGGCACCCACTTCCACCCGGGCACGGGCGTCGGCCGTGGCGGCGACGACACGCTGTTCGCGCTCGCCGCTGGTGCGGTGCAGTTCGGCACCCACCGTGGCCGCAAGGTCGTGAACATCGTTCCGATCGCCGAGTAATTTCGGCGCTCGTCGAGCGGTTTCTGCGGAGGCGGACCTCACTTCCCGTACGGGAAGCGGGTCCGCCTTTCGCGTGTTTCTCCTGTGAGAGACAGCTTCTGTCCCCAGCGGGACACCCTGAGCTATGAGTCATTTCTGCATGTGAGTAACTGGAGGTTTCCACCATGACCACCTTCGTGGACCGCGTCGAGCTGCATGCCGCCGCGGGTAACGGAGGTCACGGCTGTGCCTCCGTTCACCGTGAGAAGTTCAAGCCGCTCGGCGGTCCCGACGGCGGCAACGGCGGCCGTGGCGGGGACGTGACCCTGGTCGTCGACCAGGACATCACCACGCTTCTCGACTACCACCACAGCCCCCACCGCAAGGCCACCAACGGGCAGCCCGGTGCGGGCGACAACCGTTCCGGCAAGGACGGCCAGGACCTGATCCTGCCCGTTCCCGACGGCACGGTCGTCCTCGACAAGGACGGCAACGTGCTCGCCGACCTGGTCGGCCAGGGCACCACGTTCGTGGCCGGACAGGGCGGCCGTGGCGGCCTCGGCAACGCCGCACTCGCCTCCGCCCGCCGCAAGGCCCCCGGCTTCGCGCTGCTCGGCGAGCCGGGCGAGTCCCGGGACATCGTCCTGGAGCTCAAGACGGTCGCCGACGTCGCACTGGTGGGCTACCCGAGCGCGGGCAAGTCCTCGCTCATCTCCGTCCTGTCCGCGGCCAAGCCGAAGATCGCCGACTACCCGTTCACCACGCTCGTCCCGAACCTGGGCGTGGTCACCGCGGGCGGCACCGTCTACACCATCGCCGACGTCCCCGGGCTGATCCCCGGCGCCAGCCAGGGCAAGGGCCTCGGCCTGGAGTTCCTGCGGCACGTCGAGCGCTGCTCGGTCCTCGTGCACGTACTGGACACCGCGACGCTGGAGTCCGACCGCGACCCGGTCTCCGACCTCGACGTCATCGAGGAGGAGCTGAAGCAGTACGGCGGACTCGAGGACCGGCCCCGCATCGTCGTCCTCAACAAGATCGACATCCCGGACGGCCAGGACCTCGCCGACATGATCCGCCCGGAGCTCGAGGCGCGTGGCTACCGCGTCTTCGAGGTGTCCGCCGTCGCACACATCGGCCTGAAGGAGCTCTCCTTCGCGCTCGCCGGTGTGATCGCCGAAGCGCGCGCCGCCAAGCCGGTGGAGGAGGCGACCCGCATCGTCATCCGCCCGAAGGCCGTGGACGACGCGGGCTTCACCGTCACCCTGGAGGAGGACGGCATCTACCGGGTGCGCGGCGAGAAGCCGGAGCGCTGGGTCCGCCAGACCGACTTCAACAACGACGAGGCCGTCGGCTATCTCGCCGACCGGCTCAACCGGCTCGGGGTCGAGGACGAGCTGATGAAGGCCGGTGCCCGGGCGGGCGACGGCGTGGCCATCGGCGCCGAGGACAACGCGGTCGTCTTCGACTGGGAGCCGACCATGGCGGCGGGCGCGGAGATGCTCGGCCGGCGCGGCGAGGACCACCGCCTCGAAGCCCCCCGTCCGGCGGCCCAGCGCCGTCGCGACCGCGAGGCGGAGCGTGACGAGGTGCAGCGCGAGTTCGACGAGTTCAACCCGTTCTAGAGTTCGACGAGTTCAGCCCGTTCCGGACGGGTCACGCAGGGTGCGGCGGGTCGCGGTGGCAGATCTGTACCGGCGGCCCGCCCCTGTGGTGACCCTGCACCCGGAGTCGCCACCCGTCGCGGCCAGTGGCCGGGAATCCCGCTCACGGGTGATTCATACCGCTCAACCGTGTGGTGTCGGTCACCCGGCAGGGAAGCGCCGATTCCGGTATTCGCCCTGATCGCAAGGCAACGACAGGTGTCCACGGGGCATGCGGCAGCCGACGTTCACCTTGCGAGACGGTAACGGAGAGTGCAACCATCGCTGTGTCTCCCAGCCCTCGCAAGGTAGGTCGTCTGTGTCTGCTCAGCACATAGCTAAAGCCCGAACCACAGCAGTCGTGCTCGCCGGCGGTACCGGCCAGCGCGTGGGACTGTCGATCCCCAAGCAGCTGCTGAAGATCGCAGGCAAGGCTGTCATCGAGCACACACTGTCGATCTTCCAGCAGGCCGACTCCATCGACGACATCATTGTTCTGATGGCGCCGGGCTATGTGCCCGACGTCGAGAAGATCATCGCCAAGGCCGGCCTGACCAAGGTCACCAAGGTGATCGAGGGCGGCGCCACGCGCAACGAGACCACCGAGCGCGCCATCGCGGCCCTCGGTGAGGGCCTGGCCGAGGGCGAGGACCGCAACGTCCTCTTCCACGACGCCGTGCGCCCCTTGCTCTCGCAGCGCGTCATCCAGGACTGCGTGGACGCCCTGGACCGCTACCAGGCCGTCGACGTCGCCATCCCGTCCGCGGACACGATCATCGTGACCCGCACCCACGGCGATGACGGCGAGTTCATCACCGACGTGCCCGACCGGTCCCGGCTGCGCCGTGGCCAGACGCCGCAGGCCTTCAAGCTCTCCACGATCCGCCGCGCCTACGAGGTCGCCGCGGGCGACCCGAACTTCCAGGCCACCGACGACTGCTCGGTCGTGCTGAAGTACCTCCCCGACGTGCCGATCTACGTCGTGGCGGGCGACGAGTACAACATGAAGGTCACTCAGCCGGTCGACGTCTTCATCGCGGACAAGCTCTTCCAGCTGGCCTCGACGGCCGTCCCGCAGCCGGCCGACGACGCCGCCTACCGCGAACTGCTCACCGGCAAGACCCTGGTCGTCTTCGGCGGCTCGTACGGGATCGGCGCGGACATCGCGACGCTCGCCGAGTCCTACGGCGCCAACGTCTACGCCCTGGGCCGCTCCACCACCGGTACGCACGTGGAGAACCCCGAGCACGTCGACGAGGCTCTCTCCAAGGCTTACGCGGACACCGGCCGCGTCGACTACGTGATCAACACCGCGGGCGTGCTGCGCATCGGCAAGCTGGCCGAGACGGACAACGCAACCATCCAGGAAGCGCTGAACGTCAACTACCTGGCGCCCGTGCAGATCGCCCGCGCCTCGTACAAGTACCTCGTGGAGACCAAGGGCCAGCTGCTGCTCTACACCTCCAGCAGCTACACCCGCGGACGCGCGGAGTACAGCCTCTATTCGTCGACCAAGGCCGCCATGGTCAACCTGACCCAGGCGCTCTCGGACGAGTGGGCGGGCGACGGAGTGCGGGTGAACTGCGTGAACCCCGAGCGCACCGCGACCCCGATGCGCACCAAGGCGTTCGGCGACGAGCCCGCCGGTACGCTGCTCTCCTCCGAGGCGGTCGCCCGCACCTCGCTCGACGTCCTGCTCTCCGAGATGACCGGCCACGTCATCGACGTACGTCAGCAGGACCCGACCCGTGGCGCATCCGAGGCATCCGACTTCGAACAGGCGCTTGCCGCTGTCCTGGATCGGCAGGCGGATGTGTAATACTGCTTGACAATCGACTATTCGGACCCCTGTTGTCGCTCGTGCGAACCACAGGGGTCCGAATTCGTGAAGGTCTTCTTCACATTTCCCTCGTAAGGTAAAAAAAAGTCGGCACCCTTTTCGGAAGCGGTACTTCGTGATTTCGAAAGCCATTCGCTTGGCTCGTGTGGGCAGCGGTTCGGAGCTGGCCGCCGCGCTCCTCATGGCTCTGGGGTTCCCGTGCATAATGCTCGCGGCGATAATCCCCAATCTGTGGTTCTTCATCGTGGCGGCAGCGGCGACGTACGTGGCGGACCAGTATCTGCACAACTGCGGCAGCTACCTGATCAACCGCCTGGCCGCCGTCCGAGCCGGGCTCTCGATCCGCTTCCTGGTGCGCCAGCTCCTGTTGATCCTGCTGCTCTCCCGCATGGGATACGGCGAGGAGACGCTCTTCTACGTGACGATCGCCTGCCTGCTGGCCTTCTACGGTCTCCAGGCGCCGCAGGGCGCGATGGTCGCCCTCATCCGGCTGCGCCGCAAGCTTCCGGTGGTCACCCTCAACGTCGACCTCGAAGCCGCGCGGATTCCGGACGCCCCGCCGCAGCTGCTGATGAACCGGTCTGCGGAGAAGATGCTGAACCTGGACGTCTTCGCGATGATCGGCGTCCTGGCCGCGATGGAGACCGGCAGGCACGGGCTCGCCTATGTGGGACTCGGGCTCACGCTCGTCCTCGCGGTCGGCTATCTGGCAGCGCTCCTTCCCCATGTCCGGCCGAGCCGCCTCGCGCCGCCCGACGCCAAGGTGCTCAAGGCCGTGGGCGACTGGCTCGGTGAGTACCAGCCGACGGTGGTGCTGTACTTCTCCGGCTCGAAGGAATCGGCCTACCAGGTCAACATGTGGCTGGAAACGATGGCGCAGCTCGGTGGCCGACCGCTCATCCTGCTGCGGGAGCGCACCATGGTCCCGCAGCTGAACACGACCTCGGTGCCGGTGCTCTGCGTACCCGGTGGCGTGCACCTGATGAACCTGAACCTGTCGTCGGTGCGGGTTGCCCTCTACGCCGCCAACGTCGGCAAGAACATCCACCTGCTGCGGGTGCCGACCATGAAGCACGTCTTCATCGGCCACGGCGACAGCGACAAGCTCGCCAGCGTCAACCCGTACAGCAAGGTCTACGACGAGGTGTGGACCGCGGGCCGGGCCGGCCGCGACCGTTATGCGTTGGCCGACGTCGGCGTACGGGACGAGGACATCGTCGAGGTGGGCCGTCCCCAGCTGGCCACCATCAAGCCGTGGACCGGCGCCCCGAAGAACCCGATCCCGACCGTGCTGTACGCGCCCACCTGGGAGGGCTGGGACGACAACCCGGGGAACACCTCGCTGCTGCTGGCCGGCGAGAACATCGTCCGGCGGCTGCTGGAGGCCGAGCCGCCGGTCCGGCTGCTGTACAAGCCGCACCCCTTCACCGGCACCCGCAGCCGCGCGGCCAAGGCCGTGCATCTGCGCATCACCGCGATGATCGAGGAGGCCGCCGCCAGGCGTGCCACCGACCCGCGCTGGGCGACGGAATCGGCCGCCCTGCAAGGCGAGCGCGCCGCGGCGCAGTCCGAGCTGGCCCGCATCGAGGCGCAGCTGGCCGCGGAGCCGAGCGGTGGCCGTGTGGCCCGGGACGAGGCGGAGCTCTCCCGGGACTCGCTCGCGGACCCGGCGCGCGAGGCCGAGACCGCGAAGCTGAAGGACGAGTGGAATGCCGCGTTCTGGCGCTCGCTGGGCTGGTGGGAGCACAAGGTCATCTCCGGCTCCCAGATGCGTCTGTACGACTGCTTCAACGAGTCGGACGGCATGGTCTCGGACATCTCCAGCGTGGTGTCCGACTTCATCGCGAGCGGCAAGCCGTACGCGGTCACGGACTCCGCCGAGCTGGGCGAGGACGAGTTCCGTCGGCAGAACACCGCGGTACGTGCCGCAGTGATCCTCTCCAACGCGGCGACCGAGCTGGATGCCCTGCTCGGCGCGGTGGTCGACGAGAGCGCGGACACGCTGGCGGACGCCCGGCGTGAGCTGAAGCGCTATCTGCTCGGCCCGGACGAGCCCACGTCCATCGTGCAGTTCGACGCGGCCGTGACGGCGCTCGCCGCCAAGTCGGAAGCGCGGAACAGCGGTGTGGCGATCAGCCTGAGCGAGCCCGTGAACGGCTGAAAATCGCCGCAACCCATACAGGTTCACCAAGGCCCGGTAAAGACCCTGAGGGGATTTGCCGGGCCTTTGTGATGAGCGTCACTATTCACACGTCGAGTGTCGGACAACCAACGGGTGGCGTCGGCTGTCTTCTGTGGGTGTGAACGAGATGCAAATTCCTGACGTGACGGTGATCGTCGGAGCGTACGAGGCAATGCCGTACCTCGTGCGCTGTCTCGAATCCGTGGAGTCCCAGACGATCGGCGCGAACCGGATCGAAATCGTCGCGGTCGACGACGGTTCGACCGATGGCACCGGCGAATACCTGGAGGAATTCGCCGCCCGCTCCGCGGTGCCGACGAGAGTCGTGCGTCAGGCGAACTCCGGCGGCCCGAGCGGCCCGCGCAACGTGGGGCTCGGCATGGCGCGCGGCCGCTATGTCTTCTTCCTCGACGCCGACGACTACTTCGGCGACGAGGCCCTGGAGCGGATGGTCGCCACGGCCGACCGGGCCGGCACCGATGTCGTGCTCGGAAAGGTGATCGGCGTCAACCGGGGAGCGCCCCAGTCGATGTGGAACGCCACCAAGGACCGGGTCGACGTATACAACTCCAAGGTCATATACACGCTGAGCGCGCAGAAGCTCTTCCGGCGGGAATTGCTGGAACGGCTCGCGCTGCGATTCGACGAAGATCTCCGGACCGGCGAGGACGCCCTGTTCACGATGGAGGCCTATCTGCGAGGTGCCGGAATCTCCGTGATCTCCGACTACGTCTGCTATTACCTGGTCGGCCGCGACGACGGAAAGCACGTCACCAAGAGCGGCACCTATGAATGGCGCTTCGATTCCATGCGGGCGATGATGGAGCTCATTCACCGGCTCGAACCCGCAGGCCCGAAGCGTGATTTTCTGATGGTCCGGCCCTTCACGGTCGGCATGCTGCAGCAGTTCGGTCCTCGCGTGCTCAAGGAGTCGCCGGAGGTGCGTCGCCACAAGCTGGAGCTTGCGACGCCCCTGATGGACGCGTACTGGAACGACGGCGTGGCCGGGCGGATCAAGGTGGCCGAGCGGTTGCGGCTCGCCTGCGTCGCCAAGGGGCGTGCCGATCTGCTCGTCGACCACCTGGAGTTCCTCCGGGCGAAGACCGTTCCGGACGTGATCCGTTCGCGCCGGGGCGACAAGCTCTATCTCGCGTACCCGCACTTCCGTGACCGGTCGGCCGGTCTCCCCGATTCCGTTTTCGAGGTCACCGTGCCCGACTGGCACGGCGGCAAGCGCATCGAGCAGCCCGCGGCCGTGGCTCGCCGGGCGTCGCTCTCCCGGCGGGTGGCGCGCCGTATGCGCAGGGACGTCCGGCGCCTGACGTCGCGTCTGAGCCCGGGCTGAACGGCCGTTCGACCCGCGGATTTCCCCCGAATCGCAGGGGGATTCTCGGTAAAATCGCCCAGAAGGTCGCGCCGCGCGACAGGACCGACATCTCACTATGAGGACTGGTCACGTGAAGGCTCTCGTACTGTCCGGAGGGGCGGGCACCCGCCTCCGCCCCATCACGCACACCTCGGCCAAACAGCTGGTCCCCGTGGCGAACAAGCCGGTGCTGTTCTACGGCCTGGAAGCGATCGCGGAGGCCGGCATCACCGAAGTCGGCATCATCGTGGGCGACACGGCCGAGGAGATCCGCGAGGCGGTCGGCGACGGTTCCCGGTTCGGCCTCGATGTCACCTACATCCCGCAGGCCGAGCCGCTCGGGCTCGCGCACGCGGTGCTGATCGCCCGCGACTTCCTGGGCGACGACGACTTCGTGATGTACCTCGGTGACAACTTCATCGTCGGCGGGATCGCCGGTCTGGTCGAGGAGTTCCGCGCGGACCGGCCCGAGGCCCAGATCCTGCTGACCCGGGTGCCCAATCCGACCGCGTTCGGCGTCGCCGAACTCGACGGCGACGGCCGGGTGGTGGCCCTGGAGGAGAAGCCGAAGAGGCCCAAGAGCGATCTTGCGCTCGTCGGCGTCTATCTCTTCACACCCGCCGTCCACGAGGCGGTGCGATCGATCCAGCCTTCCTGGCGCGGCGAGTTGGAGATCACGCACGCCATCCAGTGGCTGATCGACCAGCGGCGCGACGTCCGCTCCACCACCATCCGCGGGTACTGGAAGGACACCGGCAACGTCACCGACATGCTGGAGGTCAACCGGACCGTGCTGGAGACCGTCGAGCCGTCCGTCGAGGGCGCCGACGTCGACGACGACAGCGAGATCATCGGCCGGGTCCGGATCGAGGCCGGCGCCAAGGTCACCGGCAGCCGGATCGTCGGCCCCGTGATCATCGGTGCGGGATCGGTGATCAGCGGCGCGTACGTCGGCCCGTTCACCTCGATCGCGCAGAACTGCCGGATCGAGGACAGCGAGATCGAGTACTCCATCGTTCTGCAGGGCGCCTCCATCGCCGGTGTCCGGCGCGTCGAGGCGTCGCTCATCGGCCATGACGTCGAAGTGACCCCCGCCCCCCGATCCCCGTCCGCCCACCGACTCGTGCTCGGCGACCACAGCAAGGTGCAGATCTCCTCATGACGACCAACATCCTGGTGACCGGAGGGGCCGGCTTCATCGGTTCGCACTACGTCCGTACGGTGCTCGGCCCGCAGGGGCCCGGCGATGTCGCCGTCACCGTGCTCGACAAGCTCACCTACGCGGGCAACTTGGCCAATCTCGACGAGGTCCGCGAGCACCCCGGCTTCGCCTTCGTGCAGGGCGACATCTGCGACCCCGAGCTGGTCTCCAAGCTGATGGCCGAGCACGACGAGGTGGTGCACTTCGCCGCCGAGTCGCATGTGGACCGGTCCATCGACGGCGGTGCCGAGTTCGTCCGTACGAATGTGGTGGGCACCCACACCCTGATCCACGCCGCACACCTGGCGGGCATCAAGACCTTCGTGCACATCTCTACCGATGAGGTCTACGGTTCGATCGACGAGGGCTCCTGGCCCGAGACGGACCCGCTGGCGCCCAACTCGCCGTACTCCGCGGCCAAGGCGTCCAGCGATCTGATCGCCCTCTCGTACCACCGCACCCACGGCCTCGATGTGCGGGTGACCCGCTGCTCCAACAACTACGGGCACCACCACTTCCCCGAGAAGGTCATCCCGCTGTTCGTCACCAACCTGCTGGACGGCAGGACGGTCCCGTTGTACGGAGACGGCGCCAACGTCCGCGACTGGCTGCACATCGACGACCACGTCCAGGGCATCGAACTGGTCCGCACGAAGGGCCGGGCCGGCGAGGTGTACAACATCGGCGGCGGCACCGAGCTCTCCAACAAGGAACTCACCGGCCTGCTGCTGGACGCCTGCGGCGCCGACTGGGACACCAGCGTCACCTACGTCGAGGACCGCAAGGGCCACGACCGCCGCTACTCCGTCGACTGCACGAAGATCCGCGAGGAGCTCGGCTACGAGCCCCGCAAGGACTTCCGCACGGGACTCGCGGAAACCGTGCAGTGGTACCGCGACAACCGTGCCTGGTGGGAGCCGCTGAAGAGCAGGGCCGCCCTGTGAGCGCCGCCTGGCTGGTGACCGGAGCCGCCGGGATGCTCGGCCAGGACGTCCTGGCCCGGCTCGTCGGCGAGGGCCTCAGCGCGGTCGCCGCCGACCGCGCGGCCATGGACATCACCGACCCCGCCTCGGTGCGGGCGGGCTTCGAGCGGCACCGCCCCGCCGTTGTCGTGAACTGCGCCGCCTGGACCGCCGTCGACGACGCCGAGTCCCAGGAGGACGCGGCGCTGCGGGTCAACGGCACGGGCCCGGAGGTCCTTGCCGCCGCCTGCCGCGCATACGGCACGGTCCTCCTCCAGGTCTCGACCGACTACGTCTTCGCCGGGGACGCCGAGAAGCCGTACCCGGAGGACGCCGCGACCGGCCCGCGCAGCGCCTACGGGCGGACCAAACTGGCGGGGGAGCGTGCGGTCCTGGAGACCCTTCCGGACACCGGTTACGTCGTCCGCACCGCCTGGCTGTACGGCGCGGGCGGCCCCAACTTCGTCCGTACGATGATCAAACTGGAGGGAGTCAAGGACACCCTCGACGTGGTCGACGACCAGCGCGGACAACCCACCTGGACCACCGACCTGGCAGGCCAGCTGGTCCGGCTCGGGCAGGCCGCCCTGGCAGGGACCGCCCCCGCGGGCGTCTACCACGGCACCAGCGGCGGTGAGACGACGTGGTTCGGCTTCACCCGGGAGATCTTCCGGCTCCTGGGCGCCGATCCGGCGCGCGTCCGCCCCACCACCAGCGACGCCTTCGTCCGGCCTGCGCCCCGGCCCGCGTTCAGCGTGCTCGGGCACGACTGCTGGGCGGCGGCCGGAATGGAACCGGTCCGCGACTGGCGGGAGGCGCTGGCGGAGGCATTTCCGGCACTGCTCCGAACGGAACGCCCTTGATCATCCAATGATCACACCGATAACCGGCAGCCAACTGGCCTCCTGCATTCCGCTCGCGGGAGACCTCAGGTGTTAACAATGGAAGAACGCTTACGCCGCAGTGCATTCATAGGGTAACTTCGCCGGGAATCGGACCAGTTGATTTCTGTCGAAGGGCCGCTCCACGTGAACCGCCATGAGTTTCTGCGTCACATGCACCGTGTCTACCGGCCCCGGAACTATCTGGAGATCGGAGTCAACGACGGCAGGAGCCTGGCCCTTTCGCGGGTGCCCTCCGTCGCCGTCGACCCGGCCTTCCGCGTGGTGACGGACATCAGCTGCGACGTCCACCTGGTCAAGGCGACGAGCGACGCCTTCTTCGCCCGCAAGGACCCGCTGATCCACCTGCGCAACGGCCGCAACCCGTTCCGCGCACTCGCCCGCCGGGACCCGCTCAATGTGCTCGGCGGGGACCCCAAGGTGGAACTCTCCTTCATCGACGGCATGCATCTCTTCGAGTACGCGTTGCGCGACTTCATGAACGTCGAACGGCATTCCCGCTGGTCGAGCGTGATCGTTCTCGACGACATGCTGCCGCGCAATGTCGACGAGGCGGCCCGGGACCGGCACACCAAATTCTGGACCGGCGATGTCTACAAGGTGGTGCAGGTGCTGCGCCGTTACCGTCCCGACCTGGTGGTCGTCGAGATCGATACGGCGCCGACCGGCGTGGTCGCCGTGTTCGGTGCCGATCCGGAGAGCGACATTCTGAAGAACGCGTACGACAAGATCATCGAGGAGTATGTCGTACCCGATCCTCAGGACGTGCCCGAAGAGGTGCTGGTGCGCAAGACCGCAGTCCGGCCGGAGACGCTGCTCGGAGCCGACTTCTGGCCCGCGCTGACCCGGGCCCGCAATCTGCGCCGTCCCCGCTCGGCGTTCACGTCGCTGCGCGGGCGTATCGAGGCCGTCGCGAGCTGAGTCTGCGCGGACGGAGAAGCCCCCGTGATCCCTTCCGGACCACGGGGGCTCTCGCTGCGCTGCCGCCCGTTCAGCCCCGGGCGCGCAGCTGCGCGTAGTACGCCCGGCACGCCTCGTACGAAGGAAGCAGGCCCTGCTTCTCGGCCTCGGCCAGCGAAGGGGCGGCGGCGTCCTTCTCCGAGAGCAGCGGGGTGATGCCCTCCGGCCACTCGATCGACAGCTCCGGGTCGAGCGGGTCGATGCCGTGCTCACGACCGGGCGCGTACCCCTCGGAGCACAGATAGAGGACCGTCGCGTCGTCCGTCAGCGCCATGAACGAGTGTCCGAGCCCCTCGGCGAGGTAGACCGAGTGATGGTCCATGTCGTCGAGGCGTACGGCCTCCCACTGCTTGTACGTGGGGGAGCCGACCCGGATGTCCACGATGACGTCGAGCACCGCGCCGCGCACGCACTTGACGTACTTCGCCTGGCTCGGCGGCACATCGGCGAAGTGGATACCGCGCAGCGTGCCGCGGCGGGAGACCGAGAAATTGGCCTGGGCGAGCTGCAGACCGTGGCCTGCGGCCTCGCTGAGCTCGGAGGCCCTGAACCACTCGTGGAAGCTGCCGCGACTGTCCGGGAAGACCTTGGGCTCATGCACCCAGGCGCCTTCGAGAGAGAGCTGCCGCATGCGATCACGTCCTTGTTCCGTGCTGGCTGAGGGGGTGGTCCGGGATCCCGGATCAGCTGGTGAATCGGGCGGCCAGGCGACGCGCCCGCTTGCGGCCGCCGGGCGGGAGTCTGCGGACGAGCGGGCCGCCGACCGCGCGCAGTGTTCGCTGCAGCGTCGCCTTCCGGCGGTTCGTGCCGACCTCCGCCATGATCGCGGCGTCGACCTCGGGCAGGGCCGGGTCGAGGTGGATCCGGCCGCGGCCGCCGACGGTGACGTCGCAGAGCGGGAGCGCGGGGCCGTCCTCGCCGTCGAGCCGGACCGAGAGCTTCCAGTCGCCCGTCGCGACGCCCCGCGCACGTCCGGGCACCGTCAGATGGGCGCGGCCCTCGGTGGGGTGCAGCGAGGTCCGTACCGTGCGGACGGCGCCGGTTGTCCCGTCGGCCGGGCTCAGGACCAGCTGGGCGCCGGAGACAGCGGTGGCAGTCGTGGTGAAGAGGTCCAGCCGCAGCTCCGGCCGGCTGCCCGGCGTCCGCAGCACCGGACGGCCCGCGAGATGGTCGGCCAGCTTCTTGCTGCGGCGGGCGACATCGAGCGTGAGGTTGCCGTGCGGATCGGTGAAGTACGGGATGACAGCGCGCGCCGGGGACCCGAGGGAGGCGGGCAGACAGGCGGCGTCCACGCCTTCGGCACGGTCGGCGCCGAGCCGGGCCTTGCGGACCAGACCCAGTCCGCGCAGTGGCACCCAGACGTCCCAGAAGCCGCGCGACACCCGCCCGCGGCCCTTGACCGCCTCGGCGGACAGATGGCCGCTGCCGTGCAGGACGACTTCGCAGACGTCGTCTCCGAGCTCTTCCATCTCCGTGGTGAACGTCGCGGGGCAGGGCCACTCGACGGCCGTCTCGCGATTGCGGAGCGAGAGTTCGGCGGAGAAGCCGTCGAGGTCGTCGGTGATGTCCAGCAGTCCGCCGTCGGCCTGCAGCCCGTCGGCGAGATCGGGGTGCAGGTAGTAGCGGCCCTCGCGGCGCAGCAGCCGCACCGGGGCCCGGTCCTCGCCGTGGACCAGCCGGGCGCTGACGGTGATCGCGATCCTGCCGTCCGGCTGCCAGGCGAATGTCTCCAGCTGTGCCGCCGCCGTGACGGACGAGGCGAAGCGCGCGATGCGGAGGAGACCCTGCCGGTCGTCCGCGCGCAGCAGTGTCGACCGCGCCCGCAGGACCGGACCCAGGCCGTCGTGCACTCCGTCGCCCATGAAGTCCGTGGCCAGCGGCCGGATGGCGTCGCACATCTCGTCGTAGAACTCCGGCTGGTAGCGCAGCACCGCGGGCTCGCTGAGCCGGCTGAGCATCTCGACGCGGTAGAAGCGGCGCAGCAGCCGGTCCCGGAATGCTCCCGGCTCCGTATGGGCCATGACGACGTCGAGGACCTCGCGGAGGTTCCCGTAGTAGCCGGACGGCACGATCCTCGTCGATCCGGCGTTCTTGCCGTCGTCCCGCTTCGAGTAGTAGTAGCAGGTGTACGTGCCCAGGATGGAGACGACCTTGGCCGGGAAGTACGCCTGCATCATGTAGAGCTGGTCCTCCAGGCGGCGCTTCCCCTCGGGGTAGGCGATGCCGTTCTCACGGAGGAATTCCGTACGAAACATCTTGTGCGGCGTGAGGCTGTCGTACAGCGGGGCGTCGTGCAGGGTGCACTTCTCGCGGTTCGTCTTGAACACGCCGTGCGGGACGCCGCGGAAGTTGCTGGCCACCTTGCCGATGACAATGTCCGAGCCGTTGCGTCGGCCCATGTCGTACAGCCGCTCCAGGGCGCCGGAGGCGAGATGGTCGTCCTGGTCCACGAACTGGACGTATTCACCCTTCGCCTCGGCCACCCCGACGTTGCGGGGCTTTCCCGGCCAGCCGGAATTCGGGATGGTGATCACCCGGAAATGCGGATGCTCCGCGGCCAGCTGCTTGAGGCGGTCAGGAGTGTCGTCCGTCGACCCGTCGTTGACGAAGAGGACTTCGAACTCCCGCGCCGGTAGGGTCTGCCGCAGGAGCGAGTCGATGCAGGGTTCGATGAACCTGCCCGGGTTGTATACCGGAATGACGACACTTACTTTAATTGGCATCGCTACTGTCCCATGGCTGATAGAGGCCCTGTGAGCCGGCGGCGGGTGCGGGTCCGCGCACTGCGGAGAACGGCGATACAACACCGCCTGCCGTGCACCCTATCGACTGTTAGATGGGCGGCGTGGCCGGATGGTTGCCCAGGGCGGTGGTCAATGATTCGGCCGCCGAAAGGTGCGTACGGATTTGCGAATCATTTGATCTGACCGCTTCCGCTCCGGCGCTCCTCAGGGCAACCGGTCTCCGCTCAATGGCCGAAAAGGGAGAGTGGAGTCCGATTATCGGGAACGCCCGTTCGGTCCGCGCCCCATGCAGCTCGCGTACCCTGACGGCGAGCAGGCGCAGCCGACGGCGAGGACGGGGACAGTGCACGTGGCAGGGGCAAGACAGGGCGTGACCGAGGCGCGCAGGATCGTGGTCAAGGTCGGGTCGTCGTCCCTCACCACCGCGGCCGGAGGCCTGGACGCCGACCGGGTCGACGCACTCGTCGATGTGCTCGCCAAGGTCAGGAGCGGCGGGGAGAAGGAGATCGTCCTCGTCTCCTCCGGCGCCATCGCGGCCGGACTCGCCCCGCTCGGCCTGGTGCGCCGACCCAAGGATCTGGCCAGGCAGCAGGCCGCCGCCAGCGTCGGCCAGGGCCTGCTCGTCGCCCGCTACACCGCCTCCTTCGCGAGGTACGGCGTACGCGTCGGTCAGGTGCTGCTGACCAGCAACGACACGAGCCGCCGCGCCCACTACCGCAACGCCTACCGCACCCTGGACCAGCTCCTGGAGATGGGCGCGCTCCCGGTCGTCAACGAGAACGACACCGTGGCCACCGACGAGATCCGGTTCGGCGACAACGACCGGCTCGCCGCGCTCGTCGCCCACCTCGTCCGCGCCGACCTGCTGGTCCTCCTCTCCGACGTCGACGGCCTCTACGACGGCGACCCCAGCACCCCCGGCACCACACGCATCGCCGAGGTGACGGGCCCCGCCGATCTGGAGGGCGTCACCATCGGCAGCGCCGGAAAGGCGGGCGTCGGCACCGGCGGCATGGTCACCAAGGTCGAAGCCGCCCGGATTGCCACGGCCGCCGGGGTGCCGGTCGTGCTGACCTCCGCGAGCCGCGCCGCCGACGCCCTCGCGGGCCGCGACACCGGCACGTACTTCCACCGCACCGGACGTCGCTCGGCCGACCGGTTGCTCTGGCTGGCCCACGCCTCCACCCCGCAGGGATGGCTGACCCTGGACGACGGGGCCGTACGGGCCGTCGTCGAGCGCCACAGCTCGCTCCTGCCGGCCGGGATCGCCGCCGTCGAGGGCGAGTTCACCGCGGGGGACCCGGTGGAACTGCGCGACCTGCGCGGCCGCCCCGTGGCCCGCGGACTTGTCAACTTCGACGCCAAGGAGATTCCGCAGCTGCTCGGGCGCTCCACCCGTGACCTGGCACGCGAGCTCGGGCCGGCGTACGAGCGCGAGGTCGTACACAGGGACGATCTGGTCCTCCTGCACCACTGACCTGCCCCCTGAATCGACTGAAAAGTCCGGACTTCCGGCGGAGACCTTCATGAAAACCGCCCCACGCCCGGCCCGGGACTGGTCAACTTTGTAACGGGGACACAGCGGGGTACAGCACAGCAACGCATTCACAGGAGGCCGCCGGTGAGACGAGCGCACCCGGGGGCGCCGCCCCGAGGAACGGGTGGCCGCACCCTGACCAGCGTCGGAGCAGGTGCCGGCTTCGACGGGAACCGGCCCGCGGACAGGGCCGTCGACAGGGCCACCGACGGAACCACAGCCCCCGAGCCGACGGGGGCGAAGGAGGAACGCACCCAGTCGAAGCTGTGGCACATCACGCTCAGCGTCTCGGGCACCGAGACTCCGCTGAAGGAGGTCAGACGCGGTCTGGAACAGCTCGCGCACGACCACCCCTTCCTGCTGACCAGCCGGTACGCCAACGACCACGCGGAGATCCGCTACTGGGAGGAGGCCCGCGATCTGCACGACGCGGCGGCGGTCGCGCTGCGGCTGTGGGGCGAGCACCGCTCCAGCGCCAAACTGCCGCCCTGGGAGATCGTCGGCCTGGAGGTCATCGACCGGGAGACGTACCACCAGCGGATCGCCGAGGGATACGGGCCGCCGCCGGCTGCACCGGTCGGCGTCCACCCGTACTGAACCGGCCCGTTCTGGGACGGTCGTCTCGCATCACGGGATACGTGAGGGATGCCCGCAGTCTGCGCACTACCCTGCGGGCATGACCACGCTTTCGCCGTACGACAACATGTCCCCGGTCGCCCAGGCCGCCTACCGGGCACGCTCTGCCGCCGCCGACATCGCGCCACTGCCGCGTGCGGCCAAGGACGACGCGCTGCTGGCGATCGCGGACGCGCTGGAAGTGCGGACGAGCGAGATCGTCGAGGCCAACGCCGAGGACGTCGCCCGTGCCCGCGAGGCAGGCACCAGCGAGTCGATCGTCGACCGGCTCACCCTCACCCCCGAGCGGATCCGGGCCATCGCCGCCGATGTGCGACACGTGGCCGCCCTGCCCGACCCGGTCGGCGAAGTGGTGCGCGGATCGACCCTGCCCAACGGCATCGACCTGCGCCAGGTCCGGGTGCCGCTCGGCGTCGTCGGGATCATCTACGAGGCCCGGCCCAATGTGACGGTGGACGCCGCGGCGCTCTGCCTGAAGTCCGGCAACGCCGTCCTGCTGCGCGGCTCGTCGTCCGCGTACGCCTCCAACACCGCACTCGTCCGGGTGGTGCGCGACGCGGTCGGAGGTTCCGGGCTGCCGGCCGACGCGGTGCAGTTGGTGCCGGGCGAGAGCCGCGACTCGGTGCGTGAACTGATGAGGGCCCGCGGTCTCGTCGACGTACTGATCCCGCGCGGCGGCGCCTCGCTGATCCGTACGGTCGTGGAGGAGTCGACGGTTCCGGTCATCGAGACCGGAACCGGCAACTGCCACGTGTACGTGGACGCGCAGACCGACCTCGACATGGCCGTCGAGATCCTGATCAACTCCAAGGCCCAGCGTCCGAGCGTCTGCAACTCCGCCGAGACGCTGCTGGTCCACAAGGACATCGCCGCGGAGTTCATGCCCCGGGCCCTGGACGCGCTGGCCGACGCAGGGGTGACGGTCCACGGTGACGAGCGGGTCCTGGAGTACGCCGACGGGTCCAAGGCCACCGTCGTGGCGGCGACGCCCGAGGACTGGGAGACCGAGTACCTCTCGTACGACATCGCGGCAGCCGTCGTCGAATCGCTGGACGCGGCGGTGGCACACATCCGGCTCTGGTCCTCGGGCCACACCGAGGCGATCGTCACCACCTCGCAGGCCGCCGCCCGCCGGTTCACCCAACTGGTGGATTCCACGACGGTCGCCGTAAATGCATCCACCCGGTTCACCGACGGAGGGCAGTTCGGGTTCGGTGCGGAAATCGGGATCTCCACGCAGAAGCTGCATGCCAGGGGCCCGATGGGGCTGCCGGAGCTGACCTCGACGAAGTACATCGTGACAGGCGACGGTCACGTTCGGTGATCTCCGGCTCCGGCGATTTTGCGCTCTCCCTGCCCAAATCGACCCGCCGGGGCTACGCTGAAGCTGTGCCGGACGACGTGGGGGGCAGGCCGTTCCCGGACGGCTGGGAGCCCGACGACGACCGCGGGGGCGCGGACGAGGACTTCGCCTCCGTGGTGTTCGACGAGGACTTCGTCCGGGCCGCCGAGTTCCATGAACCCACCGCGGTGGAGCGGCTGTTGGCTGCTGCCGAGGCGCGCGCCGAGGCCGAGGCGGCCCGAGCCCGCGCAGGTGGCGGCCCCGGCGACGACGATTTCTTCGACGACGGGTACGGCCCGGGCGGCGACTACAGCCGCAGAAGCCCCTACGGCGACCCGATGGACCCCGACGGGCTGGGCGATTACGACAACAGCCCCTACGGGCGCCACGGAGGCGCCCTGCGTCCCTACCGAGGTGCCGCACGCTGGCACCGGCCGGTGGCCTGGCTGCTCGCGCTGCTGATGGGCATCGGTATGGTCGCGCTGGCCTTCAGCGCGGTCTACCGGGGCACCTCGGCCAACCGGCAGGACCAGGTGCCGCCGCCCGCCTCGACCGGTGTGGACAGCGCGCCCGAGCAGAGGGCCGTGGAGTCCCGGACGGGCGGCGGACCGCTTCCCGGGCGTCCGGGCGGCCCCTCGGGCTCCGCGGATCACTCCCGGCCGGCCGTCTCCGCAGTGCCCCGCACTCCATGACCTGAAGATCGCGTACGAACTTGACGCGCACCAGTGCGTTTACGCAGGCCCCCGCCGACCTACTCTGAAGGTATGGCAGGGAGTGGAGGCCCGCCCGAGGGGCTCCCCGGTGGCGGCGAGGACGAGTACCGATCCGTCGTCTTCGACGAGTCGTTCGTCCGCGCTGCCCGGCTCCAGGAATTCTCCGCCCAGGAGCGCATGGGCGAGCACGCCCGCGCCGTACGCAGCCTCCCCGCCCGGCACCTGCGCACCGGCTCCCGGGCCGTCCTGGCCCTCGTCGTCCTGATAGCCCTGGCCTTCGCTGCGGCCGTCTACATAGGCTTCCGGCATCCGTACCAGGCGCCCGCCGGCCGACGGGCCGAGGCACTGCGCTCGACCGTCATACCCCTGGCGCCCCGCGGCACCGTGCCCGGCGGCACGGCCGCCGCTCTCTTCGCCACCAGCCCCGCCGCACAGTTCCGGGCAGGTGCCTCAGGCATCAACTTCCCGATGGTCCGGCGGACGGACAATTTCTCGGAGAGCCAGGTGATCACCGCCCTGACCACGGTCAAGGACTACCTGGTCGCGTCCTCCCTCGACCCCGACGTCCTCACCGGCCGCGCGGTACGGCCGGTGGAGCTCCTGCTCGACCCGGACCAGGTGAGCCAGTTCGCCCGGAGCATGAGCCGACCGGACGACGACGGGCAGCACGCCGCGGCCGGCTGGCTGGTGCGGTTCGACCCGGCGAAGGTGGCACTGGCCGACCCGGGCATCCGGGTCCAGGGCACCCTCGCCTACTCGGAGGAGGGGTCCGACACCCTGGAGGTGGTGTCGGACCACACCTTCACGTACGCCCTGCGCCCGGCCGTCTCCGGCCCCCAATCGGCAGGTGGTGTCTCCCTGTTCACCGTCCGGCGCGAGCTGCACTTCCGCTTCGACCGGGAGGACCTGCGGCTGCACCGGCTGGAGCTGCGGACCAGCTACGTCCAGGCCGGACCGCAGGCCTGCTCGGCCGACACGACCGGCGCACTGCGCCCGCTGCTCGCCGGCCAGCGGGCGGAATCCCGCGGACCGGCGGGCACCGACCCGTACGCCACGGGCAGGCCCGCTGCGGCGCTCTGCGGGACGCTGGAGCTCAGCGCCCACCCGTCCCGGGCTCCTGTGAGCTCTAGCTCTCCGGGTCTTCCGGCCCCGACTGCCGGGTCTCTTCGGAGCCACCCGTAGCGCCCCCCTTGCCGGCCGAGCCGCCGCCGGTGAACTTGTCGCGGAGCTTGCCGCCCAGGTCCCCGGCGCCGCCCGCTATGTCGCCGACGAGCTTCATCAGCGGATCCTTGCTGGTGCGCACCGAATCGGCGTAATGCGAGGCGGACTCCCGGAACGAGTCCGTCACCGAGGTGTCCTTGTCCTCGTCTCGCCGTGGGTAGTGGCCATCCATGATCCGCTGGTAGTCGCGGCTCTCGGACCACTTCTTCAGCTCGGCCGCGCGCACCGTGGTGAACGGGTGGGAGCGGGGCAGCACATTGAGGATCTTGAGCACGGAGTCGCGCAGGTCGCCGCCCTTCTCGTACTCGTCCGCCTGGGCGAGGAAGGCGTCCACGTTCATCTCGTGCAGATGGTTGCCACCGGCGATCTTCATCAGGCCGCGCATCGACGCCTGCAGATCCTGGCCGACCAGCAGTCCCGCCCGGTCCGCGGAGAGCTCCGACTTGCGGAACCACTCGCGCAGCGCCGTCACGATTGCCATGATCGCGACATTGCCGAGCGGAATCCAGGCGACCTTCAGTGCAAGATTGGTGAGGAACAGCAGAATCGTGCGGTACACGGCGTGGCCGGAGAGGGCGTGTCCCACCTCGTGGCCGACGACCGCCCGCATCTCCTCCTCGTCGAGCAGCTCCACCAGCCCCGTCGTCACCACGATGATCGGCTCGTCGAGACCGATACACATGGCATTGGGCTTCGGGTCCTGGGTGACGTACATCGGCGGGACCTTCTCCAGGTCCAGGATGTAACAGGCGTCGCGGAGCATGTCGTTGAGATGGACGAACTGGGCGTCGCTCACCCGGACGGAGTCGGAGAGGAAGAGCAGCCGCAGACTGCGCTCGGGGAGCAGTCCGCTGAGAGCCTTGAACACGGTGTCGAACCCGCTCAGTTTGCGCAGGGCCACCAGGGCCGAGCGGTCCGCCGGGTGTTCGTAGGCCCGGGACGAGATGCCGGCGAAACGCCTGCGCTGCCTGCTCGGCACGTTCTCGTGACTTGTGTGGCTGCTGTCGGTCATGGATGGGCCCCCTGTTCGTACGAGACGTCGCTCGCCCCCTGGCACATCCCAGCGTAGGTGCTGGGGCTACGGTGTGCGGGGGGCTGTGGATAACTGAGGAGACGCCCAACATGCCGCACACCGTTGCTCTGCTCGCCGCCGCATCCGAGGACCAGGGCCCGGGCAACACCCTCCGGATCGTGCTGCTCGCCTCGCTCATCGGCGCGGCGCTGCTCGCGTGGTTCCTGCTCCGCGGATACCGCAACGACGACAACAACGACTGAGTCGGCGTGAGCGTGCCGGGAGCACCCGCATACGATGTCCGCGACGTCTTCCTTCCGACTCCCGATCGATAGGTCCTGCCGAAGATGAGCCTCACAAGCACCGCGCACCAGCTGGTCACCCTCGCCTCCGAGGGCGGCGAGGGTGGCAACCACGAAAGCCTCAACCCGTACCTGACCGGTGGCGGTGCGTTCGTCGTGCTGCTGCTCCTGCTGTGGATCACCACCCGCTTCAACCGCGACCGCTGAGGCCGAGGCGTACAGCTGTGCCAGTAGGCTCTGCACGCATGGGAGAGCAGGAAGTGCCTACTGGTGCCGCAAAACGCCGACTCGGCGTGATGGGCGGGACGTTTGACCCGATTCATCATGGACACCTGGTGGCGGCCAGCGAGGTGGCCGCCCGGTTCCACCTCGACGAGGTGGTGTTCGTCCCGACCGGGCAGCCGTGGCAGAAGAGCCACAAGAATGTGTCCCCGGCCGAGGACCGCTATCTGATGACAGTCATCGCGACGGCGTCCAACCCGCAGTTCTCGGTCAGCCGCAGCGACATCGACCGTGGCGGACCGACGTACACGATCGATACGCTGCGGGACCTTCGTGCCATCCACGGCGACGCGGACCTCTTCTTCATCACCGGCGCCGACGCGCTCTCCCAGATCCTCACCTGGCGGGACGCCGAGGAGCTCTTCTCGCTGTCCCACTTCATCGGTGTGACACGGCCGGGGCATGTGCTCACCGACGCCGGGCTGCCGGAGGGCGGTGTCTCCCTCGTGGAGGTCCCCGCGCTCGCGATCTCGTCCACGGACTGCCGTGAGCGGGTCGCCCACGGGGATCCCGTCTGGTACTTGGTGCCGGACGGCGTGGTCCGATACATCGACAAGCGCCAGCTGTACCGCGGCGAATGAGCCACGGAGAGGGGGAGCGGTGAACGACCGACAGAACCCGTACGACCCGTACTACCAGCAGCCGCAGATCGTCGGCTACGACGAGTACGGGCAGCCGGTGTATCAGCAGCCCGGGCAGCACCAGGAACAGCAGCCGCAGCAGTACGACCCGTACGCGCAGCAGCAGGGGCAGCAGGGGTACGGATACGACCCGTACGGCGGGCAGCAGTCTCAGCAGCCGCAGCAGTACGACCCATATGCCTCCCAGCAACAGGGCTATGGCTACGACGGGTACGGCTACGACACCGGCCAGCAGCCGGCCGCGGTCGACACCACGGCGCAGTGGAGCATCCCGCAGCAGGCTCCCGCGCCCGCACCCGAATCCGCCCCGCAGCAACCGGAACCGCAGTCCGGGTTCGACTCCGAGCCCGAGCCTGCCGTTCCGGAGCAGCGCCGCTCGGACCGCGAGTACGGCACCGGGCAGTTCTCCTTCATCGAGGAGCCCGACGAGGACTCCGAAGACGTCATCGACTGGCTGAAGTTCACCGAGAGCCGCAGCGAGCGGCGCGAGGAGGCACGGCGACGCGGCCGCAACCGGATGGTCGCGCTCGTCGTCGTGGTGGCCCTCGTCGTCGTCGGCGGTGTCGGCTACCTCTGGTCCGCGGGCAAACTCCCGGGCCTCGGCGGCTCGGAGAAGGAGAACACCGCGACGACGGGTCCGCAGCAGCGCGATGTCATCGTGGTCCATTTGCACAACACGAAGAAGGGCGGCACCTCCACGGCGCTGCTCGTCGACAACGTCACCACCAAGCAGGGGACCATGGTCCTGCTCCCCAACTCGCTCGCCGTCTCCGACGACGAGGGCAACACGACCACCCTCGGCAAGTCCGTCGACGACGACGGTTCGACCGGCACCCGCGAGTCGATCGACACGCTGCTCGGCACCAAGATCTCCGGTACGTGGCGCCTGGACACCCCGTACCTGGAGAACCTTGTCGACCTGGTCGGCAACATCGAGGTCGACACCGACACCGATGTGCCCGACACCAAGAAGGACGCGTCCCCCCTCGTGAAGAAGGGTGAGGCGCAGACCCTGAGCGGGCAGATGGCCGTCGCGTACGCCACCTACCGGGGTACCGGTGAGGCCGAGGCGAAGCAGCTGATGCGGTTCGGGCAGGTCATGCGCGGCGTGCTGCGGAAGATCTCGGACGATCCGAAGGCCGCCACCGTCACTGTGCAGACGCTGGCGCAGATCCTCGACCCGTCGCTGCCGGAGAAGGACCTCGGCGCGTCCCTGGCGAAGCTCGCCGAACACGCCAAGATCGGCGACTACAAGACGGCGCTGCTGCCGGTGCAGGCCGACGGAACCCTGACCGACGCGGCCACCGAGAGCGTCGTCAAGGACATCCTCGGCGGCACGGTGAAGGCACCGGACCAGGACGCGGCCGTGCGGGTCGGGGTCAGGAACGGCACCGGGAACGCGGGCGGTACGGAGTCCGCCCGGATCGCACTGGTCAACGGTGGCTATGCCTTCGTCGGCGGCGGCAACACCGGCATCGAGGCTTTGTCCGAGGTCCTCTACCGCGATGCGGCCGACAAGGAGAAGGCGACCCAGGTCGCCAAGACCCTGGGCCTGCCGGTGAGCGCGGTGAAGCGGGGCAAGCCTGCCGCGAACGCGGATGTGTCCGTCGTTCTCGGTCAGGACTACAAGATCAAGTAGTCGGGCTCCATGTCCTGGACGATCTCCAGGAACGATCTTCAAAAGATCGCTGCGTGGGCTGTCGGCGGTCCGTGAGACCCTAGAGGTTGATCTGACCGCCGACGAAAGCCTGCTTGTGACCGCCACGGACCGCTCCATCGAGCTCATCAACGCCGCCGCTCAGGCGGCCGCCGACCGGCTCGCGCACGACATCATTGCGTACGACGTCAGCGACGTTCTGTCGATCACGGACGCCTTCCTGCTGGCCTCGGCCCCCAACGACCGCCAGGTCAAGTCGATCGTCGACGAGATCGAGGAGCGGCTTCAGAAGGAGCTCGGGGTCAAGCCGGTGCGCCGTGAGGGCGACCGCGACGCCCGCTGGATCCTCCTCGACTACGTCGACATCGTGATCCACATCCAGCACAGCGAGGAGCGCGTCTTCTACGCGCTGGAGCGCCTGTGGAAGGACTGCCCCGAGATTTCGCTGCCCGAGGACGCCGTCAGGACCCGAGGGAAGGCCGAGGAGCACGCCCAGCTCACCGGCGGCATGGAAGGTGACCAGAGCTGAACGGCAGCAGCAGCGGCAGGGGCCGCAGGATCGTCCTTTGGCGACACGGCCAGACGGCGTGGAACCTGGAGCGCCGATTCCAGGGCTCCATGGACATCGAGCTCACCGAGACCGGCGTCGGGCAGGCCCACCGGGCCGCCCGGCTGCTCGCCTCGCTGAAGCCTGATGCCATCGTCGCCTCGGATCTGCGGCGGGCGGCCGCCACGGCCGCCGAACTCGCCGCGATCACCGGGCTCGACATCACCCATGACGCGGGACTGCGCGAGACGTACGCGGGTGCCTGGCAGGGCCTCACCCACGACGAGATCGTCGAGCGGTACGGCGAGCAGTACGCCGCGTGGAAGCGGGGCGAGCCCGTGCGGCGCGGCGGCGGCGAACTGGAGACCGAGGTCGCCGACCGGGCTGCCCCCGTCGTGCTCGATCACGCCGCCAAGCTGCCCGACGGCGGCACGCTCGTCGTGGTCAGCCACGGCGGCACCATCCGCACCACCATCGGGCGGCTGCTCGGCCTGGAGGCGCGCCACTGGGAAGGGCTGGGCGGGCTCTCCAACTGCTGCTGGTCGGTGCTGGGCGAGGGCGCGCGCGGCTGGCGCCTGCTGGAGCACAACGCAGGCACCCTGCCCGAACCCGTGCTCGGCGACGATACCTAGGACGTCTCTCCGGGGCGCCTCACGGCGGTGCTCGGAGGCCCTCGCCGGGCGGCGTCGGCGGGATTTCACTTTCTGGCTGGTCACAGGCTAAAGTTCTTCTTGTTCGCAGCGCGGAAACGCAGGGAAATACAGCGAACAGCGGGGCTATAGCTCAGTTGGTAGAGCGCCTGCATGGCATGCAGGAGGTCAGGAGTTCAATTCTCCTTAGCTCCACAATCAAGATCCCGTCCCCGGCAGGGGGCGGGATCTTCGCGTTCCCCCAGGCGTTCCAGGATCCGTCTGTGTTCCCGCACGCGTGCCGCCACTCACCCTTGGCGGCGTCGGCGCAGCGCCGCGACCTGCTCCGCGCTCTCCTCGTCGGCGGGTGTGTACGCCACGATCCGGCACTCCGGAAGCCCGTTGATGGACAGTGACACCGACGTCATCCGTATCTCGCGCTCCGTCGCCCAGTGACGGAACGTCTTCACCCGCGGACCCGGCGGGGCGACATCCCCGCTCCGCCAGAGCTCGGCGAAGTACGGACTGGCCGCGGAGAGTCGCTCCACCAACGACTCCCAGGCCGGCTCGCCGGTATGGCGCCCGTAGGCCCCGCGCAGCGTCGCCACCATGATCGGCAGCTCCTGGGTCCGGTGCACGACCGGGCAGTCCTCCTCGGCCACCGTGAACAGCCCCCACAGCACGTTCCGTATCCCCGACTCCGTCAGCGCGGGCACGTTGAACAGGTCGAGGTAGGCGGCGTTGGTGGCGAGGACGTCGTACCTCGTGTTGTAGACGACCGCGGGATGCGGGTCGAGGGCGTCGATGATGCCCTGGATCTCGGGGCCGACCTCGATCGTGTCGGCCTGCCTGCCCGGTGCGTACGCCACCTCCGCCAGCTGATAGAGGTGTTCGCGCTCGGGGCCGTCCAGTCGGAGCGTCCGCGCCACGGCGTCCAGGACCTGTGGTGAGGCATTGATGGGGCGGCCCTGCTCCAGCCACGTGTACCAGGTGACACCGACCCCGGAGAGCTGGGCGACCTCCTCGCGGCGCAGGCCCGGAGTGCGGCGGCGCAGGCCCGGCGGCATGCCCACGTCGGCGGGCGTCACCCGTGCCCGGCGACTGCGCAGGAAGGCGGCGAGCTCCGACCGCCGACGACGGGATTGATGTCGGCGCCGGGAAGGCCGGTTCGGGGCCGGATTTCGCTCGTGGTCCTGCGTGTTCTGAGTGTTGTGCTGTGTCGTCACCGTCGTCACACCCCCATGGTCGGTGCCGCGGAGCGGAGTTGCCAGGTGCTGCCAGTACCAGCATCAGCGGGCTCTCGTTACCCGTATGAGGCCGGCGGCACGCTTCGAGTCATGACATCGACATCCGAGGCAACTCCACGTTCCGTACCCAGTAAAGACGGCACCACTGACAACGGCGTCACGGACGGACGTCCCGGCCGGCTGCTCGCCCTGGTCCTGGCCGCCCAGTTCATGGCCCTGCTCGACACCTTCATCGTCAATGTCGCCGCCCCGACGATCCGAACCGAACTCGGCGCCTCCGGTGCCGGGTTACAGCTCGTCGTGGCCGGTTACACCATCACGTACGCCGTTCTGCTGATCACCGGCGCGAGGCTCGGGGGCCTGCTCGGCCACGGCCGTGCCCATCTGGCCGGGCTCACGGTCTTCACCGCCGCCTCACTCGCCTGCGGACTGGCCGCGGACACCGGACAGTTGATCGCCTTCCGGCTGATCCAGGGGATGGGTGCGGCGGTGATGATTCCGCAGGTGCTCAGCCTGATCCAGCGGCACTTCACCGGTGCGGCGCGGATCCGGGCTCTGGGTGCCTACAGTGCGGTGCTCGCCACCGGCGCGGCCGCCGGGCAGGTCGTGGGCGGGGTGCTGGTCAGCGCCGACCTGTTCGGGGCGGGTTGGCGGCCGGTCTTCCTGGTGAACGTACCGATCGGGCTGGTTCTGCTGGGGCTCGGCCGACGCGTGCTGCCACGCGAACCGCGTGCGGGGCAGGCCAGGGAGGAAGCGCGGGCCCGCGGGCTCGATCTGCCGGGCCTGGTCCTTCTCACCGCCGCCGTCACGCTGTTCGCCGTGCCCCTCGTCCTCGGGCAGGAGTTGGACTGGCCGGCCTGGTCCTGGGTCTGCCTGCTCGCCTCCGTCGTGTTCTTCGCCGGGTTCGTCGCGTACGAGACGCGGCTGGCCGCGGGCGGCGGCGCACCCCTGATCGCCCTCAGGGTGCTGCGTATTCCCGGAATTGCTTCGGCAGCGCTGCGGATTCTGCTGGTGATGGCGATCAACGCGGGCTTCCTCTTTGCGATGACGCTGCACGTCCAGGGCGGTCTCGGCTACTCGGCGCTGCGTGCCGGGCTGATGTTCGCACCGACCGCGGTGGCCTTCGGTGCGGTCGGGCTGACCTGGCGCCGGTGGCCCGCGGGTCTCCAAAGGGTCCTGGTTCCGGGCGGGTTCGTCCTGGTGGCCGTCGCCTCGGTGGGGGTCGGGCTGGTGATGCGCGACGGCGGGGACGGTGGATTCATGCTGTATGCGGCTTTGGTCGCCATGGGGATCGGCATGTCGCTGGGATTCAGTCCCCTCCTCACGCGTGCACTGGCCAACGTGCGACCCGAGGACGCCGCCGACGCGAGTGGTGTGCTGGTGACCGTCACCCAACTGGGTCAGCTCATCGGTGTCGCGACGTTCGGCACGCTGTACCTCAACCGCCTTGATGCGCCAGGGGCGCACGGGTTCAGCCATGCGCTGTGGGTGTGCGCCCTCGCGCTGTCGGCGGCCGCGATCGTGGGCGTGTCGATCGGTCTCGTGAGGCGTCGGCAACGGGTCGATTCTCAGCAGGGCTGACCCCCTTGCGGGGTCATGGCAGAATCGGACCGCCGGAGGGGGCGACGGACCGAACGGGAGGGAGCGCGCGATGCCTGCGAGCCGCCACGAGGTCGCGGACCTGCCCCTTGTTCCCGGAGTTCCCGAAGAGAACGGCGGAACCTCCCGCATGCGCACAGCCCGCGGCCACGGCCGGAGCTGATCCATGGGTGCACACAGGCGGAAGTGCGACTGGTGCGGCAGCGGTACGCCCATTGTCCGGGACATGGAGCCGATCAATGCCGAGTACCAGTACTGGTGCGAGGAGTGTGCGCGGGCGCTGATCATAAAAGGCGACCCGATCGAGACGTACCGGGAGCTGGAAGGTGAGCCGATCTACGGACGGCTGCTGGAGGAGCACTGCACCCTGAAGCGCTTCTACTCCTTCGCGACCGCCTGAGCGCCGCGTCACACAACCTTACCGAATTGGGGCAAATCGTTTCTTGTGGGAATCGATTTGGTGGTGGGCCGGGGTGACCGTGTAATGTTCTCGATGTCGCCAGGGAGACCGGGCGGAACACAGCACGGGGCTATAGCTCAGTTGGTAGAGCGCCTGCATGGCATGCAGGAGGTCAGGAGTTCAATTCTCCTTAGCTCCACAGGGAAGTAACAGGAAGCGGGTCATCCGAATCGGATGACCCGCTTCCTGTCTGTGCGGGTCAATTGTGGTCGGCACGTCAACTGCGGCCGCTGCCGAGAGCCTTCCGGCCGACGCCCGGCGGCAGCGCGGGTCGCTCCGCGGGCGGCTGTTCGATGCGGAGTGCCAGCGCCGGACACCGGCGCACGGCTCGCTGTGCGCGTCCCCGCAGATGCATCGGAACCGCGGCGTCCGCGAGCGCGGGATAGCCGTCGGGGCCCAGTCTGATCAGCTCCGGGACGATGTCCGCACAGAGCCCGTGGCCCTTGCAGAGCGTCCAGTCCACCGCCAGCTTCTCGCCGCTCGGGATGGACTCCTCCAGGTCCTGGTAGCCGGGCGCGGGCAGCGGAAGCACTCCGAGCGTCTCCCGGCCGCAGCCGCCGTCCAGGACATGGGCGGCCAGATCGTCCGTGAACGCGGAGAGGGTCGAGGTCAGAAAGCGGGCCGACCCGTCCGGATGCTTGCAGGCTCCCCGGCCCTTGACCGCCTGGGTCACCTCGCGCAGCGCCTCCAGGGCCGCGGGACCGCCGCCGTTCAGTACGTCGGAGAGTCCGCCCGCAGCGGCAGGCAGCCCCAGCTTGCAGGGGCCGCACTGGCCCGCTGTCTCGGCGGCCAGCCAGTTCGCGATCCGCAGTGATTCCCCGATCGGGCAGGTCTCGGGCCCGATCGGCAGGATCGCGCCCGCGCCCAGCGCGCCGCCCGCCGCCGCCAGGGACGCCCGGGAGACGACGGCGTCGTGCGTGGCCATCGCGTCGATCCAGGTGCCGTGGTAGCCGCCGGTCAGCACGCCCTGGGGCAGTGGTGGTGCCCCGGCCAGCTGCAGCACGTACCGCAGGGGCACACCTGTGGGCACCTCGATGACCATCGGGCGCGAGACGGCGCCGGAGAGGGTGAGCAGCACCGTGCCGGGCTCGTCGGGCAGGCCGGTGTGCCCGTAGCGGCGGGGACCGATCCGGGCCGCGACGGCGAGCTGCGCGTACGTCTCCGCGTTCGACAGCAGCGTCGGGGCGCCGGCGACTCCCGACTCCGCGGCCCGCTCGCGACGGCCGGGCGGCAGGGCGGGTCCGCCGCCCGCCGCTCTGATGACGGCCGATGCCTCGCCGGAGACCATCCGCTCGGGCGTGCGCACCACGCGTGCCCGCAGTTGCTGTCCGCGCCGGTCGGACAGGCCCCGCTCGGCGAGGGCGGAGCGTATGGAGATCTCCGTCGAGTTACGCGTGACGGCGACGATCAGCGTCCGGGCGCCGAGCGCCTCGGCCGCCAGGAGGGCGCCGTCCAGGATGAGGTGCGGGGCGCGGTTCAGCAGGACGGTGTCCTTGCGGCAGGCGGGTTCGCCCTCGCTTCCGTTGATCACGACGACGGGGCGCACCCCGCGCCGGATGGCCGCCTTGGCGACGGCCCGCAGCTTCTTTCCGAAGGGAAAGCCCGCACCGCCCCGGCCGCGCAGCGAGATGGTCTCGGCCAGCTCGGCGAGCCGCTCTCCGGTCATCGGTTCCAGCGGTCCGTGCACCTTCAGATGCATGGCGAGGTCGAGCCGCTCCACCAGGTCGAATCCGGTGGTCAGCTGGGGGAGGCCGACGACGCGGACTTCGGGCACGTCGGGGAGGGGGAGGTTCACGGTCGGTCTCCTCCGGGCGCCTGCCAGGGTTCTCCGGCAGGGGGTGGATAGAGCGGCCCCGGCAGCGGCGCGGTCTCGTCGACGGCGGGCGGCGGGCCGGTGGGCACATCGGCCGCGTACGGGTCGTACGGATGCTCCTGGGCGGGCTCGTACGGGGGGCGGAACGACTGGGTCTGTGTCTGGGCCGGTGGTGCGGGTGACGGGGCGGGCCAGCGCGCGGACGGTTGCCGGGGGCTGGGCCCCGGCACCGGGACCGCGGTCCCGGCGGCCCGTGAGACCGCCCGGTAGGCAGCGGACATCCCGGGGCCGGGGCCTGTACGGGCGGGTCCGCCGGCCGGGTCCAGGTCGACGCGCTCGGAACTGCGGGGTGGCGCCTCGTACAGCGGCGCGGCAGGCGCGGAGAGGGGCGCGCGCGGGCGGTCGAAGGACGACGGCAACGGGGTGCCGAACGGGTCCTGTCCGAGCCCGTCGCGGCCCGTGCTGCCGTAGGCGCGCTCGTCACGGATCAGCTGCTCCCGGCCGAGATCCTCCCGGCTGAGCGTCCCCCGCCCGGCCGGAGCGGCGCGCGCGGCGCCGGGCAGCAGGGTTCCGCGGAGCACCGGGTCCGGTTCGGAGGCGAGGGCATCCGGCTTGACCAGAGCGGCGATCAGCTCGCTGATCCGGCGCTTCAGCGGGGGCGGCAGCTGCCGCAGGCACAGGGCGGCGGCCACCGCGAGCAGCGAGAGGCTGTACATCACGACGACCCAGGTCGCGGGCGGCCGGCCCGCGTACAGCCCGTGGATCAGCGCGGCGCACCACGCCGGGTAGGACAGTGCGTGCAGGGCGCGCCAGCGCCCCGCTGTCCGGCCCGGGGTGGCAAAGGCGCTGCGCAGGGCGCCGGTCGCCGCGGCGACCACCATGAGCAGTCCGGCCAGTGAGCCGAAGCCGATCAGCCCGGCCGTCCCGCTCACGCCGAGGCCGAAGGGGACGAGGGCGCCGAGCAGCGCCACATGTCCGAGCGCGACCTTCACGGTGACATGGAGGAGCAGGAAGCCCAGCGAGGCGGTGGCGGTGGCCCGGTGGATGCCCTGGCCGAGCAGTCGCTGCCGCGAGGACAGGAACAGCCGGTCGGTGGCGATCAGGCCCCAGGCCACGGCTGCGGTGAGCGAGACCAGCGACAGGACACCGGTCGTGAAGTCGAGTGCGGCGCGCAAGTCGTCGCTCCCTGCGACGGCGAGCAGAGGGATGAGAACCAGCACGGCGGCGGTCAGACCGCCCTGTACCGGGCGGCTCGCTCCGGCGCTCGAGGTGGGGGATGAGCGGATCTTGCGATGAGGGTTCATGGGGGCGACTCCGAATGGTTCGGCAATGCGGTCCCGTTGCCGCATGCTAGGTCGCTCCGTACCGGCCAGTACGAGGTTTGAGCGGTTGCCCCGATAGGGGGCGTTACGCGGAGTAACCCCCGCTTCCCGGGCGTTCCGCCGTGGCCCCGTGCGTGCTCCGCCGCCGCCTCGCCGGTGCCCCGGCCGTCCGCCGTCGTCCACGGAGCGGAATCGTCCGGCTGCGCTCCGGGCCCGTGCGGTACCCTGACGCCATGCGTGCCGTACGCCTTCTGCTTAGCGGGCCGCGCTGATCAGTCCCGACCGGTGTGAATGCCTGGTTGGAATCGGCGCGGCGTCCCCTCCTGTGCGAGGGGCTTTTTCGTTTCCGTAAGCGCTGGCAGATGACGATCGATGGAGCTTTGAGGATCATGAGCGAGACGAATTCCGCAGTCGACGTGGCTGCGCCGCACCGCTATACGGCGGCGATGGCCGCCGACATCGAGGCACGCTGGCAGGACTTCTGGGACGCCCACGGCACGTACGAGGCACCGAACCCGACCGGCGACCTGGCGGGCGATGCGGAGCTGGCCGCCAGGCCGAAGAAGTTCATCATGGACATGTTCCCGTACCCCTCGGGTGCGGGCCTGCACGTCGGTCACCCGCTGGGCTACATCGCCACCGATGTCTTCGCCCGCCACCAGCGCATGACCGGGCACAACGTGCTGCACACCCTGGGTTTCGACGCCTTCGGCCTGCCGGCGGAGCAGTACGCCGTACAGACCGGTACGCATCCGCGCGCCTCCACCGAGGCCAACATGGTCAACATGAAGTCCCAGCTGCGCCGGCTGGGTCTGGGCCACGACAAGCGCCGCTCGTTCGCGACGATCGAGGCGGAGTACTACAAGTGGACCCAGTGGATCTTCCTGCAGATCTTCAACTCCTGGTACGACACCGAGGCGGACCGGGCCCGGCCGATCGCCGACCTGGTCGCGCAGTTCGAGAACGGTGAGCGCCCGACCCCGGACGGCCGCGACTGGAGCGGGCTGAGCGCCGCCGAGCGCGCCGATGTCCTGGGCGAGTACCGCCTGGCGTACGCCTCCGACGCCCCCGTCAACTGGTCGCCGGGCCTGGGCACCGTGCTGGCCAATGAAGAGGTGACGGCCGACGGCCGTTCCGAGCGTGGCAACTTCCCGGTCTTCAAGGCCAAGCTGCGCCAGTGGAACATGCGCATCACCGCCTACGCCGACCGGCTGCTGAACGACCTGGACGGGCTGGACTGGCCCGAGGCGATCAAGCTGCAGCAGCGCAACTGGATCGGGCGTTCCGAGGGCGCGCGCGTCGACTTCCCGGTCGACGGCGCCGGTGACATCACCGTCTTCACCACGCGCCAGGACACCCTGTTCGGTGCCACGTACATGGTGCTGGCGCCCGAGCACGAGCTGGTGGAGCGGGTCATTCCGGCCGCCTGGCCCGAGGGCACCCACCCGGTGTGGACCGGCGGACACGCGTCCCCGGCCGAGGCCGTCACCGCGTACCGCAAGCAGGCCGCCGCCAAGTCCGATGTGGAGCGCCAGGCCGAGGCCAAGGACAAGACCGGTGTCTTCACCGGCGCGTACGCGACCAACCCGGTCAGCGGCGAGAAGGTGCCCGTCTTCATCGCCGACTACGTCCTGATGGGCTACGGCACCGGCGCGATCATGGCCGTACCGGCGCACGACGCGCGCGACTTCGCGTTCGCGCGCGCCTTCGAGCTGCCGATGCGCTGCGTAGTCGAGCCGTCGGACGACCGCGGTACGGACACCTCCACGTGGGACGACGCGTTCGCCTCGTACGACGCGAAGCTGGTCAACTCCGCCAACGAAGAGATCTCGCTGGACGGCCTGGGTGTCGTCGACGCCAAGGCGAAGATCACCGAGTGGCTGAAGGCGAAGGACCTGGGCGAGGGGACTGTCAATTTCCGGCTGCGTGACTGGCTGTTCAGCCGCCAGCGCTACTGGGGCGAGCCCTTCCCGATCGTCTACGACGAGGACGGCATCGCCCACCCGCTGCCCGAGTCGATGCTGCCCCTGGAGCTGCCGGAGGTCGACGACTACTCGCCGCGCACCTTCGACCCGGAGGACGCCGACACCCAGCCCGAGACTCCGCTGTCCCGGAACGCGGACTGGGTCAACGTCACGCTGGACCTGGGCGACGGCAACGGCCCGAAGAAGTACCGCCGCGAGACCAACACCATGCCCAACTGGGCCGGTTCCTGCTGGTACGAGCTGCGCTACCTGGATCCGAACAACGACCGGAAGCTGGTCGACCCGGCGATCGAGCAGTACTGGATGGGGCCGCGCGAGGGTCAGCCGACCGGTGGTGTCGACCTGTACGTGGGCGGCGCCGAGCACGCCGTACTGCACCTGCTGTACGCCCGCTTCTGGTCCAAGGTCCTCCACGATCTGGGGCACATCTCGTCGGCGGAGCCGTTCCACAAGCTGTACAACCAGGGCATGATCCAGGCCTTCGTCTACCGGGACAGCCGCGGCATCGCGGTCCCGGCGGCCGAGGTCGAGGAGCGCGACGGCACGTTCTACCACCAGGGCGAGAAGGTCAGCCGCGTCCTGGGCAAGATGGGGAAGTCCCTGAAGAACGCCGTCACGCCCGACGAGATCTGCGCCGAGTACGGGGCGGACACGCTGCGTCTGTACGAGATGGCGATGGGCCCGCTGGACGTGTCGCGTCCGTGGGACACGCGCGCCGTCGTCGGCCAGTACCGACTGCTGCAGCGGCTGTGGCGCAACATCGTCGACGAGGAGACCGGTGAGGTCACCGTCGTGGACACCGAGCCCGGCGAGGACACGCTGCGCGCGCTGCACAAGGCCATCGACGGTGTCGGCCAGGACATGGCCGGGATGCGCTTCAACACCGCCATCGCCAAGGTCACCGAGCTGAACAACCACCTGACCAAGGTGGGCGGCCCGCTGTCCCGGTCCGTCGCCGAGCGGCTGGTCCTGCTGGTCGCGCCGCTGGCGCCGCACATCGCCGAGGAGCTGTGGCGCCGACTGGGCCACACCGAGTCGGTCGTGCACCAGGACTTCCCGGTCGCCGATCCGGCGTACGTCGTGGACGAGACCGTGACCTGCGTGGTGCAGGTCAAGGGCAAGGTCAAGGCTCGGCTGGAGATCTCCCCGTCGATCTCGGACGAGGATCTGGAGGCGCTGGCCCTGGCCGACCCGGCGGTGGTCGCGGCCCTGGACGGGGCCGGGATCCGCAAGGTGATCGTGCGGGCGCCGAAGCTGGTCAACATCGTCCCCGCGTGACGGGCCGGGTCTGCGGCTGACCGCCGGTTGTCGTACGGCGGTGTGAGGGCTTTCCCCTACGGGCAGGTTGGGGGTTCCGACGGAACCCGCGGCCTGCCCGTTCCGTTTACGGTTGAGGGGCCGGTACTCGCCGGCCGAATCGACATCGAGGGGCGTCATGGAAGCCGTGATCCTGATCCTGGGGCTGCTCTTTGTCGCGTTCGTGGCCCTGGGCGTCTATGTGAGCGTCAAGGCCATCGGCGCGGCGAAGCGCGGCGTGGACCGCACGATCACGCAGGCACGCCGCACCGTCGAGGACACCACCCTCCGGGCGAAGAGCTATGGCCAGCCGGGTGTGGCCGGTGAGCTGGCGCAGCTCCGGCTCACGCTGCGCACGTCGATGCGGGCCACACAGGAGGCGCTGCAGACAGGGGTGGCCGAGGACGCCTCGCTGTCGGAGTCGCTGGGGCTGTTCCAGCGGCTGAGCGTCCACGGGCGGGAGCTCGACGAGGAGCTGAAGCGGTTGGAGCGCGAGCCCGACCGGGCGACGGTCGCCTCGCTGCTGCCCGGGCTGAAGCAGCGCACGCAGCGGATCACGCACTCCGCGGAGTCGCTGCGGTGGGCCGCGCGCGACCGGGCACGGCGGTTCGCCGACGACGATCTGGCGGCGCTGAACACGCAGATCGACGTGGAGGCGGGGGCCTTGCGGCACTGGACGGTGGAGGAGCCCATGGAGTCTTCGGCGGGGGCGGACGCCCGGACCGACGGGCGGGCCGGCGCCGGTGCGGGGGCACGCCCGGGTGGGGACGGCAGGGCGTGGAATGCGCCGGTCGGCGAGGAGGGGCCGGAGGCGCTCACGGCTCGGGATCCTCGGGGGCAGACGGGCTATCCGTGGCAGAAGGCCACGCGGCCCGAGACGACGAACTGAGGCGGCGGGGCGGATCCGACCGGGGCCTTCGGTCAGGCATATGGGCGGTTGTGGGCACGGTACGCACGTGTGCGGGGCGTCGGGCCCGGGCGTGCCGAGGCGTGCGGCCGTCGCGTCAGGCTCGAACCGACGTGACGGGGGTGGCAGGATGCGCCCTGAAGCGATCGGATGTGATCACTCGCTCGGGGGCGGACTGCCGAGCCACCGCCTCGGCGGGTAACCTCCCGCTCATGTCCCGCCATGTCGCGATCGTCACCGATTCCACGGCCCACCTGCCGCCCCAGACGATGGAGCGGCATGGCATCACCGCAGTGCCCCTGACCGTCGTCCTCGGCGATCAGGCGCTGGAGGAGGGCACCGAGATCTCGGCCCGCTCCCTCGCGCTGGCGCTCCAGAAACGACGGCCCGTGACGACATCCCGGCCCAGCCCCGAGGTCTTCGCCGCGGCGTACCGGGCGGCGGCCGAGGCGGGCGCAGCCGGCATCGTCTCGCTGCACCTCTCGGCCGAGCTCTCGGGTACGTACGATGCCGCGCTGCTCGCCGCGAAGGACGCTCCGGTGCCGGTGCGGGTCGTGGACACCGGGATGGTGGCCATGGCTCTGGGATTCTGCGCCCTGGCGGCGGCGGAGACGGCAGAGGGGGGCGGCAGCCTGGACGAGGCGGTCGCGGCCGCCGAGAAGCGGGCCGCGGGCACCTCCGCGTACTTCTACGTCGACACGCTCGACTATCTCCGACGCGGTGGACGCATCGGCGCGGCCCAGGCCCTGTTGGGGTCGGCGCTCGCGGTGAAGCCGCTGCTGCAGCTGGACGGCGGCCGGATCGAGCTGCTGGAGAAGGTGCGGACGGCCTCGAAGGCGATTGCACGGCTGGAGGAGATCGTCGTCGAGCGGGCGGGCACGGGCCGGGTGGACATCGCCGTGCACCACTTGGCGGCGCCCGAGCGCGCCGAGCGACTGGCCGAGAGGCTGCGCGTGCGAGTCCCGGGACTGGCCGAACTGCATGTCAGCGAGGTGGGTGCCGTGATCGGTGCGCACACCGGCCCGGGGCTGCTGGGAGCAGTGGTTTCGCCGCGTTGATCTCACTCCTGGGAGCGAGCGAGATATCCACAACCGGTCGGTTGTCCACCGGATATGAGCCTGCTCAGCGGGTTCGGGCACATGTGCCTAGCGTCATGAGGCATGGCTCCCCGATCACATCGTGCAAGCAGCGGAAGTGGACCCGGCCGCGCTGCGGCCTCGGACGTGCGGGACCGACGCAGGCCCGGTGCGGGCCAAGGCGTTGATCCCGGTTCTGGACCCGGTTCCGGACCCGGGCGGCGACGGCCTTCGCGGGGGCGCGCCGCCGTGGTCGCCGCCGCTTCGCGGCGACGTGCGGACGCGCTCATGGCGGGGGCGTACGGAGGACGTGCGGACCGGTCGGTGACGGGGTCGTGGGCCCCGCCCCCGGACACGGTCCCCGCACCGGCACCGGCAGTTCCTCGTCCGGAGAGTGCCGCGCCGTCCGACGAGCCGGCGCGGGTGGTCGAGCCGGCTC
Organism: Streptomyces sp. NPDC057565; assembly: GCF_042801455.1. Lineage (NCBI taxonomy): Bacteria > Bacillati > Actinomycetota > Actinomycetes > Kitasatosporales > Streptomycetaceae > Streptomyces > Streptomyces sp. NPDC057565. Next base: position 177,660 of record NZ_JBHVFU010000004.1, on the reverse strand, counting down.
CGGCTGCGCCGGGGCGGTGGGAGCGCATGATGCCCGCGGTGCGGGAGCGGATCCCGATGTGGTTGCGGCTCAGGTGCGGTCTGGAGCCGCGAACCCTTGCCGCGCTCACCGTTGTCCTGGTGGCTGCCGCAGTCTTCGCAGCGGTCCACTTCTGGTCCGTACGGCCCCAGTCCGTACGGGCGCCCGATCCGGTCAACGAGCGTGCGCACGCCCCGACATCGGACCCGACGACGGATCCCGTCCGTACCCCCGATCCGTCACCCGGACCACCGGCCACCCCAGGACCGGACGGGCGGATCGTCGTCGACGTCAGCGGCAAGGTGCGGCGGCCGGGCATCTACCCCTTGCCGTCAGGAGCGCGGGTGGCCGACGCGCTGCGGGCGGCGGGCGGGGCCCGGCCGGGCGTGGACATCACCGGGCTCAACCGGGCACGGGTGCTGCTGGACGGGGAACAGGTCGTGGTCGGCGCGCCACCCGGGCCACTCGTCTCCGGTGCCCCGGGCGGCGCCGGCACGGGTGGTCGTGGTGGCCCGGCGACCGGGCCGGTCAGCCTCAACAGCGCGACCGTGGAACAGCTGGACACCCTGCCCGGCGTCGGTCCGGTCCTCGCCCAGCACATCCTCGACTACCGCGCGCAGCACGGCGGCTTCCGTTCCGTCGACGAACTCCGTGAGGTCAACGGGATCGGCGACCGCCGGTTCGCCGATCTCCAACCGTTGGTACGACCATGACCCGCCCGCACGTCCCACCGGACGTCCATACGGCGTCGGGCCGACGGCTTGGCGCCGCCGACCCGCGACAGGAGGGCCCGGTCGATCTGCGACTGGTCCCGCCGGCCCTCGCGGCCTGGGCCGCCGCGGCGCTCGCCGTGGGTGCGCCCTGGCGCTGGACGGCCGCGGGGACGGCGCTCTGCTTCGTCGCCGCCCTGGTACTCCTCGGCGTCTCACGGGCCTCGGCGACCCGCGCAGCGCGTGCTCGGCCCGCCGACCACCGGGAGTGCGAGGGCGGTGAGGGCGGCGGCGGACAAAACCGGCACAGGCTCCATGCCACCGCGGCCGCGGCGGCGTTGCTCTGCGCGGCGGCCGGAGCGACGGCCGCGGGCCTGCACGGCGCGGACGCACGGCAGGGGCCCGTACCCGGTCTGGCCGACCGTTTCGCGAGGGTCGAGGCGGAGGTGACGGTCACGTCCGACGCACGCCGGACCCGCCCCCAGGTCCAAGGCGACCACAGCGCCCCGGCCGCCCTCCTCCTGGACGCCGAGATCACCGGGCTCACGGCACCCGGCGGTGCCACCACCCGTCTCCGCACCCCGGTGCTGCTGATCGTGTCGCCCTCCGGCTCGACGGCGCGATGGGAGCGGCTGCTGCCGTCCACGAGGCTGCACGTGAGCGGCCGACTCGCGCCACCGCTGCACAGCGGGCAACGCAACGCCGCGATCCTGCGTCCGGACGGCAAGGGGCCGCCTCGCGTCACCGGGCCGCCGACTCCTCTCCAGCGCACAGCGGGCGAACTGCGCGCGGGCCTGCGACGAGCGACGGACGGGCTGGATCCCGATGCGCGGGCGCTGCTGCCGGGGCTGGTCGTCGGCGACACCTCCAGGGTCACCCCCGAACTCCACGAGGCGTTCCGAGCAGCCGACCTCACGCACCTGATGGCGGTTTCCGGTGCCAACCTGGCGATCCTGCTCGTGTTGCTCATCGGACCGCCCGGCGCCGCGCTCCGGGCCGAACGCCGTGGCCTGGCACCCCGGTTGGGCATCCCGCTGCGGATGACCGCGCTGCTCGGCGGCGGACTCACGCTCGCCTTCGTCGTCGTGTGCCGACCGGAGCCGAGCGTGCTGCGCGCCGCGGTCTGCGGGCTGATCACACTGCTCGCGATCGGTACGGGCCGCCGCCGCTCGCTGATTCCCGCACTGGCCGCCGCCGTTCTGCTGCTCGTGCTGTACGACCCGTGGCTGGCGCGCAGTTATGGCTTCGTCCTCTCCGTTCTGGCGACAGGCGCCCTGCTCACGGTCGCCCCGCGATGGAGTGCCGCGCTGCAACGGAGGCGTGTGCCGCCCCGGCTTGCCGAGGCGCTGGGTGCGGCCGCCGCGGCGCAGGCGGTGTGCGCGCCCGTCGTCGTGGTGCTCGCCTCGCGGGTCAGTCTGGTGGCGATTCCGTGCAACCTGCTGGCCGAGTTCGCGGTTGCGCCCGCCACCGTCCTCGGGTTCGCCGCGCTCGCCGCGGCACCGGTGGCCATGCCCGTGGCCGAGCTGCTCGCCCGGATCGCGGGCCGGCCGGCCGGGTGGATCGCCTCGGTGGCCCGCACCGGGGCGGCTTTTCCCGGGGCGGAGATCGACTGGCCCGACGGTTGGCGGGGAGCGCTCCTGTTGACCGCCCTCACGGCCCTGGCGGCGTTGTCCGCCCGCCGTGTCGCGCGTCACCCATGGGTCTGTTCGGCTGCCGCGCTGCTTCTGGTCCTCGCGGTGCTGCGCCCGGCGCCGCTCACCCGGGTGCTGACGGGGTGGCCGCCACCTGACTGGGCGTTTGTGATGTGCGATGTGGGTCAGGGCGACGCCATGGTGCTTGCGTCGGGGGACGGCGAGGGCGTGGTGATCGACACCGGCCCCGATCCACGTCTGGCCGACCGCTGCCTGCGTGACCTGGGCATCACCAGGGTGCCGCTTCTGCTGCTCACGCATTTTCATGCCGATCATGTCCGGGGGCTGCCCGGCGTGTTGCGGGACAGAGCGGTCGGCGCGATCCAGACGACGAGTCTGGACGAACCACCGGACCAGGCGGCGTTCGTAGGCAGAACAGCCGCAGCGGCGCGGGTCCCTCTGGTACGGGCGGCAGCGGGAGAGCGCCGCCGCATCGGTACGCTCGACTGGCGAGTTCTGTGGCCGGCGGGAGGCGCGACGGCAGGCCTCGTACCGGAGGAGCCGAACGACGCCAGTGTCACGCTGTTCGTCCGGACCGGCGGACTGAGCCTGTTGCTCCTCGGTGACCTCGAACCCATGGCCCAGCAAGGGCTGTTGCGCCAGTACCCGGCGCTTCCGCGGGTGGATGTCCTCAAGGTCGCCCATCATGGATCCGCCCACCAGGACCCGGCGTTGCTGCGCAGCGCGCGCCCGCGGCTCGCCCTGGTGAGTGTGGGCAGGGACAACCCGTACGGGCACCCGGCGGCCCGGACCGTCGAGGCGCTGAGGGGCGGGGGAGCGGTGGTGCTGCGCACGGACCTGGACGGCGCGATCGCGGTGACGGGCGCCGGGTCGCGGCTGCGAGCGGTCGGGCGCTCATGACCACCATCCGGCCGACCGCGCCCCCGAGTACGTCCGGTACGAGGGCGATCCTCCGCCTTGCGATGCACCGCACCGGACGCCGCGAGCTTCCCGGCAGACCTTTCCGGTCGCAGCACTGGCGAGAACGGGCAATGCCGCACCTCGGCCGGTGGTCCTAGGACCACCGGCTCATGGCGTGCCGCAGGGCTCCCGGACAGACTTCGGCCATGGACCCGCAATCGCGACAGACCGTCGACGCGTACCTCGACCGCATCGGCGCCCACCGTCCCGCACGTCCCGACGTAGCGGCTCTGCGCGAGCTGCAGCTGCGACACCTCACCGCCGTGCCCTTCGAGAACCTGTCGATCCATCTCGGCGAAGACATCGTGCTGGACGAAAAGGCGCTCCTCGACAAGGTGGTGGGTGCCCGGCGCGGCGGGTTCTGCTACGAACTCAACGCGACCTTCGCCGCGCTGCTCCGGGCCCTCGGATTCCGCGTGACCCTCCTCCAGGCCCGCGTCTACGGGGACGACGGACGGCTCGGCATCCCGTACGACCATCTCGCGCTGCGCGTCGAGACCGACGACAGCACCGGCCCCTGGCTCGTCGATGTCGGCTTCGGCGACCACGCCTGCCATCCGCTCGCACTCGACGACCGCACGGACCAGGAGGATCCGAGCGGTACGTTCCGGATCCGGGAGACGCCCGACGCCGAGGACGGCGACGGCACCGCGGGAGCCGGTGCCGGGGATCTCGATGTACTGCGCGACGGGGCGCTGCAGTTCCGGCTGGATCTGCGACCCCGCGCTCTTGCGGACTTCCGGGCAGGCGCCTGGTACCACCGCACCTCGCCCGCCTCCCACTTCACCCGGTCCGTGGTCTGCTCCCGGCTCACCGACGAGGGCCGGGTCACCCTGAGCGGCCGCACGCTCGTCACCACCGTGCGTGGCGAACGCCGCGAGGTGCCGCTCGCCACGGACGCCGAGGTGCTCGACGCCTACCATGAACACTTCGGGCTGCGTCTCCACCGGTTGCCCACGGTCCATCAGGTTGAGATTTTCGGGCGCAACGGGTGAAGCGTACAAGCGGAACATTCAATTCGGACCTTCGGTAACACCTCCACCCAAGCCGCTCCCAGTCCCTCCGTTTGCCTCGAACACCCCAAGAGTGATCGAATGCATGCTCGTCGGCGGGCCGCTGCTCCGACAACGACGTCCAGCCGTTCGGCCCCAAGGTGAATCTCCCCGGGGGGTACGTGAAGATGTTCGGCCGTTGGCTGGGAAGCAAGAACGCAACGAGTGCGGCGCAGGGCAACCCGCTGGCGGGACTCACGGTGCCGCGCAGTGCGGGAGTCCTGAGCTGCCGCGTCCTCGATCCGGTCAACGAGGCTGTTCAGCAGGCCGAGTTCGTCGTCACGGACAGTGCGGGCCGCAAGGTCGTCGGCGGTGAGACGGACCCCTTCGGGACCGTCCTCGCCACCGTGCCGGCAGGTGACTACCGGCTGGCTGTCACGGCCGAGGGCTTCACCCCGTTCCACGGTTCGGTCACGGTCTCCGAGAGCGGCCACGCGGGACTCGGGGACGTCATGCTCCAGGTGGCCGCGCCCCCGCAGCTGCCCGACCCCGGTGAGTGGGAGATCGAGCCGAACCACTCCCAGATCGGCTTCACGGCCCGCCACATCGGGCTGGCCCGTATCCATGGCCGATTCAACACATTCGCAGGTGCGATACGGATCGCCGACCGCATGGAGGACTCCGCCATGCATGTGATCATCGACGCCTCGTCGATCGACACCAACGTGCAGATGCGCGACGACCATCTGCGGTCCAGCGACTTCCTCGACGTCGGGCGCTATCCGACGATGGAGTTCTACAGCGACCGTTTCGTTCACCGGGGCGGCAGCCGCTGGGGCGTGAGCGGCGCGCTCACCCTTCACGGCGTCAGCCGTACCGTGATGCTGGACACCCAGTACCTCGGCCTCGGCAATGGTCTCGAGGGGGAGACCAGGGCGGCCTGCCGGGCCACCACCGAGCTGCACCGTGAGGACTTCACCCTCACCTGGCAGACCATGCTGGCCCGTGGTATCGCCGCCGTCGGCTCCAGCATCGCCATCGACATGGACATCCAGATCGTCCCCAAGGGCTGAGTCCCGGGGGTGCTGCGGCCGGGGCCGCCGCGGCTGGGTGCTCTGTCCGGCGGAACAGCGCCGGACAGCCCTCAGGGCGCCTCCAGCCAGCCCTCGTACTCCGCCGCCAGCTCGTCGAGTGCCGATGGGTCGAGCCGGCCGTCCGCGTCCTCCACGACCACCAGCCACTGGGCGTCCTCCGCGTCGTCCTCGCCGGCCAGCGCGTCGCGTACGAGCTGAGGTTCCTCGGCGACTCCGAAACGGTCGGCGAGCTCCACGGCCACCTCCTGCGCGGTATCGCGGTCGGGCAGCACCAGTACATGTCTCACATCGCTCACCTGCCCATTCTCCGGTACGGCGACGGGTGCGGGGAGAGGCGTCGAAGCCGGGCTGTCGGAGGGGCGTGGGATGCTGGACGGCGATGGCCACCAGAAGGAATTCCACCGACGATCCGCTCGCCCCCCTCACGCTCGCCGTGGGCCAGGAGGACCTCCTCCTCGACCGTGCGGTGCAGCAGGTGGTGGCGGCGGCCCGCGCGTCCGACGCCGACACGGACGTCCGCGACCTCACCTCCGACCAGCTCCAGCCGGGCACCCTTGCCGAGCTCACGAGCCCGTCGCTCTTCGCCGAGCGCAAGGTGGTGATCGTGCGCAATGCGCAGGATCTCTCCGCCGACACGATCAAGGACGTCAAGGCGTACCTCGACGCACCGGCCGAGGAGATCACGCTCGTCCTGCTGCACGCGGGCGGCGCCAAGGGCAAGGGGCTTTTGGACGCGGCGCGCAAGGCGGGTGCGCGGGAGGTCGCCTGCCCGAAGACCACGAAGCCTGCCGAGCGGCTCTCGTTCGTCCGGTCGGAGTTCCGGGCGCTGGGGCGTTCCGCGAGCCCCGAGGCGTGCCAGGCGCTCGTCGACTCCATCGGCAGCGATCTGCGGGAGCTGGCGAGCGCGGTGTCGCAGCTGGTTGCGGATGTCGAGGGCACGATCGACGAGGCGGTCGTCGGGCGCTACTACACCGGTCGTGCGGAGGCGTCCAGTTTCGCGGTCGCCGACCGGGCGGTGGAGGGGCGGGCCGCGGAGGCGCTGGAGGCACTGCGCTGGTCGCTGTCGACCGGGGTGGCGCCGGTGCTGATCACCAGTGCGCTGGCGCAGGGCGTACGGGCGATCGGCAAGCTGTCCGCGGCGCGCGGCGGCCGGCCTGCGGATCTCGCCCGTGAACTGGGCATGCCGCCGTGGAAGATCGACCGGGTGCGGCAGCAGATGCGGGGGTGGACGCCGGACGGGGTGGCGGCGGCTCTGCGGGCGGTCGCGGACGCGGATGCGGGCGTGAAGGGCGGCGGGGACGACCCCGAGTACGCCCTGGAGAAGGCCGTGGTCGCTGTTGCGCGGGCAGCGCGGGCCGGGCGGCGCTAGTCCAAGGACTTCGGGGCCGCCTTGCGACAGGGCATGCCGAAGGCCCCGGCTGTCGCTCTGGGGAGGGCGATGGTCGGGGCCTCGGTTTCACGCTTGGTGCGCCGCACCCGCGTGGCGAACGCAGGTTCGGTGTGCGGCGCGGGGGCCGGGCAGGGGCGGGAGAGAGGGCCCGCTGGTCCGTTCCGGCGGTTACATCAGAAAGCTCAGCCCTGGAGGGCGGCAACCTTGGAGGCCAGCGCCGACTTCTTGTTGGCGGCGGCGTTCTTGTGGATGACGCCCTTCGAGACAGCCTTGTCGAGCGCGCGCGAAGCGTCGCGAACGGCCGTGGTGGCCTTCTCGACGTCGCCCGCAGCGGCAGCCTCACGGGCCTTGCGGATCGCGGTCTTGAGCGAGGACTTGACGGCCTTGTTGCGCAGGCGCGCCTTCTCGTTCGTCTTGTTCCGCTTGATCTGGGACTTGATGTTCGCCACGAAAGAGCCTTTTCAGGTTCGTTGGATCTTCGATGTGCGCCCCGCCGCCCGAAAGGGCCACGAAGCACAGCTGTCAACGGTACCAGCCGCGCTCCTACCGGCCCAAACCGGTCTCTGCCCCGCGGGCGTGGGACGATGGAAGCTACGTAACGATCCGACCGACCCGACATCGACCCGAGACACGGCGTTCGGCGTCTCAAGAATCAGGACCCTGCGTGCCCGCGACTCCTATCCACGTGCCCGAGCCGAGCCGTACCGACCCGGCGCTGATCCGCAACTTCTGCATCATCGCGCACATCGACCACGGCAAGTCGACCCTTGCCGACCGGATGCTTCAGCTGACGGGTGTGGTCGACCAGCGGCAGATGCGCGCTCAGTACCTCGACCGGATGGACATCGAGCGCGAGCGCGGCATCACCATCAAGTCCCAGGCGGTACGTCTGCCCTGGGCGCCCACCACGGGCGACGGCCAGGGCAGCACCCATGTCCTCAACATGATCGACACGCCGGGCCACGTGGACTTCACGTACGAGGTCTCCCGCTCGCTCGCCGCCTGCGAGGGCACGATCCTGCTGGTCGACGCCGCGCAGGGCATCGAGGCCCAGACGCTGGCCAACCTCTACCTGGCGATGGAGAACGACCTCACCATCGTTCCGGTGCTCAACAAGATCGACCTGCCGGCCGCGCAGCCGGAGAAGTTCTCCGAGGAGCTTGCCAACCTCATCGGCTGCCAGCCCGAGGACGTCCTCAAGGTTTCCGCGAAGACCGGCATCGGTGTGGACGCCCTGCTGGACCGGGTGGTCAGGGACGTCCCGGCGCCCGTCGGCAAGGCCGACGCGCCCGCCCGCGCGATGATCTTCGACTCGGTCTACGACTCGTACCGCGGTGTCGTCACGTACGTCCGTGTCGTCGACGGCCAGCTCAACAAGCGCGAGCGCATCAAGATGATGTCCACCGGCGCCACCCACGAGCTGCTGGAGATCGGTGTCTCCTCCCCGGAGATGACCCCGGCCGACGGTCTCGGTGTGGGCGAAGTCGGCTACATCATCACCGGTGTGAAGGACGTCCGGCAGTCCAAGGTCGGTGACACGATCACCTCCCTGAACAAGGGCGCGACCGAGGCGCTGGGCGGCTACAAGGACCCCAAGCCGATGGTGTTCTCGGGGCTGTACCCGCTCGACGGCTCGGACTACCCCGACCTGCGCGAGGCCCTCGACAAGCTCCAGCTCAACGACGCCGCCCTGGTGTACGAGCCGGAGACCTCCGCGGCCCTCGGCTTCGGCTTCCGCGTCGGCTTCCTCGGTCTGCTCCACCTCGACGTGATCCGCGAGCGCCTGGAGCGCGAGTTCGGTCTCGACCTGATCGCCACCGCCCCCAACGTGGTCTACCGCGTGGACATGGAGGACGGCAGCGAGCACATCGTCACCAACCCGAGCGAGTTCCCCGAGGGCAAGATCGACAAGGTGCACGAGCCCGTCGTGCGCGCCACGATCCTCGCGCCCAGCGAGTTCATCGGCTCGATCATGGAGCTCTGCCAGAACCGGCGCGGCACCCTGCTCGGCATGGACTACCTCTCCGAGGACCGGGTCGAGATCCGCTACACCCTGCCGCTCGCCGAGATCGTCTTCGACTTCTTCGACCAGCTGAAGTCCAAGACGCGGGGTTACGCCTCGCTCGACTACGAGCCCACCGGCGAGCAGTCCGCCCAGCTCGTCAAGGTCGACATCCTGCTGCACGGCGACAAGGTCGACGCGTTCTCCGCGGTCACGCACAAGGACAAGGCGTACGCGTACGGCGTGCGGCTCGTCGCCAAGCTGCGCGAGCTCATCCCGCGGCAGAACTTCGAGGTGCCGATCCAGGCGGCCATCGGCTCCCGGGTCATCGCCCGTGAGACCGTCCGCGCCATCCGCAAGGACGTCCTCGCCAAGTGCTACGGCGGTGACATCTCCCGTAAGCGGAAGCTGCTGGAGAAGCAGAAGGAAGGCAAGAAGCGGATGAAGATGGTCGGCAATGTGGAGGTGCCTCAGGAGGCCTTCATCGCCGTGCTGTCCACCGACGAGTCGGGCGGGGAGGGCAAGGGCAAGAAGTAGTTCCCGCCGGATTTCCGCTTCTGCCCGGCTTGAGCCCCGCTGCCCCTACTCGGTGGTAGCCCCAACGGACCCTTGCGTCGCAGCACCCTGCGGCGTGGGGGTCCGTTTGTTATGAAGCGGCGTCCGATTGCCTCTTACGCGGCGGACGTGCGCGCTCTACCCTGATCACGGCTCGTAGTTACTCACGAGTTAAACAAGCGGAATCACACACGCAGGATCAGCACGCAGACGGACGCACCCAAGCAGGATCAAGCAGCAGCACGCAGCAACCAAACAACCGGTCGTGAAGCACTGCCGCAGGCCCGGAGGATGTCGTGAGCGACACACAGACCCTGATCGATAACCGACCGCCCTCCGTGGCGACCCTCTTCATCGACCGCGTTGCGGCCACTCCGGACGGCGAGGCCTACCGCTACCCGGTCCCCTCGGCCACCGGACAGGGCGCCGACGAATGGAAGTCGCTGAGCTGGGCACAGGCCGCGGACCGCGTGTACGCGATCGCCGCAGGGCTCATCGGTCTGGGGGTGGAGCCGGAGGAGCGGATCGCGCTCTCCTCCGCCACCCGCGTCGAGTGGATCCTCGCCGACCTCGGTGTGATGTGCGCGGGCGCCGCGACGACCACGATCTACCCGTCGACGAACGCCGAGGAATCGTCGTTCATCCTTGCCGACTCCGAGAGCCGGGTGCTGATCGCCGAGGACGCCGGCCAGCTGGCCAAGGCCCGCGAGTGCCGCGCGGACCTGCCGAACCTCGCCCATGTCGTCGTCATCGACCCGGACGGCGTCGAGCCCGACGCGGCCGACCCCGAGGGCTGGGTGCTCTCGCTGGCCGATCTGGAGGCCCGCGGCGCCGAGCTCCTGGCGGAGAACCCGGGCGCGGTCAAGGAGCGGGTCGACGCGATCACCGCCGACCAGCTGGCCACCCTGATCTACACCTCGGGCACCACCGGCCGCCCCAAGGGCGTGCGGCTGCCGCACGACAACTGGTCGTACATGGCCAAGGCCACGGTGGCGACCGGCCTGATCACCGAGGACGACGTCCAGTACCTCTGGCTGCCGCTCGCGCACGTCTTCGGCAAGGTCCTCACCTCGGGCCAGATCGAGGTCGGCCATGTCACCGCCGTCGACGGCCGGATCGACAAGATCATCGAGAATCTGCCGGTGGTCCAGCCGACGTACATGGCCGCTGTGCCCCGTATCTTCGAGAAGGTCTACAACGGGGTCGCGTCCAAGGCGCGGGCCGGTGGCGGCGCCAAGTACAAGATCTTCCAGTGGGCGGCCGGGGTCGCACGCGAGTACGCGAAGGTGTCCCAGGACAACTTCCGGCGTACCGGCACGGTCTCGGTCCCGTTCGGCCTCGGCGCCAAGCACAAGGTCGCCGACGCCCTGGTCTTCGCCAAGATCCGCGAGGCCTTCGGTGGTCGGCTCCGCGCCTGTGTCTCCGGCTCCGCGGCGCTCGCCCCCGAGATCGGCTACTTCTTCGCCGGCGCCGGCATTCACATCCTTGAGGGCTACGGGCTCACCGAGTCCAGCGCCGCCTCCTTCGTCAACCCGGGCGAGGCCTATCGCACGGGCACGGTCGGCAAGCCGCTCCCCGGCACCGAGGTACGGATCGCGGACGACGGCGAGATCATGCTGCGCGGCCCCGGCATCATGCAGGGCTATCACCGCCAGCCGGAGAAGACCGCCGAGGTGCTGGAGGCCGACGGCTGGCTGCACAGCGGTGACATCGGCGAGCTCTCGGTGGACGGCTACCTGCGGATCACCGACCGCAAGAAGGACCTGATCAAGACGTCGGGCGGCAAGTACGTCGCCCCGGCGGAGGTCGAGGGACAGTTCAAGGCGGTGTGCCCGTTCGTCTCCAACATCCTGGTGCACGGCGCGGACCGTAACTACTGCACCGCCCTGATCGCCCTCGACGAGCCGACCATCCTCGGCTGGGCCTCCGAGAACGGCCTGGCGGGCAAGTCGTACGCCGACGTGGTCGCGTCCCCGCAGGCCGTGGAGCTCATCGACGGCTATGTGAAGCGGCTCAACGGGGGGTTGCAGCGCTGGCAGACCATCAAGCAGTTCCGGCTGCTGCCGCGCGACCTCGACGTCGAGCACGGCGAGCTGACGCCGAGCCTCAAGCTCAAGCGGCCGGTCGTCGAGCGCGCGTACAAGAGCCTCATCGACGAGATGTACGTGGGTGCCCGCGAGGCGTAGGCACGGCCCGTGGTGCGGGCGGTGCGGACTGCCCCGTCCGCACCGCTGTTCCTGATCCCCGTTCCTGATCGTGGTTCCTGCGTCTTCTCCTCCCATCCCACTTCGGTAACTCGGTGCTTCTGGGGAGGGCCGGTCTGTCACTCTGTCCGTGTCGTCAGCGGCATACGGCGCGAAACAGGCCGTGCGAGAACAGGTCAGGAGCGGCGCCATGGGGCCCATTCCCTTGCAACGGGACTCTGTTCAGCGTCCCGATACCCACGTCGGGCGGGCGGACGCGCGGCCGGTCGCCCGGACGAGCCTGCCGGGGAACCTCCTCGCGCCGGCCGCCGCGCGCCGGTTCGTCCGGTCCGCTCTTGCCGAGTGGACCGGGCTCGGGCTGCCCGCGGCCGTGGGCTTCAGCGACCGGCTGGCCGACGACGCGTTGATCGTCGCCGATGAGCTCGTCACCAATGCCGTCGTGCACGCCGGGACCGCCGTCGAACTCCTCTTCCGGCTGGAGGAAGCGGCCGGGGACGAGGCCGCAGCCCTGGTGCTGGAGATCGCCGACCACCACCCCACCCGTTCCGTACACAGCGATCGCCCTGACCCGGTGCCCGCGGCGGACCCGGACGACCCGGCCGAGGGCGGGCGCGGGCTGCAGGTCGTCGCCGCACTTGCCGAACGCTGGGGCATCACGTACCGCACCGGCCTCAAGACCGTCTGGGCCCGTCTGCCCGTCGACGACTGGACCGCGCTGCCCGAGCCGGCCGCCGAGCCGGAACTCCGGGGCGGGCTGCGCACCGCCGAACTGCTCGCCCCCACCTCCCGGCGCGCTCTGCGCGACGACGCGGACTGGGCGGGCCGCGGTGCGCTCTCGTTCCTCGCCGAGGCCTCCGACCTGCTTGCCGGTCAGCTCGACGAGGACATCGTGGCGGCGCTCGCCGGGCAGTTACTGGTGCCCAGACTCGCCGACTGGTGCGCGATCTGGCTGGAGCCGGAGAACGGCGGGCCCGCTGCCGTCCCCCGGCTCGCGAGCGTCTGGCACCGTGACGAGGCCGAGACCGAGCAGCTGCGCCCCGTGTTGGAACAGGACCCGATCCGGTTGCCGGAGCGGGTGGGCACCGGGCCCGTCTCCATGCCGTGGCCCGGTGCCGACGAGGACGGGACCGGCCCGGGCGCCGACGAGCGCTCCAGCGGACGTGCGGGGGCCGCGCTCGCCTTTCGCATAACCGCCGGCGGCCGCACGCTCGGAGCCGTACTCCTGGGGCGGGAGGGCATCGCCCGCGTCCCCGACGGGGTGACCGCGCTGATCGAGGACTTCGTGCGCCGCGTCGGCCTCGCCGTCGGCGCCGCTCGCGCGTACACCCGGCAGGCCACCATCAGCCGCATCCTGCAGCGCGGACTGCTGCCCAGCAAGGTCGCCGACATCCCCGGCGTCACCAGCTCACTGGTGTACGAGCCCAGTGACGACGGTGTCGTCGGTGGTGACTTCTACGACATTTTCTCGTGCCCCGGCGACCGCTGGTGCTTCATCCTCGGCGATGTGCAGGGCAGCGGCCCCGAGGCCGCCGTCGTCACCGGTCTCGCCCGGCCCTGGCTGCGGCTGCTGGCCCGGGAGGGGTTCCGCGTCGGTGAGGTGCTGGACCGGCTCAACCGGCTGCTTCTCGACGACGCGATGGAGGCCGCCGAGGCCGCCGCGCTCATGGTCGCGGCCGCCGGCGGGCAGCATCTGGCGGAGGGCGGCCAGCATCTGCGGGAGGACGGTCCGCAGCTGCCGGACGGCGGGCAGCCCCGGTTCCTCTCCCTGCTGTACGGGGAAATGGTGCCGCTGCCCGGTGGCGGGGTGCGCTGCACGCTCGCCAGCGCGGGCCATCCGCTGCCGCTGCTGCTGCGGCCCGACGGCACCGTGCGGACCGCCGCCGAGCCGCAGGTGCTGCTCGGGGTCGTCGAGGACGTCGCATACGAGAGCCAGAGCTTCGACCTGGCGCCGGGGGACAGCCTGCTCTGCGTCACGGACGGGGTCACGGAGCGGCGCTCCGGGCCGGCGATGTTCGACGACGGGGACGGTCTCGCCCGGGCGCTGGCCGGGTGCGCCGGGCTGACCGCGGAGGGGATCGCGGACCGGATCAAACGCGCCGTTCACGAGTTCGCCGAGCGCCCGCCGGACGACGATCTGGCGCTGGTGGTCCTGCAGGCCCGGTGAGCGCGGGCGGGGTACGACCGGCGACGAGTGACAATGGACGGTATGCCTTCCGTACTGCCCGATGGTGAGCCCGTGCCCGACGACGGGGCGCTGCCCCGTCATGCCCTGGAAGGCGCCGCCGACCGGCCGCTCGGTTTCTACCTGCATGTGCCGTACTGCGCCACGCGCTGCGGGTACTGCGACTTCAACACGTACACGGCGACCGAGCTGCGGGGGTCGGGCGGTGCGCTGGCCTCGCGTGACAACTACGCCGCCCATCTGATCGGCGAGGTCCGCCAGGCCCGCAAGGTGCTCGGCGACGACCCGCGACCGGTCCGTACGGTGTTCGTCGGCGGTGGTACGCCCACGCTGCTGGCCGCCGGGGATCTCGTACGGATGCTGGCGGCGATCCGTGACGAGTTCGGGCTCGCCGACGACGCCGAGATCACCACCGAGGCCAATCCGGAGTCGGTCGACCCGGCGTATCTGGCGGAGCTGCGGGAAGGCGGCTTCAACCGGATCTCGTTCGGGATGCAGAGTGCCCGGCAGCACGTGCTGAAGATCCTCGACCGTACGCATACGCCGGGGCGGCCCGAGGCGTGTGTCGCCGAGGCCCGGGAGGCGGGCTTCGAGCACGTCAATCTCGACCTGATCTACGGCACGCCCGGGGAGTCCGACGACGACTGGCGGGCCTCGCTGGACGCGGCGATCGGAGCGGGGCCGGACCATGTGTCCGCGTACGCGCTGATCGTCGAGGAGGGCACGCAGCTGGCGCGGCGGATCCGGCGCGGCGAGGTTCCGATGACGGACGACGACGTCCACGCCGACCGGTATCTGATCGCTGACGAGGCCATGGCCGCGGCCGGCTTCTCCTGGTACGAGGTGTCGAACTGGGCCCGGACGGTGGAGGGACGGTGCCTGCACAACGAGCTGTACTGGCGGGGCGCCGACTGGTGGGGGGCCGGGCCGGGTGCGCACAGCCATGTGGGCGGGGTGCGCTGGTGGAACGTGAAGCATCCCGGCGCGTACGCGCAGGCGCTCGCGGAGGGGCGGTCGCCCGGCGCGGGGCGGGAGATCCTGTCGGCGGAGGACCGGCGGGTCGAGCGGATTCTGCTGGAGCTGCGGCTGGTCGACGGGTGTCCGCTGTCGCTGCTGGCGCCCGCCGGACTGGCAGCGGCGGGGCGCGCGGTGGAAGACGGGCTGCTGGAGGCGGCGCCCTATGCGGAGGGGCGGGCGGTGCTGACTCTGCGGGGGCGGTTGCTCGCGGATGCGGTGGTCAGGGACCTGGTGGACTGAGGGGGCGCGGGGGTACGGGTGCGCTTGCGGCGGGCCTGATCCCCCTGCCCACCCCTTCCCGGAACCGGGGGCTCCACCCCGGCCCCCGGTCGTCGGTCGCCGGACGGGCACTAGGCAGGCGCCGTCACGAAGTCGATCAGGTGTTCCACCGAGCCCAGCAGCGCCGGCTCCAGGTCCTTGTACGAGCGGACCGTCGACAGGATGCGCTGCCACGCGGCGCCCGTGTTCTCCGGCCAGCCGAGAGACCGGCACACGCCCGTCTTCCAGTCCAGGCCGCGGGGCACCACCGGCCAGGAGTCGATGCCCACCGACGCCGGCTTCACCGCCTCCCAGATGTCGATGTACGGGTGGCCCACCACCAGCACGTTCGCGTCGGTGACC
Organism: Streptomyces sp. NPDC057565; assembly: GCF_042801455.1. Taxonomy (NCBI): domain Bacteria; kingdom Bacillati; phylum Actinomycetota; class Actinomycetes; order Kitasatosporales; family Streptomycetaceae; genus Streptomyces; species Streptomyces sp. NPDC057565. The sequence continues at coordinate 162,263 of NZ_JBHVFU010000004.1, read as the reverse complement.
TCGGCCGCGATCCTCGACTCCTTGGAGCCGGGGACCAGGTGGTCGACCAGGACGCCCAGTCGCGCATCCGGGCCGGGCGCGAACGAGCGGACGATGGACGGGAGGTCGTCGATGCCTTCCAGGTACTCCACCACCACACCCTCGATGCGCAGGTCGTCGCCCCAGACCCGTTCGACCAACTCCGCGTCGTGCCTGCCCTCCACGTAGATCCGGCCCGCCCGCGCCACCCGGGCCCGCGCCCCGGGGACCGCCACGGAACCGGAGGCCGTGCGGGCGGGGCGGGCCGGGCCGGTCGCCGAGGGGCGTACGAGGGTGATGACGCGGCCCTCCAGGCGGAAGCCGCGCGGTTCCATCGGGAACACCCGATGCTTGCCGAAACGGTCCTCCAGGGTCACCGTCGGGCCCTGCGCCGTCTTCTCGCAGCGGATCACCGCACCGCAGAATCCGGTGGAGACCTCCTCCACGACCAGATCGGGCTCGGCGGGGACCTCGGGGACGGGAGCGGACTTCTTCCAGGGCGGGGTCAGGTCCGGGTGGTAGCTGCGCATCGGACGACGATAGGACGGGAACCGGTCACGACACGCCGAAGGCTGCGGACAGCCGGTCGCGTTGTGCCCGTACGAACGCCGCGTCCACGACGGCCCCGTGCCCGGGTACGTAAATGGCGTCCTCGCCGCCCAGCGCCAGCAGCCGGTCCAGCGCGGCCGGCCAGCGCGACGGGATCGCGTCCGGGCCCGCCTGCGGTTCGCCCGACTCCTCGACCAGGTCGCCGCAGAGGACCACGGCCGGGGAGCCGGGCACGAGGGCGACGAGATCGTGGCCGCTGTGGGCGGGGCCCACGTTCGCCAGCAGCACCTGGCGGCCGCCGCCCAGGTCGAGCGTCCATGCGTCGCACACCTGGTGGTGCGGTGCCACCAGGACTTCCGCCGCCTGCGCCGCGTCCTCCTCGGACACCCCCTGGCGTACCGCGTCGGCGTACAACTCGTCCGCACTGCCGGTCAGGAGAGCGGCCGTGCCGATCGCGCCGTACACCTCGGCCCCGGCGAATGCCGCGGTGCCGAGCACATGGTCGAAATGAGGGTGACTGAGTGCGATATGCGTCACCCTCCGGCCGGTCATGGCCTGCACCTGGGTCCGTATCTCCACCCCTTCGCGCAGCGTCGATCCCGTGTCGAAGAGCAGGACCGCCTCCGCTCCGACCACCAGTGCGACCGTGGCATCCCACCCGGGGAGCCTCCGACGGCCCACACCGTTGCCCAGTCGCTCCCAGCCGAAGTCTTCCCAAGACGCGTCCATGCGGAGACGCTATCGGCAACGACCTGCACAGTCTCGGGGTAGCGTGGCCGGTCGCCCTTGCTAGGGCCCCACCCGGCCGCCGTACACTGGCGGGGGATCGCTGGCACTCGTACGCATCGAGTGCCAGGAATCGCCGGAGATCGACCAGAACCACCGAGGAAACACAGCTGGAGGTGTGCGCCATGCTCAGCGAACGCAGACTCGAAGTGCTGCGCGCCATCGTCCAGGACTATGTCGGCACCGAGGAGCCCGTCGGCTCCAAGGCGCTCACCGAGCGGCACAAGCTGGGGGTCTCCCCGGCCACCGTCCGCAACGACATGGCTGTGCTGGAGGACGAGGGTTTCATCGCCCAGCCCCACACCAGCGCGGGTCGCATCCCGACGGACAAGGGCTACCGGCTCTTCGTCGACAAGCTCGCAGGGGTCAAGCCCCTGTCGTCGCCGGAGCGCAGGGCCATCCAGAACTTCCTCGACGGTGCGGTCGACCTCGACGACGTCGTGGGCCGCACCGTACGGCTGCTCGCGCAGCTGACCCGGCAGGTCGCCGTCGTGCAGTACCCCTCGCTGACCCGGTCCACGGTGCGGCATGTGGAACTGCTGTCGCTGGCGCCCGCCCGGCTGATGCTCGTGCTGATCACGGACACCGGCCGGGTCGAACAGCGCATGATCGACTGTCCCGCGCCGTTCGGTGAGACCTCTCTGGCCGATCTGCGGGCCCGGCTCAACAGCCGGGTCGTGGGACGCCGGTTCTCGGACGTCCCGCAGCTGGTGCAGGACCTGCCGGAATCCTTCGAGAGCGAGGACCGGGGAACCGTGTCCACCGTGCTCTCCACCCTGCTCGAAACCCTCGTCGAGGAGACGGAGGAGCGGCTGATGATCGGCGGCACCTCCAACCTCACCCGCTTCGGGCACGACTTCCCTCTGATGATCCGGCCGGTGCTGGAGGCGCTGGAGGAGCAGGTCGTGCTGCTGAAGCTGCTCGGCGAGGCCAAGGACTCGGGCATGACCGTACGTATCGGGCACGAGAACGCCCACGAGGGGCTCAACTCCACGTCCGTCGTCGCGGTCGGCTACGGTTCGGGCGACGAGGCAGTCGCCAAACTCGGCGTGGTCGGACCGACCCGCATGGACTACCCCGGAACGATGGGAGCGGTACGCGCAGTGGCACGTTACGTCGGACAGATCCTGGCGGAGTCGTAAGTGGCCACGGACTACTACGCCGTTCTCGGCGTGCGCCGCGACGCATCTCAGGACGAGATCAAGAAGGCCTTCCGGCGGCTCGCACGCGAGCTGCATCCGGATGTCAACCCCGATCCGAAGACCCAGGAGCGGTTCAAGGAGATCAACGCCGCCTACGAGGTGTTGTCGGACCCGCAGAAGAAGCAGGTCTACGACCTCGGCGGTGACCCGCTGTCCGCCTCCGGCGGCGGTGGCGCGGGCGGATTCGGACAGGGTGGCTTCGGCAACTTCTCCGACATCATGGACGCGTTCTTCGGCACGGCGTCGCAGCGCGGACCGCGGTCGCGCACCCGGCGAGGCCAGGACGCAATGATCCGGCTGGAGATCGATCTCGCCGAGGCGGCGTTCGGTACCACCAAGGACATCCAGGTCGACACGGCCGTCGTCTGTACGACCTGCAGCGGCGAGGGCGCCGCACCCGGCACCTCCGCCCAGACCTGTGACATGTGTCGCGGCCGCGGCGAGGTCTCCCAGGTCACCCGGTCGTTCCTCGGCCAGGTCATGACCTCGCGGCCCTGCCCGCAGTGCCAGGGCTTCGGTACGGTCGTGCCGACGCCGTGCCCGGAGTGCGCCGGCGACGGCCGCATCCGTTCGCGGCGCACGCTCACCGTGAAGATCCCCTCCGGTGTCGACAACGGCACCCGCATCCAGCTCGCGGGCGAGGGCGAGGTCGGCCCCGGTGGCGGACCGGCCGGCGACCTGTACGTCGAGATCCATGAGCTGCCGCACCCGGTGTTCCAGCGACGCGGCGACGATCTGCACTGCACGGTCACCATCCCCATGACGGCGGGCGCGCTCGGCACGAAGGTGCCGCTGGAGACGCTCGACGGTCTGGAGGAGGTCGACATCCGGCCGGGCACCCAGTCCGGCCAGTCGGTCCCGCTGCACGGCCGCGGCATCACGCATCTGCGGGGCGGCGGACGCGGCGACCTGATCGTGCACGTCGAGGTGACGACCCCGTCGAAGCTGGACCCGGAGCAGGAGCGGCTGCTGCGGGAGCTGGCGAAGCTGCGTGGCGAGGAGCGGCCCACCGGTCAGTTCCAGCCAGGGCAGCAGGGACTCTTCTCCCGCCTCAAGGATGCGTTCAACGGTCGCTGAGGACCGTCCGCACCCCGCTTTTCCCTTGCGCTGTAGCGCCCGCCCGTCCCCGGACCGGCGGGCGCTACGGCGTTCCGCGTATACCGCTCCGGCCGTGCCGTGGCTGATTCGGCAGGGTGCACCGGACGTGACACGATGCGGTCATGTCATCCGCGTTGACCGATCTCTACCGGTATCCGGTCGTGCAGGCCCCGATGGCGGGCGGCGTGTCCTGTCCGCAGCTCGTGTCGGCCGTTGCCGAAGCCGGTGGGCTCGGCTTCCTGGCCGCCGGGTACAAGACGGCGGACGGCATGTACAACGAGATCAAACAGCTGCGCAGAATGACCGGCCAGCCGTTCGGCGTCAACCTCTTCATGCCGCAGCCGAACCTCGCCGACCCGAGCGCCGTCGAGGTGTACCGGCACCAGCTCGCCGGTGAGGCCGCCTGGTACGAGACCCCGCTCGGCGACCCGGACTCCAGCGGTGACGACGGCTACGAGGCCAAACTCGCGATCCTCCTGGAGGACCCCGTTCCGGTGGTCTCCTTCACGTTCGGCTGCCCCACCCGCGACGCCCTCGACGCGCTCGCCGGAGTCGGTACGTACACCGTCGTGACGGTCACCTCGTCCGAGGAGGCCCAAGCCGCCCAGTGGGCGGGCGCCGACGCGATCTGTGTCCAGGGCGTCGAGGCGGGCGGCCACCAGTCCACCCATCGCGACGACCCGCAGACCGACGACACCGGCACGGGGCTGCTCTCCCTGGTGGCCCAGGTCCGGGAGACCGTCCAGCTGCCGCTCATCGCGTCCGGCGGCATCATGCGCGGCTCCCAGATCGCGGCGGTCGTCGCGGCGGGCGCGGAGGCGGCGCAGCTCGGCACGGCATTCCTGGTCTGCCCCGAGTCCGGCGCCCATCTGCTGCACAAGCAGGCGCTGACCAACCCGCTGTTCGTAGGGACGGCCCTGACCCGGGCGTTCTCCGGGCGCCCCGCCCGCGGCCTCGTCAACCGCTTCGTGCGCGAGCACGGCCCGTACGCCCCCGCCGCCTACCCGCAGGTGCACCATGTCACCAGCGGGCTGCGCAAGGCCGCGGCCAAGGCCGGGGACGCGCAGGGCATGGCCCTGTGGGCGGGCCAGGGCCACCGCATGGCGCGCGAGCTGCCGGCCGGTCGGCTGGTCGAGCTGCTCGCCGAAGAACTGGACGCCGCACAAGCGGCACTGAGCACAAGGAGCACGCAGTGACCGCACCGGTCTTCGTCGTCGAACAGGTCCCCGCCGGGCCCGAGTTCGTCCTGGACGGCCCCGAGGGGCGGCATGCCGTTTCGGTCAAGCGGCTGCAGGCCGGTGAGAACGTCGTCCTGACGGACGGTCACGGCCGGTGGACGGAAGGGATCGTGCGGGCCACCGAGGGCAAGGACCGGCTGGTGGTGACGGACCTCTGCACGGTCCACGAGGAGCCCCGTCCCACGCCCCGCATCACCGTGGTCCAGGCGCTCCCCAAGGGCGACCGCGGCGAGGTCGCCGTCGAGACGATGACGGAGACGGGCGTCGACGCGATCGTGCCGTGGCAGGCTTCGCGCTGCATCACCCAGTGGAAGGGCGACCGCGGTCTCAAGGCCCTCGCGAAGTGGCGGACCACGGCCCGCGAGGCGGGCAAGCAGTCGCGCCGGGTGCGATTCCCGGAAGTGACGGACGCGCTGACGACCAAACAGGTTGCCGCACTTCTGGCCACAGCCGACTTCGCCGCCGTCCTGCACGAGGACCGGGGGTACGACAGCGAGCCGCTGGCCACCGTCGGACTGCCCGCAGGGGGCGAGATCATCCTGGTCGTGGGCCCGGAGGGCGGTGTGTCGCCCGAGGAACTGGCGACCTTCGCCGAGGCGGGCGCCCGGACCTGCCGGCTCGGCCGGAGCGTCCTGCGCACCTCGACGGCGGGCACCGCGGCGACGGCGCTGCTGCTGGGACGCACCGGCCGCTGGGCGTAACGACCGTATACAGCATGCCCGGTGTGGCTGCAAGCGGTCTACCGCACCATGGGGGAGTGGTGGGACGCTGCCACGTATGGGGACATTGAGGGCATCGAGTCCATGGGGTCGCGGCCGGACCCATCGCATTCCGGCCGTACTGTGCCTCGTCGGTGCGGCGGTTGCGGGGGCCGCCGCCTGTGAGCCGATCGACGGGTTGAACTCCGCGTCCGTCGCCCTGACCACCGACCGAGCGGGCACCGAGGCGCTGGAGCGCAAAGGGGTCGATGTGCGGTGGCTGAACTGCACGGCCGAGGTCGAGGGCGGCGGTACGACGCGGTCCTCGCCGTCGCCGTCCGCGTCCGTGCGGCAGGTGGCGCACGTCGACTGCCGCGGCCGGACCGCGGGCGGAAAGGACGTCACGCTCGTCGGCAAGGTCACGAAGGAGGTCAACGGGGTTTGTGTGCGGGGGGACTTGACCGGGAAGGTCGGCGACAGGACCGTCCTGCGGGCCGATGTGCTCGGGAACTGTGACGCCGCCCCCTCGACCGGCGGCGTGACACCGCCGACGGGCGGTGGCGGCGGCGCCCGGCCGACCGTCACCGTGACCGTCACGGTGACCGAGTATGCCCAGGGCAAGTGAGTGCATCCGACACGCGGACGGGGGCGGACTCCGGCCAACCCCGTTCCCCGGAGCACGACCGCGGCCTAGGGTGATCGATGTGACACAGCCTGCCTATCTCCGGTACCCCCATGTCCAGGGCGAATTGATCGCCTTCACCGCTGAGGACGATGTCTGGCTGGCGCCGCTCGACGGCGGCCGGGCCTGGCGGGTCAGCGCCGACAACCGGCCCGTTCGCCAGCCGCACATATCGCCCGACGGCACCCACGTCGCCTGGACATCCACTCGGGACGGCGCCCCCGAGGTGCATCTCGCCCCCGTCGACGGAGGCCCTTCGAAGCGGCTGACCTACTGGGGCGACGCGCGGACCACCGTACGCGGCTGGACCCCCGAGGGCGACGTTCTGGTCACCAGCACCCAGGGGCAGGTGTCGCTCCGCCGCAGCTGGGCCCGGGCCGTCCCGGTCGACGGCGGGCCCGCGCGGACCCTGCCGTACGGACCGGTCGGCTCCCTCGCGTACGGACCAGGCGGACGGGTCCTGCTGCTCTCCGCCACCATGGGGCGCGAGGCCGCCACCTGGAAGCGCTACCGAGGCGGCACGGCGGGCAAGCTGTGGCTCGCGCAGGCACCCGGCGAAGGCCAGGGGCCTGACGGCGTCGCGGACTTCGTGCGGATCCACGAGGGCCTCGACGGCAACATCGAATGCCCGATGTGGGTCGGCGACCGTCTCGCCTTCCTCTCCGACCACGAAGGCGTCGGCGCGCTCTACTCCTCGCTCCCCGACGGCTCCGACCTGCGTCGGCACACCGAGGTCGACGGCTTCTACGCCCGCCACGCGACGACCGACGGCACCCGCGTCAGCTACGCCTCGGCCGGCGAACTGTGGCTGCTCGACGACCTCGAAGGGGCCGAACCCCGCCGTCTCGACATCCGCCTCGGCGGACAGCGTGCCGACCTCCAGCCGCACTCCGTGCACGCCGGGAGCCACCTCGACTCGGCGTCCCCGGACCGTACCGGCCGCGGCAGCGCCGTCGGGACGCGCGGCGCCGTCCACTGGGTCACCCATCGCGAGGGCCCGGCCCGCGCACTGGCCGTCGAACCCGGGGTACGGGCCAGACTGCCCCGTACCTTCCAGGCCGAGGGCGATCAGCACGTCGTCTGGGTCACCGACGCGGAGGGCGACGATGCCCTGGAGTGCGCACCCGCCACCGGAACCGCTCCGGGCACCGCACCGCGCCGACTGGCCGCCGGCCGGCTGGGCAGGGTGCTCGACCTGGCGGCGGCCGCCGACGGCAGCCGGTTCGCCGTCGCCTCGCACGACGGCCGGATCCTGATCGTCGAGCGGGAGAGCGGCGAGGTCCACGAGGTCGACCGCAGCGAGCACGGCGACGCCTCCGGGCTGGTCTTCTCGCCCGACTCGGCATGGCTCGCCTGGTCCCACCCCGGGCCCGAGCCGCTGAGCCAGCTCAAGCTCGCGCACCTCGCCGATCTGTCGGTCGCCGAGGCCACGCCGCTCCGCTTCCGGGACTACGCCCCCGCGTTCACCGTGGACGGCAAGCACCTCGCCTTCCTCTCCGAGCGGGCCTTCGACCCGGTCTACGACGCACACGTCTTCGACCTGGCCTTCGTCGGCGCCTGCCGGCCGCACCTGTTGACGCTCGCCGCCACCACGCCCTCCCCGTTCGGGCCGCAGCGCCACGGCCGCCCGGCCGAGAAGGAGAAGAGCTCCGGCGACGCAGAGCAGGACAACCCCACCGCGCTGCCCGTCACCCGGATCGACCTCGACGGGCTCGCCGACCGAATCGTGCCGCTGCCCGTCGAGGCCGCCCGCTACTCCTCGCTGCGCGCGGCGAAGGACGGACTGCTGTGGCTGCGGCACCCGGTGACGGGCGTGCTCGGTACCGCAGGGGCGACACCGGACTCCCGGGGACCGGAGACCGTCCTGGAGCGGTACGACCTGGAGAAGCTGCACAGCGACGAACTCGCCTCCGATGTCAGCCGGTTCGCCGTCAGCGGCGACGGCAGGCGGCTGGTCCTGCACACCCGGGGCAAGCTGCGCGTCGTACCTGCCGACAGCCGTGTCCCGGCGGGCTCCGACGACGACCACGACGGCGGCAGCGACAACAACGTCGCCGTCGACCTCTCCCGGATCCGCCGGATCGTCGAACCGGCCGCCGAATGGCGCCAGATGTACGACGAGGCCGGCCGCATCATGCGCGACAACTTCTGGCGGCCCGACATGGGCGGCGTCGACTGGGAGGGCGTCCTCGACCGCTACCGGCCGGTGCTGGCGCGCGTCGCCACCCATGACGACCTCGTCGACCTGCTCTGGGAGGTGCAGGGGGAGCTCGGGACCTCGCACGCGTATGTGACGCCGCCGGGCGACCGGCACGACGACGCGAGCCGGCAGGGGCTGCTCGGGGCCGACATCTCCCGCACGGACGAAGGCCATTGGCGCATCGACCGGATCCTGCCGTCCGAGACGTCCGACCCGGCAGCGCGCTCGCCGCTCGCCGCGCCCGGCGTCGCGGTCCGCGCCGGGGACGCGATCCTCGCCGTCGACGGGCAGGCGATCGACCCCCTGACCGGGCCCGGGCCGCTGCTCACCGGCTCGGCGGGCAAGCCGGTCGAGCTGACCGTCTCGCCGGCGGACGGTGGCAACCTGCGTCATGTCGTCGTCGTGCCGACCGCGGACGAGGAGCCGCTGCGGTACCACGCGTGGGTGGCCGACCGACGGGCGTACGTGCACGAGCATTCCGGCGGGCGCCTCGGCTACCTGCACGTCCCCGACATGGTCGGCTCCGGCTGGGCGCAGCTCCACCGGGACCTGCGGGTCGAAGTGGCCCGTGAGGGGCTGGTGGTGGACGTACGCGAGAACCGTGGCGGTCACACGTCGCAGCTGGTCGTGGAGAAGCTGGCCCGCCGCATCGTCGGCTGGGACCTGCCGCGCGGCATGCAGCCGTACAGCTACCCCGGGGACGCGCCGCGCGGTCCGGTGGTCGCCGTGGCGAACGAATTCTCCGGCTCGGACGGCGACATCGTGAACGCGGCGATCAAGGCGCTCGGGATCGGGCCGGTGGTCGGTACGCGGACGTGGGGCGGCGTGGTGGGCATCGACAGCCGGTACCGGCTGGTCGACGGCACGCTGGTCACGCAGCCCAAGTACGCGTTCTGGCTGGAGGGGTACGGCTGGGGTGTGGAGAACCACGGGGTGGACCCGGATGTGGAGGTCGTGATGGCGCCGCAGGACCATGCGGCGGGGCGGGATCCGCAGCTGGACGCGGCGATCCGGATCGCGTTGGAGGGGCTCGCGGAAAGCCCGGCGAAGACGGCACCGGGTCTGCCGGGGTAGGGGGCCGGGGCCTTTCCCCGGATCCGGACCGATCCGGGGAAAGGCCCTCGTTCCGCTGTCCGCCCCTTCCCAGGACCGGGGCTCCGCCTCCCGGTTTCGGGAACGGGGCAACCGCGCCCGATAGCATGCCCGTGTACGGATCAACCACGCGACCGAGGAGCCCGGCCATGGCGGGAGAACCGCAGCCCGACTGCCTGTTCTGCAAGATCGTCTCGGGAGACGTCCCGGCAACCATCGTCCGCGAGACCGAGACGACCGTCGCCTTCCGCGACATCAACCCCCAGGCCCCCACCCACATCCTCGTCATCCCCCGCGTCCACCACCGCGACGCCGCCACCCTCGCCGCCGTCGAGCCGCAGATCGCCGCCGACATACTGCGCGAGGCCGGGCACATCGCCGCCGACGAGAAGATCACCGACACCGGTTACCGGGTCGTCTTCAACACCGGTGCCGGTGCCGGGCAGACCGTCTTCCACGCGCACGCCCACGTCCTGGGCGGCCGCGGAATGCAGTGGCCGCCCGGATAACGCCGAACCACCCGAATCGCAGGCCGCCGCACTCATGTCCATACGCGAACTCGTCGTCCTCGGCACCGCCAGCCAGGTCCCCACCAGGCACCGCAACCACAACGGCTATCTGCTGCGCTGGGACGGCGAGGGCATCCTCTTCGACCCCGGCGAGGGCACCCAGCGCCAGATGCTGCGCGCCGGTGTCGCCGCGCACGACATCAACCGGATCTGCGTCACGCACTTCCACGGCGACCACTCCCTCGGCCTTGCCGGGGTGATCCAGCGCATCAACCTCGACCAGGTCCCGCACCCCGTGACCGCGCACTACCCGGCGAGCGGGCAGCAGTACTTCGAGCGGCTGCGGTACGCGACCGCCTACCGCGAATCCGTCGAGCTGACCGAAGCCCCGGTCGCGGCCGACGGGATCCTCGTCGAGACCGCCGCATACACCCTGCACGCCCACCGGCTCTCCCACCCCGTCGAGTCGTACGGCTACCGCCTCGTCGAGCCCGACCGGCGGCGCATGCTGCCCGACCGGCTCGCCGAGCACGGGATCAGCGGTCCGGACGTCGGACGGATCCAGCGCGAGGGCTCGCTGGGCGGCGTCGGCCTCGACGAGGTCTCCGAGCGCAGGCGCGGACAGCGCTTCGCGTTCATCATGGACACGAGGCTCTGCGACGGCGTGTACACGCTCGCCGAGGGGTGCGACTTGCTGGTCATCGAGTCGACCTTCCTCGACGAGGACGAGCGGCTCGCCACCGACCACGGCCATCTCACCGCCGGACAGGCGGCCCGGGTGGCCCGGGAGGCGGGCGTACGGCATCTCGTGCTGACGCACTTCTCGCAGCGGTACGGCGATCCGGATGTCTTCGCCACGCAGGCTCGCGCCGCCGGGTTCGAGGGCGAACTGACCATCGCCCAGGACCTGATCAGCGTTCCCGTCCCGAGCCGACATCAACAACAGCAGTAACCGGCAGCAAGAGTGAGCGAGCAACCCGTGCATCTCCCCAAGGCAGAACTCCACCTCCACATCGAAGGGACCCTCGAACCCGAGCTGGCCTTCGCCCTCGCCGAGCGCAATGGCGTGGAGCTGCCGTACGCGAACACCGAAGAGCTGCGCACCGCCTATCTCTTCGACGATCTGCAGTCCTTCCTGGACCTCTATTACGCGCTGATGGCCGTCCTGCGCACCGAGGAGGACTTCGAGCAGCTCGCCGACGCCTACCTCACCCGCGCGGCCGCCCAGGGCGTCCGCCACGCGGAGATCTTCTTCGACCCGCAGGCGCACACCGCCCGCGGCGTCCCGATCGGCACCGTCGTCGAAGGACTCGGCCGGGCGCTCGACCGCAGCGAGGAGACCCATGGCATCTCCACCCAGCTGATCATGTGCTTCCTGCGCGACCAGTCCGCCGAATCGGCCCTGGAGACCCTCGACGCCGCGAAGCCGTACCTGCACCGGATCAGCGCCGTCGGCCTGGACTCGGCGGAGGTCGGGCATCCGCCCGCGAAGTTCCGTGAGGTGTACGAGGCGGCCGGGGCGCTCGGGCTGCGGAAGGTCGCACACGCCGGGGAGGAGGGGCCGCCGGAGTACATCCGGGAGGCGCTCGACGTCCTCGGGGTCGAGCGCATCGACCACGGGCTGCGCTGCCTGGAGGACCCGGACCTGGTGAAGCGGCTCGTAGCCGACCGGGTGCCGCTCACCCTCTGCCCGCTGTCCAACGTACGGCTGCGCGCCGTCGACACCCTGGAGCAGCACCCGCTGCGGGCGATGCTGGACGCCGGGCTGCTCTGCACGGTGAACTCCGACGATCCCGCGTACTTCGGCGGATACGTCGGAGACACCTTCCATGCCGTCCACGAGGCGCTCGGACTGGAGCGTGAGCAGCTGCGCACGCTGGCCCGGAACTCCTTCGAGGCGGCCTTCCTCGACCACGACGAGGAGCGCAGGTCGCGCTACCTGTCGGAGGTCGAGGCGTACGCGTTCGACTGAGGGCCTGCCGGGTGACTTTCGTCCGCCCGATCAGAGGTCACCCGGCAGGCTCTGACCGTCCGCGCCCGACGGACCGGCCGTCCGGAACGCGTTCCTGCCGAGGCGCCTGCGGCGCAGCGCGGGCATGCTGATCTCCGTGACGGCCTGTTCCGGCGCGCCCATCCTGGGCACCGCGCCGGACAGCGTGCCGGTGGTCGCGGCGAGCAGCGCCGCGGGGGCGCCACCCCGGCGGCGGACGGAGCCGGGCACCAGCGGACGGCCGCCGGTGTGCAGCGCGACGGCCGTGACCGGGGCGGCGACCAACAGGGTCACGGCGCCCAGGATCAGGCCCATCACCGGGTAGCCGGCCGTCTCGGACAGCACACTGCCGAGGACCGGGCCGCAGGCCACGCCGACGGACGACGCGGAGCCCGCGAGGACCGCCCAGCGGCCCCGCACGTCCAGGGACGCGGCCAGACCGATCAGATACGACAGGACCACCGGGTAGACGGTGTTCCACGCGATCTCGCCGGTGGCGAACGAGCCGAGTCCGGCGGCCGACGAGCTGAGCACGATGCTGCCCGCGATGATCACGGTGCCGAGACCGATCGGGACGGCCCGGCCGAGTCTGGCGCCCAGCACTCCGGCGCCCGTCACGCCGAGCAGGCCGGCGCCGAGCGCGGCGGCGAACACCGCGCCGATGGTGACCTCCGAGAGCCCGGCCTGGGACACGCCGATCCGGCTGCTGACCCCCCACAGGGCGTTCTGTGCCATCGACCAGACGAGCATGCCGCCCGCCAGCACCAGACCGGAGCGGCGGTGCGGCAGCCGGCCGCTCACCGGTGCCGTCGAACCGGTGGGCGCCGAGCCGCCGAGCCGCGCGGTGGCGGGCCAGACGAGCAGGGCGACCAGGGCGATCGAGGCGAACGGCAGCCGATGGCCACCACCCAGGTGAGGGATCGTCAGGTAGAGGGCGCCCGCGGTCGCGGAGACGCTCAGCAGGCCCAGGGACGAGGTCCGGTGCGGATCGCGCTGTGCGGCGATACCGGCCGCGGCCACTGCCGTCGCCGTACCCGAGCCGAGCCCGCCGATCACCGCGCCCATGACCACGAGGGGCACGGAACCGGCCAGTGAGGCGCAGCCGTAGCCCACCACGGCCAGGGCCAGTCCGGCCCGCGCCGGTCTCTGCGACCCGTACCGCTCGACCCGGCCCGCCAGTGTGAATCCGGCGGTGGCCGAACTCAGCAGGAGTGCGCTGCCGACCAGGCCCGCCTGGGCCGCGCTGAGGCCCAGATGGGTGGAGAGCCGGCCGACGATGGTGGGAAGCAGATAGGCGGCGAGGTAACCGGCGGTGAACACGGCGACCAGGGGCCACGCGGCGCGAGGGCGCGGGGACATGGGCGTTCCTGAAGACATGCCGAAGGAGGCAGGGAAGGCGGGGGGAGGTACAGCAGGGGGACGTGGCACTCGTCGGTGTCGATCGGCGACGGTGCGCGCGGGCCAATTTGTATCAAGTGCGCACAGTCGACCGAAAGGCGCCCCTGAGTGATCTGGGTCACATTTGTGTTTGCCGCCATATGGGGCGGGTAACAGCGCATGTTTACGCAGGTCAGTGTGGGTGTGTGCGGACCCGGGGCGCGTCGGGCACCGGTCCCGCTCACGCCCGCGCGGCGCGACGGCGCGGACCCACCCCGGATGCAGGGGGGAATCGGGCACACTGGCCGGATCTGCCACGACCGGGGAGTGCAAGGTGAGTACAGACAATCCAGGCATCGACCCACTGGACGGGCTGCGTGCCCCGCAGGACCCGGACTGCGATGTGTTCCTCACCGGCACGGTCTTCCTCGACATCGTCTTCACCGGGCTGGACAGCGCCCCGGTCCGCGGCACCGAGTCCTGGGCCCGCGGCATGGGCTCCAGCCCCGGCGGCGTCGCCAACATGGCCACCGCACTGGCCCGGCTCGGACTGCACACCTCGCTCGCCGCCGCGTTCGGCGACGACCACTACGGGGAGTACTGCTGGGACGCCCTCGAACAGGGCGAGGGCATCGACCTCTCGATGTCGCACACCGTCCCCGGCTGGCACTCGCCGGTGACCGTCTCCATGGCGTACGAGGGCGAGCGGACGATGGTCTCGCACGGACACGAGGCCCCGCCGCCCGTCACCCCCTCGCACGCGGACCGGGCCTTCCCGCGCTGCCCGCCGCGCGCCCGCGCCGCCATCGCCTCGCTGACCCCCGGCCGCAGCGAGCCCTGGGTCGCCGTCGCGGCCCGGCACGGCGCCCGGATCTTCGCCGACGTCGGCTGGGACGAGACCGGCCGCTGGGACCTGGACGCGCTTCCCGACCTGCAGTACTGCCAGGCGTTCCTGCCCAACGCGGAGGAGGCGATGCGCTACACCCGTACCGACTGCCCCCGTGCCGCAGCCCGCGCCCTCGCCGAACGGGTGCCGCTCGCCGTCGTCACGCTGGGTGCGGAGGGCGCCTACGCGGTGGACGCGGAGACCGGTGTCACCGCCGAGGTGCCCGCTATCGAGGTCGAGGCCCTCGACCCGACCGGCGCGGGCGATGTCTTCGTCGCCGGATTCGTCACGGGGACCCTGGCGGACTGGCCGCTGGCCGATCGGCTGGCCTTCGCGGGACTGACCGCGGCGCTCTCCGTCCAGGAGTTCGGCGGGTCCCTGTCGGCGCCGGGCTGGGCGGAGATCGCCGCCTGGTGGCAGCGGGTCCGCACCTGCGACGGGCAGGATCCGGCGGCCCTCCAGCGGTACGCGTTCCTGGAGCATCTGCTTCCCGCCGCCGCCCGGCCGTGGCCGCTGCGCCGGGCCGTACCGACCATCGGCTTCCGTCACTTCGCGTGAGACGGGCACAGGCGTTCGCATCGTGTGCGAAAAAGCCCTCGGTGTTGTCCGTGCGGAGTCGTAGGCTTGGAAGTCCAGAGGTTGTCGAGCGGCGAGAACCCTGCAACGGGAGGTATGTGCAGGCCCGAGGGCCGGCCCATGACTCAGACACCCACACAGCCGCAGGCGCGTGCCCAGATCATGATTCCGGCCGCACACCCCATGGTGATGCTCCTGGGATCGGGCGACTCGCTGCTGCGCGTGATCGAAACGGCGTTCCCGGCGGCCGATATTCATGTCCGGGGCAACGAAATCCGAGCCACGGGTGACGCAGCTGATGTCGCCCTGATTCAGCGCTTGTTCGACGAGATGATGCTCGTGCTCCGCACCGGGCAGCCGATGACGGAGGACGCAGTGGAACGCTCGATCGCCATGCTCCGGGCGAGCGGCAACGGGCAGGGGGAGCCGCAGGGCGAGACACCCGCAGAGGTGCTCACCCAGAACATTCTCTCCAATCGCGGTCGCACGATCCGCCCCAAGACGCTCAACCAGAAGCGCTACGTCGACGCCATCGACAAGCACACGATCGTCTTCGGCATCGGACCCGCCGGTACCGGCAAGACCTATCTCGCCATGGCGAAGGCGGTCCAGGCACTGCAGTCCAAGCAGGTCAGCCGGATCATTCTGACCAGGCCCGCCGTCGAGGCGGGGGAGCGGCTCGGGTTCCTGCCCGGCACGCTCTTCGACAAGATCGACCCGTATCTGCGCCCGCTCTACGACGCGCTGCACGACATGCTCGACCCCGACTCGATCCCGCGGCTGATGGCGGCGGGCACGATCGAGGTGGCGCCGCTGGCATACATGCGCGGACGAACGCTCAACGACGCGTTCATCATTCTCGACGAGGCGCAGAACACCAGCGCCGAGCAGATGAAGATGTTCCTGACCCGGCTCGGCTTCGACTCGAAGATCGTCGTCACCGGTGACGTGACCCAGGTCGACCTGCCGAACGGGACCAAGAGCGGCCTGCGTCAGGTCCAGGAGATCCTGGACCGGGTCGAGGACGTGTACTTCTCCCGGCTTACCTCCCAGGATGTCGTCCGGCACAAGCTGGTCGGCCGTATCGTCGACGCGTACGAGAAGTACGACAACCGAGACAGCCACAACGGGAAGTAGTCGCAGCGCACCATGTCGATCGACGTCAACAACGAGTCCGGAACCGAGGTCGACGAGCAGGCGATCCTCGACATCGCCCGCTATGCGCTCGCACGGATGCGGATCCACCCGCTCTCCGAACTCTCGGTGATCGTGGTGGACGCCGACGCCATGGAGCAGCTCCACATCCAGTGGATGGACCTGCCGGGTCCGACGGATGTCATGTCCTTCCCGATGGACGAACTGCGTCCGCCGGCGAAGGACGACGAGGAGCCCCCGCAGGGGCTCCTCGGGGACATCGTGCTGTGCCCGGAGGTCGCGACGAAGCAGGGCGAGGACGCGGAGACCCGGCACTCCATGGACGAGGAGCTCCAGCTCCTCACCGTCCACGGGGTGCTGCATCTGCTGGGGTACGACCATGAGGAGCCGGACGAGAAGGCCGAGATGTTCGGTCTCCAGGCAGCGATCGTGGACGGCTGGCGCGCCGAGCACGGCCTGACCGGTCCGTCGCCCGCCCCCACCGTCTCGTGAGCGTCCCTCTCGTCCTGGGTGCCGTCCTGCTGGTCGTGTTCGGCTGGCTGGCGGCCTGCGCCGAGGCGGGCATCGCCCGCACGTCGAGCTTCCGGGCGGCCGAGGCGGTGCGCTCCGGGCGGCGCGGCAGCGACAAGCTGGAACAGGTCGCGGCCGACCCGACCCGCTATCTCAATGTCGCCCTGCTCGTGCGGGTCGCCTGCGAGATGTCGGCCGGTGTGCTCGTCACGTACGCGTGCCTGAGGGAGTTCCCGGAGACCTGGGAGGCGCTGGCCGTCGCGATGGGCGTGATGGTCCTCGTGTCGTACGTCGCCATCGGCGTCTCGCCGCGCACCATCGGGCGGCAGCACCCGCTGAACACGGCGACGGCGGCGGCGTACGTGCTGCTGCCGCTCGCCAGGATCATGGGCCCGATCCCCCAGCTGCTGATCCTCCTCGGCAACGCGCTCACCCCCGGCAAGGGGTTCCGCAAGGGCCCGTTCGCCAGCGAGGCGGAACTGCGGGCGATGGTCGACCTCGCCGAGCAGGAGTCGCTGATCGAGGACGAGGAGCGGCGCATGGTGCACTCGGTCTTCGAGCTCGGCGACACGCTGGTGCGCGAGGTGATGGTGCCGCGGACGGACCTGGTCTGCATCGAGCGGTACAAGACGATCCGGCAGGCGCTGACCCTGGCCCTGCGCTCCGGGTTCTCCCGGATCCCGGTCACCGGGGAGAACGAGGACGACATCGTCGGGATCGTCTACCTCAAGGACCTGGTCCGCAAGACGCACATCAACCGGGAGTCGGAGGCCGATCCGGTCTCCACGGCGATGCGTCCTGCGGCGTTCGTGCCAGACACCAAGAACGCCGGTGATCTGCTGCGCGAGATGCAGCAGGACCGCAGCCACGTCGCCGTCGTCATCGACGAGTACGGCGGCACGGCGGGCATCGTCACGATCGAGGACATCCTGGAGGAGATCGTCGGTGAGATCACCGACGAGTACGACCGTGAGCTCCCGCCCGTCCAGGAGCTGGAGAACGGCTGTTTCCGAGTGACCGCCCGGCTCGACATCGGCGACCTGGGCGAGCTGTTCGGGGTCGACGCGTTCGACGACGAGGACGTGGAGACGGTCGGTGGACTCCTGGCGAAGGCGCTCGGCCGGGTGCCGATCGCCGGGGCTTCCGCGGTCGTCGATCTTCCCGACGGGCGTCGGCTCCGGCTGACCGCGGAGTCCCCGGCGGGGCGCCGGAACAAGATCGTCACGGTGCTGGTGGAGCCGGTGGTGCCGGACGAGGCATCAGCGGAATGACCCCGCAGGAGTTGAGGGCGTTCTGCCTGGAGTTCAACGCGAGCGTCGAGGAGTTTCCGTTCGGACCGGAGACCTCGGTGTTCAAGGTGCTCGGCAAGATGTTCGCACTCAGCACGCTGGACGCACGGCCGCTCACGGTCAATCTGAAGTGCGATCCGGATGATGCGGTGCGGCTGCGGGAGAAGTACGCGGCGATCGCCCCGGGGTGGCACATGAACAAGCGGCACTGGAACACGGTGACGGTGTCGGGGGTGCCGGGGCGCCTGCTGCGGGAGCTGATCGAGGACTCGTACGACTTGGTGGTGGCGGGGTTGCCGCGGGCGGAGCGGCTGCGGCTGGACCGGGGGTAGAGCGGGCCCCGGGCGCCGCCCCGGGCGCCGCCCCGGGCGCCGCCCCGGGCCCGCTCCTCCACCGCCACGGGGGCCGGCCGTGGCCCGTCACGTGTGGCGGAGGACTGCCGCCACCGCCGTCCGCACGCCCCCGAACAGTTCGCCCTGTGCGGTCGCCGGCACTCCCAGCAGCGGGCGCTTGCGGTCCCCGGCCGTCCGCTTCGTATGCTCGGCACATGACTGAGAGCACCGACCTCGGCCCCGAGGACCGCAAGATCGTCACGCTGGCGCGCAGCGCCCGCGCCCGCAACGGTGTGCCGGAGGGCGCGGCCGTACGGGACGAGACCGGACGTACGTATGTCGCGGGCACCGTACAGCTGGAGTCGCTGAAGCTGAGCGCCCTGCAGACCGCCGTCGCGATGGCGGTGGCCAGCGGCGCCACTTCTCTGGAGGCGGCCGCGATCGTCTCCGAGGCGGAGACCCCGTCGGACGCGGACCGCGCGGCGGTACGGGACCTGGGCGGGCCGCAGACCCCGGTCCTGCTGGCCGGACCGGACGGCGCGGTGCGGGTCAGTGTGACGGCCGGCTGACCTCGGATGTCGTCAGGATCCCTGGGAGCAGGGATCTTGACAGCATCTGATGGCCCATCAGTCGGGGCATTTCGCTGCCATTGACTTCTTTTCGACCGGAGTCATCAATGGCCCCCTGCCGGCGCAGAAGAGCCGCTGCGCCGCGTCCCGCAGGAGGGGGTTCCATGCGTCCGACCACGCATCCGACCATTCGAAGATCCGCCGCCCGAAGACACCCGGACCGCAGGCGCCGCTGGGCCGCCGCGCTCGGCGTCACCGCGCTCGTCGTCACCGGGGGAGGAGCGCTCGCAGGCCCCGCGCAGGCCCTGGCGGCGGCCTCCGTCGCGGTGGACTTCCCCACGCACTGCATCCCGCCGGCCATCGCGGGCATCCCGCCGATCGACGGGACGACGACGGCGCAGATCAGCGTCGACAACGCCGCCCCGAAGGTGGGCGACACGGTCAACGTCACGTACACCGTGGTCAAGCCGGCCGCGAGCAACCCGGTCGATCTGGCCCTGCCCGCCGACATCATGACGCCGACCGGCAAGGTCACCGTCGGCGGCGCCCAGAGCGGCAGCGTCACCGTCGCCGGTCCCAAGAAGAACGACCCCGTACCCGGCAAGGGCAACTTCCCGTCCTTCTCCATGACGGGCGCTTTCACGGTCACCGCACCGGGTGAGATCACGCTCTCGCCCGGCGACTACAACATCCACACCAGCTACATCATGGAGCTGGACACCCCCTGCACGGTGACGAACCCGCCCGCCCCCGTCTCCCAGACGGTCATCGCGACGAACGGCGGCGGCCAGGTCAACGAGCGTGCCATCCAGCTCGGTACGGCCTCCGGCAAGGCGGGCGACCCGGTCACCGTGACCGGATCGAAGTTCACCGCGGGCGCGAACGTCACCCTGGCGGGCCGGGCCGGTGGCACCCAGACCGCGGACACGGTCACGGTGACGGCCGACAACCACGGCGGTTTCACCGGACAGCTCACCGTCAACGATCCGGCGACCACCGGCATCGTCGCGTACGAGGGCTCCGGCTGGGACGCCGACAAGGGCGCGGGCCCGCAGGCGTACACCGTCACCGGTGGCGGCGGGGAGATCCCCGGCGACAGCCAGCGACTCACCTCGTCCGTCAAGGCGGGCACCCTGTCCATGACCCAGGCCGGCGACACCGTCGAGATGTCGGCGGTCGACTTCGGCACGGGCGGCGCCTCCCGCGGCTCCCTGCAGACGGTGACGGTCCAGGACTTCCGCGGTGGTCCCGCGGGCTGGTCCCTGACTGGCAAGGTCACCGACTTCAGCGGCCCCGGCGGTGCGACGATCGGCGCCTCCGCGCTCAGCTGGACCCCGCTCTGCGGGACGAAGCCCGGGAGCCCGAGCACCTGCGCCGCAGGGTCCGAGGGCTCGGTCGGCAGTGCGGGCGCCACCCTGGCGTCCACCCCGAACGGGGCGTTCACCGGCGGTGAGTTCACCGTCGACGCCCGGCTCGCCCTGGACGTACCGGCGTACACCGCGACCGGCACGTACTCCGGCGTGCTGACGCTCACCCTCACCTGAGCGTCGGTCCCCGACCGACCGGTGGGCCGGGCGGTGAACCCGGCCGGCCCACCCCGTCCGTACCGAGCACCCTGGGGGTTCCGCACCGTGCGCAAGCTGTACGCACTCCTTCTGGCCGCCGTCCTGCTGCTGTTCGGCGCACCCGTGGGCCATGCCGCCGACAACGGCAGCTGGTCCGTCTACCCGGCCACCACGAAGTACGGGCAGCGCCCGTACTTCTATCTCTCCGCCGACCCCGGTGCCACCCTCACCGACAAGGTCACCGTCACCAACATGACCGCCGAGCCGCTGACCTTCCGGCTGTATGCCGCCGATGCCTACAACACCGAACGCGACGGCGGGTTCGCCGTCCGCACCCCGGACGAGAAGCAGCGTTCCATCGGCGCCTGGGCGAGGACCGGCCGCGACAAGGTCACCGTGAAACCGCACGGCTCCGTCACCGTGCCGGTCACCGTCACCCTCCCGGAGACCGCCGAGCCCGGCGACCACCCGGGCGCCCTCGTCGCTCTCGACGAACGCATCGACCCCGCCGACCGGGGAGCCGTCGCCGTCGGCATCCGCAAAGCGGTCGGCGCCCGGATCTATCTCCGGGTCAACGGACCGACGATGCCCGCGCTGTCCGTCGACGACGTCACCGTCGAACACACCCAGCCGCTCGTCCCGGGCACCGGAAAGGGCCGGGCCGTCATCTCGTACACCCTCCACAACCGCGGGAACGTCACCCTCAACCCCAAGGTCGCCCTCAAGGCCCAGGGGCTCTTCGGCCGCACCCTGCTCGCCCGCGACCTGAAGAGGATCCCGTCCGAGCTGCTGCCCCGCCAGGAGGTCAGGCTGACCGAGCAGTGGGCCGACGCACCGCAGCTGGAATGGGGCGAGATCGAACTGACCGCGAGCGCCCGCGACACCCGTGAGTCCGCCGCCGCCCGGTACGTCGCACTGCCCTGGTTGATGGCCGCGGTCCTGCTGGTGATCGTCGGCGGCGGTACGGGGATGTGGATACGGGCCCGGCGGAGCCGCATCCGTAGGGCCTGAGACGACAGCAGGCCGCCCGCTGTGCGGCGGGGCCGCCGGGATCGGGGACAATGGGCGCCATGAGCGCTCGACCGAACCCAGAAGCTGCTGCGCAGCAGGCTGAGAACAACGCCCCCCACCGGGCCGGCTTCGCCTGCTTCGTGGGCCGCCCCAATGCGGGCAAGTCCACCCTTACGAACGCTCTGGTCGGCCAGAAGGTGGCGATCACCTCCAACCGGCCCCAGACGACCCGCCACACGGTGCGCGGCATCGTGCACCGCGAGGACGCACAGCTGATCCTGGTCGACACCCCCGGCCTCCACAAGCCGCGCACGCTGCTCGGCGAGCGACTGAACGACGTCGTGCGGACCACCTGGGCCGAGGTCGACGTCATCGGTTTCTGCCTGCCCGCCGACCAGAAGCTCGGCCCCGGCGACAAGTTCATCGCCAAGGAACTCGCGGGCATCAAGAAGACCCCGAAGATCGCGATCATCACCAAGACCGACCTGGTCGACTCCAAGCAGCTCGCCGAACAGCTGATCGCCGTCTCCCGTCTCGGCGAGGAGCTCGGCCTTGAATGGGCAGAGATCATTCCGGTCTCCGCGGTGAAGGACAGCCAGGTCGACCTTCTCGCTGACCTGATCGCGCCGCTGCTCCCCGAGAGCCCGCCGCTCTACCCGGAGGGCGACCTCACCGACGAGCCCGAGATGGTGATGGTCGCGGAGCTGATCCGGGAGGCCGCGCTCGAAGGCGTACGCGACGAGCTGCCGCACTCGATCGCGGTCGTCGTCGAGGAGATGCTGCCGCGCGAGGGCCGGCCCGCGGACAAGCCGCTGCTCGACATCCACGCGAACGTGTACATCGAGCGGCCCAGCCAGAAGGGCATCATCATCGGCCCGAAGGGCAAGCGGCTGAAAGAAGTCGGCACGAAGTCGCGCAAGCACATCGAGGCGCTGCTCGGCACACCGGTCTTCCTGGACCTGCATGTGAAGGTCGCCAAGGACTGGCAGCGCGACCCGAAGCAGCTGCGCAAGCTGGGTTTCTGAGCGTCGGCTGAGTCCGGCGGTCGGAGGCCGGCGCAGTCGCCCGATGCCGCTGAGGCCCCCCGGGGCCGAGGGGTGCGAGGGTGGCCGTGGGGGTGGGTCCCGAAGCAGCTGCGCAAGCTGGGGTTCTGAGCGTCGGCTGAGTCCGGCGGTCGGAGGCCGGCGCAGTCGCCCGATGCCGCTGAGGCCCCCAGGGCCGAGGGGTGCGAGGGTGGCCGTGGGGGTGGGTCCCGAAGCAGCTGCGCAAGCTGGGGTTCTGAGCGTCGGCTGAGTCCGGCGGTCGGAGGC